>NZ_FTPU01000005.1:0-126021 GCF_900108115.1 Epilithonimonas bovis DSM 19482
GAAAAAGTTTTCTTTTCCTTTTATTGTAGACACTCCTTTCAATTCTTCCCTCCAAATCAGTCCCTGAAATGTATCTAAATAACTGTAGTTCAGAGTTAATAGACATATATTCTGCAGTGAGGTTGAGTGCCACAAGTTCCAAATCAGACATTTTTGGAAGCCTAATTTGCTTACTTGTAGTAATATATTTACAGGTGTTTGTCAATTCTTTTAAAATAATTTTGTAGTTTTGAATAAGATTGTTCATGTATTTAATGACTTGGTAATCAATTAAATATACGATTTTTTAATCAAATGGACAATCTTTTTTTTTTTTAAATTCCTAAATGCACAACAGGTTTTGTTTAATTAGTCCTATCCTTTTCTTCAAAATTTATTTTTGGGGATTTGGATTTAACTTTTTCATTACCAAAATTGTAAGTTAGACTAAATGTGAAATTCCTGTAATCATTATATTGGGTGAAGTTTCTTCTCAAATTGGAATAATCGGCATGTCCATTATTTTTAAGCGTTCTGAAGGCATCACTTAATACAGCACTTATTTGTAATTGCTTGTTAAATAATGATGCTTTTATACCTGGAGAAAATTCTAACATATCTTTTAAATAAACGTTAGCGTAAATAAACGGAAGCCTATGCCAGAAATTAAGCATTATAAATACAGTTTTAGACTGGTTAAGCGCAATGCTATTATCAAATGAATAATAAAAAGAATTTGCAGAGGACTTTTCAAGTTCAAGTGATGTTGGGCTGGTTTTAGTTTTATAGGCGCTCAAATTTGTTGAGAACTCCCAAATTTTAAAAAAAGTGTCGTAATAAGACAATTTTATGCCAGTATTATTTACGTTCAAACTATTTTCCATTATTGAACTGTATACTCCCTCAGACAATCTAGAAATCTGAGTGTAGTCATTTTTAGTATAGTCGTTGTAAACAGATAATGTTAGTTTATTTCTATACGTGTAACCAAGTTCTACATTATCATTGAAAGAAGGTTGTAAGGTGCTGTTACCACTAGAGTATATATAGGGATTGGTATACCATCTGAACGGATTAAGTGAAGAAAAATCTGGTCGGTTAATTCTCTTGGAATATTTTACAGATAGTGAATGGTTTTTATTTGGATTGTATAATAAATAAAAGGTTGGAAAAAATTAGATTAGCTTACTTCATGAAAAAATTGCCAATGCTAGAGATAAATATCTTTCTGATAAGTTGGATGAAGACGATTATAAAGAGATAAAAACACTCACAAAAACACAAATCGAGCAGTTGGAATTGGAGCTTCATAATATTGTTTCAGAAAGTAAAGAACTTGACATCAAGACAAAAATAGAAAACGCGCTCGATTCCATGGAACACATTTCAAACCTTTACCAGCAGGGCGATCTGCTAACAAAAAGAACGATAGGGTGTTTGATATTTCCCAAAAAAGTCGAATTTGATGGAAAAAGTTTTCAAACACCTAAAATGAATATTGTCGCTCAATGTATCTATCAGTATAACAGTGGATTAGAAAATAAAAAAAACCGACATAAGAGAGTAAAAACTTCAAATGTCGGTCTTGTGACCTCGACAGGATTCAAACCTGTAACCTTCTGAGCCGTAATCAGATGCGCTATTCAGTTGCGCCACGAGGCCTCGTTTAAAGGTTTGCAAATATAGACAAATTTTGCTTTCTTTGGAAGATGAAACGTATTTTTTTTCTGTTTTTTATCTTTCTTTTAATTTTTTCCTGTAAAAAAGAAACTTCTCAAATAAGCACTGGTACAGTAACCATCTCACAACGTGTGAATTATTTGGACAATGGGGATGTAGTCGTACTCAACTCGGGGAAATTTAAAAATTCCATACCAAAAAGCAAATTACCGTTTAAAACCGTCATGCTGCTTAATTCAAGCCTGATCGGCTACTTTTCCGAACTTAATTTGGAGGACAAAATTACAGGTGTTTCCAGTCCTGAATACATTTTTTCGGAAAAAATCCATCAGATAATCAATCACGGAAAAATTCTGAATATAGGAAATGAACAGAAATATGATATAGAAAAAATACTGGCCAATAAACCAGATGTTATTTTCACCAACTATGTTCCCAATTTTGCCAACACTTACGATATATTAAAAAAGAACGGGATAGAACTTATTTTTCTGGATGAGTTCCTGGAACAGGATCCGTTGGAAAAATCGAAGTACCTCTTACTGTTTGGTAAATTATTGGGGGCTGAAGAACAGGCTGAAAAAAAATACACTTTGATCCGCGAAAATTATAACAAAATTCAGAACTTAGCATCGCAATCTGCAAATCGTCCGGGCGTGTTGTGCAACGAGATGTACGGCAGCCAGTGGTTCTTGCCGGGAGGCAAGTCCTTCGTGGCCCGCCTGATCAAAGATGCTGGTGCAAGGTATATTATGGCAGATAACGTGGCATCAGTGGCGGTGCCAATGAGTTTTGAAGAAGTTTTTGTTAAAGCAGCCCAGATCAGTTATTGGATCAATATCAGCCCGCACAAGGATAGGAAAGAGCTCTTAACACTCAATCCTAATTATGCTAAGATGGCAGTTTTCAAAACAGGTAAGCTCTTTATGATTAATAATCGCGAAAAAGACCGTGCCAATGATTATTTTGAGTCGGGCGTGGTAAGATGTGACCTGGTGCTAAGAGATTATTTCAAGATCTTCCATCCGGAAAACAAAACATTTGCAGGTCAACCTTTGGTATATATGAAAGAACTTAAATAATGCAGAATCAGGACTATAAAATTGATTTTTTTTCAGGGTTACTTCTCTTTATCGGATTGTTGATTGGCCAATCTTTGGCGTATGCGCTCGGGTTGGGTTTGTCATCGCTGCTTCAGCGGGATATTCAGGATACAGGATGGTTCACCTTGTTGGCTTATACCATTACGATGTTATTGCCGGTTATCTTCTTCGATCTGTTAATTGTAAGATCAAGCGGCAAAAAACTCCGCTTCGATTTATCAACAAAGCCCTTGCGCGTTTACCTGCTGATATTTCCCATGATGTTCGGTATGATGCTGATCGCAGATTATGCCACACAGCTGATTCCTACAACGGGTGGTTGGCTGGGCGAACTTTACAAGATCTACAGCGCACAATTTGCGAAACTTTTGCAGGAGCCGGTGTCTTTGATACTGATGACGGTTATTATCGCCCCGGTTTTAGAAGAGATCCTGTTTCGCGGGATTATTATGCGAGGCATGCTGAATAATAAGGTAAAGCCGGTGGTGGCAATCATTATTTCGGCAGTTATTTTTGGCTTGGCGCACTTCAACCCATGGCAGTTTGTTGGGGCCATGCTGTTGGGTTTGGTATTAGGTTTGGTGTACTACAAAACCAAATCACTGCTCATGTCTATTATGTTGCATGCCTTCAACAACCTGATATCCGCAGTGATGATGTTATATACAGATTCTGAGACTTTTTCTGGTCTGTTCCATATAAAAAGCGAAATATTACTGGTCGTGGGAATTGTTGTTTTCATGATCCCGTTTTATTTTTTCGCTTTGCAGAAGAATATTATTTACAAAGATTAAAGAAGGATTAAAAATGATGGCAACTTTTCCGCCCTCCGTTCCCGCTATTTTTGCCAGGGCTTTCCCTTCGCAAAAAATGAGCTCCACTCAGGTCGGGTTGCGCTTCGCAGAGTTCGGGATTTACCATCAATTCAAATTTTGTCAATAAACCTTATAATAGCCAAACTTAAGCACATTAATAATCATTTATCAATAATAATACATGGAGATTTTAGTAGCCACACATAACCTGCACAAAAAAGAAGAAATCCAGCAAATTTTGGGATCAGATTACGTCGTGACCAGTCTGTCTGACTATAACCTGAATGAGGAAATCGTAGAGGACGGCAACACCTTTCAGGAAAATGCATTAATCAAAGCAAAATACTGCTTCGAGAAAACAGGAAAACCAAGTGTTGGCGATGATAGCGGATTGGTTGTGGAAGCGCTCAACGGCAGGCCGGGGATTTATTCTGCAAGATACGCAGGCAACCATAACTTCAAAAAGAATATTGAGAAAGTACTGGCGGAGATGAAGGATGAACCCAACAGGCGTGCTTACTTTATCACGATGCTGTGCTTCAAAGACCAGGATGGTGAACATTATTTTGAAGGACGCGTTTATGGTAATATAACTCAGGAAGTTTTTGGTGAGGAAGGATTTGGTTATGACCCGATTTTCATACCGGATGACTACAATATGACTTTCGCCGAAATGTTACCAGAAGAGAAAAATAAAATCAGCCACCGCAGCGAAGCCCTGAAAAAATTCCTCGATTATCTCAGTATAAGAGGGGGTGTGCTGTAACTTTTGTAATGTTTTCGTATCTTTACATGGTAATTTTCAATAGAATTTAGAAAATTGAGTACATATCTTACAATACTGGGGTTTAATTCCGCAATTCCCACGATCAATTCTTCGCCTACAGCCCAGTTTCTGGAGATGGAAGAACGGCACTTTCTCATCGATTGTGGCGAAGGTACACAGGTGCAGATGCGCAAAGCCAAAGTCCGCTTCTCAAAAATCAATCATATTTTTATTTCCCACCTTCATGGTGATCACTGTTTTGGCCTGCCTGGTTTGGTGGCCTCTTTTAGGTTATTGGGTCGGAAAACACCTTTGCATATCTATGGTCCCAAGGGGATAAAAAAGATGATGGATACGATTTTTGAAATCACAGAAACTTATAAAGGTTTTGATGTCGTATATCATGAGCTGGATAAAAAAGTATCAGAAAAAATATATGAAGACAAGCGGGTAGAGGTCTTCACTATTCCGCTGAACCACCGGATCTACTGCAATGGCTATCTGTTCCGTGAGAAACCGAAAGAGCGCCACCTCAATATGAAGGAGATTGCCCGGTACAAAGAAATTGAAATCTGCGATTTTCAAAACCTGCGCTCGGGCAAAGATTTTATTTGTGAAGATGAAACTATAATAGAAAACGCTATCCTTACGACAGATCCCAAGCCGTCGGTTTCTTATGCTTTTTGCAGTGACACCAAGTATAAAGAAGATATCATACCAATTATCAGGAATGTGGATGTGCTCTACCACGAGTCGACTTTTCTTAATAATCTAAAGGAGATGGCTGATTACACCGGGCACTCTACAGCCCTAGAGGCTGCCACCATTGCGAAAAAAGCTAACGTAGGCAAGTTGATTCTCGGGCATTTTTCCAACCGCTACAGCGACCTGAGCGTCATGACAGACGAAGCACGGCAGGTCTTTCCCAATACTTTTTTACCCAAAGCCCTGGAAACGGTTAAAATTGGATAAATTTGATTGACTGTTTTCATACAAAACATTTTTATGATTATCGATATTATATGGCTCTCAATGGGGAATCATTCTGTTTGAAGCTATGTTATATCTAAGATTAATGTACTTTTTATTAAAACTTAAAATATCATTTTCGTAAAAATTACTATAAAAATTTTATATTTGTCAAAAATGAAATCGTCATGCAAGAAACTTTTATAGATACCGAAATATTATCATTCCAGGAGTTCCGACACGAGATTATAGAAAGCTACAGACTGGCAAGGATTTCCCGTGAGATGAGTTATTTGGGAAGGCGCGAAGTCCTTACAGGCAAAGCAAAGTTCGGTATTTTTGGTGATGGTAAAGAGTTGCCGCAGCTTACAATGGCGAAGGTTTTTAAAGATGGTGATTTCCGTTCCGGCTACTACAGGGATCAGACTTTTGCTTTGGCAGTTGGTGCATTAACGATAGAAAGTTTTTTTGCACAACTGTATGCAGATACCAGTGTAGAAAGAGAACCAGCATCTGCCGGAAGACAGATGAATGGGCATTACGCCACAAGGAGCCTTAATCCAGATGGGAGTTGGAAAGATCTTACAGCACAGAAAAATATTTCTGCAGATATATCGCCGACTGCCGGCCAGATGCCAAGACTATTGGGATTGGCACAGGCTTCTAATGTTTATAAATCCGTTAAGTTCCCAGGGTCTGAGAAGTTTTCTAAAGATGGTAATGAGATTGCATTCGGTACTATTGGAGATGCTTCTACGGCAGAAGGCCACTTTTGGGAGACACTCAATGCTGCGTGCGCACTACAGGTTCCCATGATTATCTCGATATGGGATGACGGCTATGGTATCTCGGTACCTACCCAAAACCAAAGAGCCAAAACTGATATTGCTGAGATGTTATCCGGTTTTCAGAGAAAAGAAGGGGAAGCTCAGGGCTGTGAGGTAATGCAGGTGAAAGCCTGGGATTATCCCGCACTGATGGATGTGTATGCTACAGCAGAGATGCTTGCGAGAGAACAAAGAGTTCCGGTGGTAATCCACGTTATTGAAGTGACACAACCTCAGGGTCATTCTACATCAGGTTCTCATGAGCGTTATAAAGATGAGAACAGATTGAGATTTGAGTCTGATTTTGACTGTCTTGATAAATTCAAAGAATGGATTGTCGGTTATTCTTTCAAATTTGATGAAGATTCCGAATTACAGACGATTGCGACCAAAGAAGAGCTGGATGAGATAGATGCGGATGCTAAAGTGAAAGTAAAAGAAGGGCAGAAAAAAGCATGGGTCAGATATCAGAAAGCTATAGCGGAAACTAAAAATATATTGGTGCCTTTAGTACAAGCGGTTGCCCAGAGCAATCCTGATGTGACGGCTCACCTGGATAAATTTGGCAGCTTAATCTCAGTCAGTAAAAAAGATATATTCCATCTTGTCAGAAAAACCTTATTAACCGTGAGGGGCGTACAGTCTGAGGCTGTTGCACTGTTGAAGCAGGCCTTCGAAGAAGTGGCAGCAAACGAGACCGAAAACTATTCTTCCCATTTATATTCAGAGTCGCAATGGCGTGCTACCAATGTTCCGGTCATAAAACCTGTTTATTCGGAAAATTCAGCCATCGTTGATGGCAGGGTAGTGATCAGAAACAACTTTGATAAAATATTTTCAAAATATCCGGATGCACTTATATTTGGTGAGGACAGTGGTAATATTGGTGATGTTAATCAGGGGCTTGAAGGGCTTCAGGAAAAGTATGGTGCTGTAAGGATTGCTGATACCGGTATCCGCGAAGCTACGATTCTTGGCCAGGGCATTGGTCTCGCCATGCGTGGGCTCAGGCCAATTGCAGAGATCCAGTATCTTGATTACATTCTCTACTGCCTTCAGGGGATGAGTGATGATCTTGCTACAGTGCAATACAGGACCAAAGGTGGGCAAAAAGCTCCCGTAATTATCCGTACAAGAGGGCACAGGCTAGAGGGCGTTTGGCATTCAGGTTCGCCAATGGCCGGGATTCTTAACCTTGCAAAAGGGATTAATATTCTGGTTCCAAGAAACCTTACTATAGCCGCAGGATTTTATAATACTATGTTGCAAAGTGATGAACCTGCCCTTATAGTAGAATGCCTCAACGGTTACCGTCTCAAAGAAAAACAACCGGACAATATTGGTGAGTTTACAGTGCCTGTTGGGAAAGTAGAGATCACATCCCCGGGAACGGATGTTACACTGGTCACTTACGGTTCCACATGGCGGATTGTTACCGAAGCCGCAGAGCAACTCGCAAAAGTGGGTATTTCTGCAGAAGTCATTGATATACAATCCCTGATACCTTTTGATCTCAGTCATGATATTGTAACCAGCATCAAGAAGACCAACCGTCTGGTAATTATAGATGAAGATGTGGAAGGCGGTACGTCAGCCTTTATCCTGCAACAGGTGCTTGAAAAACAAAAAGCATTCAGGTTCCTGGATTCTGAGCCGTTAACCATCTCAGCAGAAAACCACAGGCCTGCCTATGCCACAGATGGTGACTACTTCAGCAAGCCTTCGGTAGATGATGTAGTAGAAAAAGTTTATAAATTATTTAATGAAATTAATCTGGAGAAATATCCTTCGATTTATTAGATTAGATTAGAACTGAAATAAACCAAACAGACCTTTTGAGGATTCGATCTTCAAAAGGTTATTTTTTTGAAGATCTTCTACAAAGACATCTTCATTATCATAACGGATAAACATATTCTCAAACGTAGATTTCCGGTAGGCATAGCCTTCCATAAAATCCTTATTATCATTCCATTGCTGAAGATCCGTTTCCCTCATCCATTTAATAAAACGAGAATGAGAATCTGAACGGAAAATCCTATTCCTTTTTAACAGTTTGTATCTCATAGTTTTAAGTGTTTATAAACAAATTTAGCAAATTGGTTTGATTTGTATTATAAATTAAATATTAATTCTTACAATTTGTTATATTTTCCTTAATAAATAGAGAAGATGGTTTTGTTTTTTCGCTTACAGAGCGGCTTTTTGTAATGATTAAGAATCTTCGTTTATTAATGAATAGGATTTTCCGCTGCTGTTTTGTAATTTTGGACTGTTTTATTTTTACCTTTATTGATCCATTGCAATTGATGAAAAAATCAATAATATTCATATTACCTGATCTAGAGGCTGGTGGTGCTGAGCGTATTGTCACCACGCTGGCCAACAATCTGCCCAGAGAGCGGTATATACCTTCTATCTTACTTTTGAGGAAAGAGGGTGCTTATCTTGATCTGTTACAGCCTGACGTTGAGATTATTGATATTGCAACGGAAAGGATACGACATTCTCTAAAACCAATCCTGCTGGAAATCAAGCGGCGGAAGCCTGACATTGTATTCACAGGTTTTGGAGAGGTTAATGCTTATTTGGCACTTTTTACAAAACTTTTTCCCTATACCAAGTTTGTTGCCAGGGAAACGAATGTAGTCTCAAAACACGTTACCAGAAGAGAAATAAGGTTTTTTTACAAATTTTATAACGCTTACGACAGAATCATTGCCCAAAGTAATGATATGCAGCAGGATCTTATAAAAAATTTTGGTGTTAAGAAAAAGAAAATCATTAAGATCAATAATCCTGTTGATGTCAGTTTTATTGAAGAAAAACTTAAAGAATCTGTCAGGCCCGCGGCGTTCTCTGTTCAGTATAAAAATGTCGTTGCTATTGGCAATTTGTCAGCCAGAAAAGGTTTTGACAACCTTCTGAAGGTTTTTACCAGGCTAAAGGATCAAAACATTCTGCTGCATATTTTGGGCGACGGCAAAGACAAAGAAATCCTGATCAGGATGAAGGAAATGCTGGGGCTGGATCATGTAATATTTCATGGTAAAAAAAGTAATCCTTACCAGTATCTAAAGTATGCGGATCTGTTCATTCTCTCTTCCCGCTATGAAGGTTTTCCCAATGTCCTTCTGGAGGCTGGGACCTGTGGCGTCTATTCTGTTGCCAATGATTGCCCGGGCGGTATTGATGAGATTATCAAAGATCAGGTGAATGGTGAGATTGCCCCTATAGAAAATTATGATGCTTTTGCCGACAGCATCTTGAGGGCATTAAATAATAATAAAAACAATAACAAGGAACTTATCAAAGAAACAATTAATTCCAGGTTTTCTAAGGAGATTATACTTCAGCAGTATGATCATCTGCTTTGGAATTTGTAAATATCAGAATCACAAATAATGAAAGAAATCTTTAGCGAGAATGGGCAGGGCATTATCTATATGTGGTCTATACCGGTGCATACGGTTGTCATATTGGGAGAAATGCTTTACAGCCATTTTAATAAGGAAAAATTATATGAGACCAGGGACGTCTTGTCAAATATCTATCTTGCGATCCTTAATTATGGTCTAGATTTACTGATGAAAGGCGTTTCTATGGCAGTGATGTTTTTCTTTTACCATCACAGGATTTTTACGTGGGAATTTAACATCTGGTATTTTGTAGCCGTTTTTATATTACAGGATTTTGTGTATTATGTACTGCACTACGTAGATCATCATTCCAGGGCGTTTTGGGCGGTACATATCACGCATCACAGTTCAGACCATTTTAATATCACCACCGGTTTCAGGAGTCCTGTTTTACAACCGTTATACAGATATCTTTACTTTTCGCCATTAGCATTTTTAGGATTTAATCCGTGGCATATTATGGTGGCTTATTCCGTTTTGCAGGTTTATGGGACTTGGGTGCATACACAAACGGTAAAAAGTATGGGCTTTTTGGAATGGTTTATGGTAACACCTTCACACCACAGGGTTCATCATGCCTGCAACATACGCTATCTGGACAGAAATATGGGCATGGCGCTTATCATTTGGGACAGGATTTTTGGTACCTTTGAGAAAGAAGTTCCCGATGTGCCTATTAAATATGGTATTTATCCTAAGATGGAAGATAAAGGGCCTGTGAATCTGGTTTTTTATGAATGGAAAAAGATTGCCAAAGACCTGAGGCAACCCGGCCTTAGCATACGGGACAGGATAATGTATCTGTTTTATGCGCCAGGTTGGCGGCACGACGGCTCCGGCAAAACCGTAAAAGATTATCAGAAAGAGGAATTACAAAGAAGACTGAACAAACAAAATAAATGATGAATATGAAGTCGCCACGATTTAGAAACGCTAATAAAGATGAAGATCTGGCGATAATTTATTACTATTAAAAACAATAAAAATTGATATATGAAAAAAACTTTTTTAAATTTAATAACTGCGTTAGGATTAACTGGTGGCAAAAGATTGGGCAGGAGCGCTTTTTTGGCTGTGTCAGCCATTACGCTAATGTCTTGTAATTCTTCTGTGAAGCCGGGAGATTCCAGGCTTAATGCAAATGTGCCTTACAAAGTAGCGAAAAATTACTTTGTGAAGAATACAGTAGCTGCAGCCTACGGCAATACCAAGATAGAATCTCAGGCTGATTTCGACAAAGTTTTTGGAGCAGCAGCAAGCATGGGTCGAAACGGTAAACCTACACCGATTGATTTTTCTAAAGAGTTTGTAGTGGCTCAGGTTGAGGACACTTCATCCCAGCTTGTAGACCTTAAGCCTATATCTGTTAAGAAAAATGCCAATATCTTAGAGGTTACATACAAGAAATCAGTTGGTGAAAACAGGACTTTTACTTCCAGATCGGCTCTAGTACTAATTATTGATAAAAAGTATGATGGAGACGTTAATTTTGTAGAAGCGCAATAATCAACATCAGTACTGATAAAAAAAAATCCTGTAGTATATTACTTTAGGAATTTTTCTTTTGCCAGCTCAAACACCCTTTTATCAACAGGTAATGGGAAAGGATTTTCGCCTTCCAGAGAAAACCATTCTGTCTTTTCTATACAAGGGTCCAGGATCAGGAGGTCTTCTTCGTTCAGGATTTCGGCAAGGAAATAGATGGTTAAGAGTTGCTCGTTATCCCGGAAACGCGAGACCAGAAAATCGTCCTGGGTGTAAAAATGCTCCTTCACTTCGATTTCCAGATTCAGCTCTTCCTGAAATTCTCTTTTAAGGCATTCTATAACGCTTTCTCCAAATTCTAATCCGCCGCCAGGCAGTTTTACCAGAAAATCCCCGGCATATTCCTCATGCAGAGCCAGTAATTTTTTATCTCTGATACAAAGTGCATACACGCGGACATTAATTTTGTCAATCATATAATTTGTGATTTGTGAAGGCCTAAATTAGTAAAATTATTTTTTCCAGGCATTAATCATTTCCCGCTTTCCGGGAGGGCCTGCCTTTTTCTCTACTTCGAAACCGAGTTCGGTTAAGATTCTGCGAACACTGCCTTTGGATGAATAAGTAGTTAGTAAACCTCCGGGTTTTATTGTGGAAGCTACAATTTCTATAAGTTCTTTTTCCCAAAGATCCGGCTGCACACGTGCGCCAAAACAGTCAAAATAGACAAGATCAATAGGTGGCAGATCTATATCTTTTATATTAAAAAAGTCATTCTGGATTTTATTAAGGAAAAAACCCGGCGCCACTTCAATAGGTTTTTCCCATTGAGTCTTGTGAATTTCCAGTGCCAAATCTTTTAATTTTTGGTCATCAAACAGATCCGAATAAGATAATTCTGCCGCTTCTTCCAAAGAAACCGGATATTTTTCTATACCAAAATAATTCACGGTATGATTTTTATCATTTCGCAAATATTCATCAAATGTTACTAAAACGTTAAGACCTGTACCAAAACCTAACTCAAGAATATTGATATCGCAATCATATTTTAATTCGAATCCATTTTTGATAAATACATGTTCTGCCTCTTGCAAAGCACCGTGCCTGGAGTGGTAAGTTTCCTCAAGATCCTGTATTAATAGGGTTTTGCTGCCATCTCTCGTGGTGATTAATTCTCTTTTCAAATTTAATTTTTGACAAAATTAATCTAAATTTTTATTCTTAGAAAATTATTATATATTTGTAATACCTCAATAAAAATTTAAAAGATGATAATTCAAAAATCTTCAAACCCAAGAATTTCTTCATTTGATCCCACAAGTTTCTCATTCGGGAACACTTTTATAGATCATATGATAATTTGTGAATACAATAACGGAAAATGGGGGGATCTACAGTTGGTTCCTTATGGCCCGATAGGTTTTACCCCTGCGATGATGGGGGTTAACTATGGTCAGGCGTGTTTCGAGGGGATGAAGGCCTACAAGGATAAAGATGGCAAAGTCTTCCTTTTTCGTCCGGAAAAGAACGCTGAACGTATTAACAAATCCGCAAAAAGATTGGCAATTCCTGAGATTCCGAAAGAAATTTTTATGGAAGGATTGAAAACCCTGGTTGATATAGACAGAGACTGGATCCCTCACGGTGAAGGAATGTCTCTATACATTAGGCCATTGTTGTTCGCAACCGAAGAAGCGCTGAAGGCTAGAGTGTCTGAAAAATATCTGTTTGCTATTGTGGCTACACCGGCAAAAAGTTATTATGCAGCACCGGTTTCTGTTAAGATTTCTGATCATTATTCGAGATCGGCTAACGGTGGCGTTGGTTTCGCTAAGGCAGCAGGTAACTACGCTGCATCTTTCTATCCCACACAGCTGGCGATAGAAGAAGGTTATGACCAGATTATCTGGACAGATGACAGCACCCATGAGTATTTTGAAGAAAGTGGCACTATGAATGTCTTCGTGAGAATTAATGACACCATTTACACGCCCAAGACTTCTGAGAAAATCCTGGATGGCGTTACCAGAGACAGTTTTCTACAGTTAGCAAAAAGAAGGAACCTGGAAGTGGTTGTAGGCGACGTCAAAGTTTCAGACGTTATAGCAGCACAGAGAAACGAGACACTCAAAGAAGTGTGGGGCGTAGGAACCGCTGTGGTTACTAGTATTTTTGAAGCCTTGGGTTACAATGATGAGCATTTGCTTTTGCCAAAATTATCCGAAGAGGAGAGTTTTGCGGCCATGCTTAAAAAAGATTTGACAGATATCCAGACCAATCAGGCTGAAGATCCTTTTGGGTGGAGAGTCCTTGTTGAAGAACAGGTTTATGACCTTTAAGAATTAAATATTATATAATGATCGACAAAGCCGGAAATTTTTTCCGGTTTTTGTTTTGATGCCAATTAAGTCTGATAAAATCCTTATTTTCGCAAAAGATTTTCTGATGAAAATATCAGCTAATTATTGAATCATGAAATATATATTAATCTCCATATTATTAGTCTCTGCAGCCTCATGCTCTAAGCAAACTCCGGTCTATCCGCAGAAAGATCAGTTTTTGTCTGAAGATGAGATGACCATTTCCAAAAACAGGTCAAAAGAACTTAACAATCTGGAGAGGGCACAAATTGAAGACTGGATCAAATCTCAGAACACAAAATATTACCCTATGGGCATGAACTATTGGGTGAATATAGAAAATCTCGAAAATCACCACCGCAAAAATAATGGTGAGAAAGTCTCTTACCAGTATTTCATTTATGATTTTGACAGGGTAAAACTATACGACACACCCGTTGAGAATATCAATGTAGAATTAGGGCATTTCAACGAGATGGACGCGGTGGAAGACGCTGTAAGGTATTTGGATAAAGGTCAGGAAGCGGAGTTGCTGATACCTTCTGTTTTAGCTTACGGAACTTATGGCGACAATAAAAAAATATCCAATGACATGCCACTGATTATCAAACTGAAAGCACTATAAAGGAGTTAACTATATATATGAAAAAAATCATTGCACTATCGGTAACATTATTAACATTATTAAATTGTAAAACATTGGAAATAGACAAAGAAACTTACAAAAGCCTGCCAGACGGGCTTTACGGAAATTTGACAACCAGCAAAGGTGATATCCTTGTAAAATTTGAAGACCAAAAATCACCGGTTACTGTGGCTAACTTTGTTGGGCTTGCCGAAGGTAAAATAGAAAACAAAGCAAAGAAAAAAGGTGAACCATTCTATGACGGGACTATCTTTCACCGTGTTATCAAAGATTTTATGATTCAGGGCGGTGATCCAAAAGGTACAGGAATGGGCGATCCGGGTTATAAATTTGATGACGAGAAAAATGATCTTCAGCATACAGGGAAAGGAATTTTATCTATGGCTAATTCTGGGCCGAATACCAATGGGTCTCAATTCTTTATCACAGAGGTAGCAACACCGTGGTTAGACGGCCGTCATACTATTTTTGGTAAAGTTGTAAAAGGCGAAGCGGTAATTGATTCTATTGCTAATGTAGAAAAAGGTCCTCAGGATAAACCAAAGACGGATATTGTCCTTAATAAAGTAGCGATCTTTGGCAAAGGCGACCAATATAAACATTATGATGCTGCCAAAATCTTTAACGAAGGTAAATCAAAAATCCAGGATAATAATAAAGTGTATCTGGCCAAAGCTGAAGAGGAAAAGCAAAGGAAATTAAAAGAATTTGCAGAAAATCAGGAGAAATTGGTTAATGATCTAAAAGCCGGCATGCAGTCTACACCATCAGGGCTTTTTTATAAAATTACAAAAACAACGGCCGGAGCCGCTCCTGTAGCAGGAGATCAGGTATCTGTTCATTATGCAGGTAAACTGGTAAGCGGCGAGGAATTCGACAGTTCTTTTAAAAGAAATGAACCTATCGATATCCCAATTGGAGTAGGACAGGTGATCAAAGGCTGGGACGAAGGCATCCTGTTATTGAAGGAAGGCGAAACTGCTACTTTTCTGATCCCACCAAGTTTAGGCTACGGAGAAAGAGGTGCAGGTGGCGTAATTCCGCCTAATGCATGGTTGATTTTTGATGTAGAGCTTGTTAAGATTAATAAATAATTTTGACACGATAAAAAAAAGGAGCGAAATATATTTCGCTCCTTTTTTATGTGTGGATGTTATGAAATTACTCAACAACAAATTTGGTGTTAAGATCTCCTGTTTTTAGGATATAGATACCTTTAGGTAAATTATTCAGCTTGATAGAATTTCCGTTTTGAAAAGGATTTTCAATAGTCTGTACATTTTGCCCAACCAGGTTATAGATCATTGCTTTTGGGAATTTTTTCAGGTTATCGCCCGTCACATAGATCACATTACCTTTCACGGGATTTGGCGCAATTTTAAGATTTTTTGAAAATGATGCATCATCTACGGCCATCACACTTCCCCATATTTTAGCAATAAATTCAGGATGATCTACAAAAGCATTTCTGTTACCCTGATAAGCCGCAAGAGCATTATTCCTGTCGATCTCTTTCTGGGATACCGGGTCCTGCTGATGCCATTTAAGAAGCATTGATCTGAATGGTTCTGCAAAAACCTTGTCAGTAGAACCGTCATACATTGCATAATTAAAACTGGTGATCTGTGACTGATATCGTGTCGCAAAGTAAAAGTAAATCCTGGCAATGTCACCTTTGAACTCATCAATTGGTTCAAAAACAGTCCCGGAATAGCCATTCATTTTGCTGTTTCCAAGTTTAGATCCGTTTTTTGAGGTTTCGCTAGCGTTGCCCACTTCCCCATATGGAAAATTACCACGTAAACCATTAACTTTACCATCAGTAGGGAGAAGGTGGTGATAATCGCTTCTCATTGGGTATTTTTCATTAAATGTTGATTGTGGGATGGTGTGCTCCCTATTGTAGCATTTTCCTTCTGCACCAACATTACCACACTGTCCGCCCGGGATATTATAATTATAGGGATCTGGTCCTGCTGGGTTTTCGGAATAAATATCTAGCAAGGTATTATCTTTTTCATAATATTTATCACGGTCTGCAGAAGAAAATACTGTCCAGTTATACCCCATATCCTTATGTCCCCGAGCTACAATCTCGCTCAGTTTATTTTTAAGTGCTGTACCTGTCAAATTATCGGTACCATCGTAATAACCGGTTGGTATCTGGGCATTTGTAATCCCAAATAAACCAACACAAATAGTAAAAATATATCTTTTCATTATAAAAATTAAGGACCGCTAAATTATAAATATTTTTACAAATAATAGTTTTTTATAAACGATAATGTATTATTAATGCCGAAAATTAAAATTAAATCAATAATTTTTTAAAATTATTAATTGCCTTAATCAGTAAAATTCATAATCCTACTTTTTTTGGATAGTAATGAATTAACAATGCGCTCTGCCGCTGTATCACAAAAATCCAGGCCGGAATAATCAGGGTTTAATCCACCAATAAATGGTACTGCCATGATGTAAAGACTATCGATGATTGCACCATAATTGTTAAGAGATTGGAAATAATCGTTAATTTCCAGACCATGAACCCGGAGCGAATACTGGTCTTGGAATGAGCGGAAAATAGGATCATCGGTATCTTCTTTTAAGAGTTCTTCGGCATTTTGATTATCTTTGAAATTGAGATAAGCAGTACTGACAAGTTGATCCTCCTTGAGTCCATCAAAATTAAGATCTGCCAAATCCATCGGTTGCTGCCCAATCGCGTCCACAAACATTGGATAATATTTCTCTATGGGTTTTTTATCCGGTGACTGATAATGATAAATGCCACCACCGTCTGTTCCCGGCTCAACATGGCTTTCTTTATCTACCTGTATAAGATCTATAATTCCGGCGTCATAAAGCGCCATGAGTTCTTTATAAGAACCTTGCGGTAACGATGCAATAATAATCGATATCAGGGGTAACAGCGTTTTTCGCAGGCGCAGCATGTCCTCTGCAGAAAAATGCTTAGCAGGATAATTCATCGCATAGCTAAATGCGGCTAACGCTTCTTTCCAGCTTATCGGTTTATGCCTGTCTATTGATTTTTCAGCTTCTTTGTACTCCGCTTCGAAGAGGTCAAAGCTATCCAGTTCTTTTCGGATGCTCAGCATCTTTTCAACAAATGCTTCTATACTAAGGTCTTTTATTTGGTTATAAAAAGCGGGATCTTTCTTTTTCAGAGGCTTTTTAAAATTAATTTCAAAAACATAATCTAAGTCAACAAAACCACCGTGCTGGCGCTTGTACTCGTAGATTTCGGGCAAAGACATTATCCAGTCGTTACTGTACGCTTCACCTTCTGAATGAAAACGCAGCGCAGGCAAAAAACCACCAGTAGAGAAAAGATCGATTCTGAATTTTTCCGATTCAGGATTCAGCTGGTATTTCAAATGATCTTTATCCACATATTCAAAATGACCGTTGAGCCGCGCCAGGGTTTTCACGGCATCTATTGCGGTGAGCGATGTCCCGCGGATCGCAACGGAAAAATTATTTGGCCCAACAAATTTGGATGGCGGATAGGGTGAATCGTACCAGTTTTTAACGGTGCCTTCATTTTTTTTTGGCCAGGTATGGCCTGTGCAGAGAATGATGGTTGAGGCCAAAAATACATTATCATTTTCGGATATAATATGATATAACATCGGTTCTTTTGCTCGTACAATATCTTTTACGGGACAGTTTTTTTTGCAAATCATTTCAACGCCTTTTTCCCTCAACTGATGGATGTACCAGTCAAACTGAAATTCCAGATAATCGCCCAAAAGAAGTCTTGGTATCACCTGATATGGATTGACTGAACCGTCTGATACAAAATCCGGATAATCGCTGGTTGGATGATCTCTTATATAGGTTTCAAAATCAATGGTGAAATTGGGTAATTCGTTGGCGGAAACGTTGGCCACGTGTTCCTTCCCAGAACCGTATTTGCTGTAAGGCATCCCTGTACCGAAGCGGTTACTCTTCTCGAAGACATATATTTTATCCGGTAAAAACGCATGGTCCAGCATGTTTTTAAGTAAAAGAAGTGCTGCCGGACCGCCACCAATCATCGCAATACTGCAGTTATTGTTTTCTCGCATAAAATTGTCAGTTAAACTAGATTAAGAATGTTAATAATTTCAAGTCATTCAAAACACAAACCAAAGCGCACGAATAATGCGGGGAAGGAAAAAAATCATAGCCTTACGTTTTATAAAATAAGGTTAAACCTAAGATTTGAAATAGCCTGCGTGTAAAAAATAATTATCTTTGAGGCCTTAAAATTAATTCACTAAATTGCTATTAGCAACTTTGCAGGCCAATATCCATGAAGATCACGCGATGGCATATAGCCTTTGGAAAAAATAAAAATCTACACATGAAAAAGTTAATCTATATATTATCCATCATTTTTTCTATTACTGCCACGGCACAAAGTGCTAAAGAAATCATTGATAAAAATATAGAAAACTCCGGCGGCCTTACCAATTGGAAACTTCTGAATACTGTACAGATACAGGGCCGAGTAACCCTTGGTGTAAATGACCAGTATCCTATAAAAATCTACCAGCAGCGCCCCAATCTTACAAAAACGGCCATTATAATAGGTGGTAAAGAAACCCCTGTAGAAGGTTACGATGGTAAAAACGGTTATGCCATGAATTATGCGCAGAACAAACTGCAACAGTATAACGATTACGTTCCTGAGAATTTTGATAACGACTTTATAGACTGGGATAATAAAGGTTTTGAAGCTAAGTTTCTTGGTAAAGAAAAAATTGGTGAACAGTATTTTTTTAAGATTGAACTGACGAAGAATGTCAACAAAACGGTTTACTATTTTGATGTCAAAAATTATATGCTTTACCGGGAAATCAAGAAAGATGAAATCCTGACTTATTCTGATTACAGAAGAGTAGGGAATCTGCTGATGGCTTACCGTATAGAATCCTCTTCGCCAAAGAAAGACAGCGATTATGTCATGATGATTAACAAAATCGAAATTAATAAGGAGTTGCCAAAGAACACGTTTAAATTCTAATTTCACTTTTTATGGAAGTTGAAGAAATCCGCCAGTATTGTCTGTCCAAAAAAGCTGTTACCGAAGGTTTGCCTTTTGATTCCGAAACCCTGGTGTTCAAAGTTGGTGGCAAAATGTTCCTGCTGATACCGCTGGAGCACCAGCCTGCAACTTTTTCTGCAAAAGCAGACCCGGAGTGGAGCGAGACCCTACGCGAAGAATTTCCTCAGATTACCGGTGCTTACCACATGAATAAAACCCATTGGAACGCAGTTGTTTGTGATGGTCTCAAAAAAGATTTGATCTTGAAACTGATAGATCATTCTTATGATTTGGTGTTTAAATCATTAACCAAAAAGTTACAGGCAGAGATTTCCAAGTAGGTTTTTTCAGGCATTATCTTTTAACATACCGTTTACTTTACTTCCTTTTGGAATCCGTCTTAGCCTGATAACATTGGCGATATTTATTTTCTCATTTTGAGATAATACTATAATTTGTATATTTAGCATTCAAAAAAAGTATTAGTAAATAAAATGTTATGCTCAAAAAAATAATGGTTTTGTCAATGCTGGGTTGTATGGCACAATTTGGTTTTGCACAAAAAAAATTACCAGTTTATCTGGATGATTCCAAACCCGTAGAACAACGTATAGATGATGCTCTGGCAAAGATGACTTTGGAGGAAAAAATAAATTTAATCCATGCGCAGTCTAAGTTCAGTTCACATGGTGTCCCAAGGCTTGGCATCCCTGAACTTTGGACAGCAGACGGCCCGCACGGCGTACGTTCTGAAGTGCTATGGGACGAGTGGGATCAGGCCGGATGGACCAATGACTCAATTATTGCTTATCCTGCTTTGACGGCGCTTTCTGCGACATGGAACAGGAATATGTCATCTGTCTATGGGAAATCTCTTGGAGAAGAAGCACGATACCGTAAAAAAGATGTTATACTGGGACCCGGTGTTAACATTTACCGTACACCGTTGAACGGCCGTAATTTTGAGTACATGGGCGAAGACCCTTTCCTGACTTCTCAGATGGTTGTCCCTTATATCAAAGGTGTTCAGTCCAATGGTGTTGCAACGAGCGTGAAGCATTTTGCCCTGAACAATCAAGAAACATTCCGCCATACAAGCAACGTAATTTTGGATGACCGGGCATTGTATGAGATTTATCTGCCGCCCTTCAAAGCAGCAGTTCAGGAAGGCGATTCCTGGACGATTATGGGAGCTTATGATCTTTATAAAGGTCAGCATGCCAGCCACAATCAATATTTATTAAATGACATCCTGAAAGGCGAATGGGGATATAAAGGTGTGGTGATCTCGGATTGGGGCGCTGTTTTGGATACCGATCAGGCCATTCATAATGGTTTGGATTTAGAATTTGGATCATGGACCAATGGACTGTCAAAAGGTACCAGTAATGCTTATGATAATTATTATCTGGCAAAACCATACCTTGATTTGATTAAGTCTGGGAAGGTTGGGACCAAAGAACTGGATGACAAAGTAAGGCGGGTTTTGGGGCTGGCTTATAAGACATCCATGAATAGGAATAAACCATTTGGTTCTATTGCTTCAGAAGATCATATGGCAGCCGCTAAACAGATCGCAACAGAAGGCATCGTTCTTCTTCAGAACCAAAAATCAACCCTGCCAATCAATCTTTTAAAAACTAAAAAGATTGCTGTGATAGGAGAGAACGCGATTAAAATGATGACCGTAGGTGGCGGAAGTTCTTCCCTGAAAGTGAAATACGAGACTTTACCTCTGGATGGCATCAAACAACGTTTTGGGAAGCAGGCAGATGTGGTCTATGCAAGAGGGTATGTGGGCGACGTTGGCGGGGATTACAACGGGGTGAAATCCGGGCAGGATCTCAAAGAAACGCGTTCTTCCGCCGAACTGATTGCTGAAGCAGTAAAATTGGCTAAAGAATCTGATTTTGTAGTGTTTGTAGGTGGCCTTAATAAAAGTGATCATCAGGACGCAGAAGGCATGGATAGGGAAAGCTATGGTTTGCCCTACAATCAGGATGCGGTCATCTCTGCACTGGCTAAGGCCAATAAAAATCTTGCCGTTGTTTTGGTTTCCGGTAATGCCGTAGCTATGCCGTGGATCAAAGAAGTGCCGTCGGTTGTTCAATCGTGGTATCTGGGGTCAGAATCAGGGCATGCCATTGCGGCAATTTTGGCTGGCGATGCCAATCCTTCCGGCAAATTGCCTTTTACTTTTCCTGTGAAATTAGAAGATAATTCGGCGCACGCTTTAGGCGAGTATCCGGGGAATAAACAAGAACTGGCCGCCGGAAAAGGTAAAGATTTAAGAGATCCTATTAATATTACTTATAATGAAGGGATTTTTGTAGGCTACCGTTGGCATGATACACAACATATCAAACCTTTATTCAGTTTCGGACATGGATTGAGTTACACAAATTTTCAATATGGAAGTGAAAGCCGATAAATCTGAAATGACTGCCGATGATACAATTACTTTTACAGTCAATGTAAAAAACACAGGTAAAGTGGATGGTGCAGAAGTGGTGCAGCTGTATGTCAGCGACCTTAAATCCTCGTTACCAAGGCCACTGAAAGAACTGAAAGGCTTTGATAAAGTCTTCTTAAAAGCCGGGGAATCCAAAGATGTAACTATTACTATTGATCAATCTGCATTAAGTTTCTTTGATCCGGTGAAACACGATTGGGTTGCAGAACCGGGAGAATTCGAAGTGTTGGTAGGTAGTTCATCTTCTGATATTAGGACAACAGCAAAATTTACTTTAAGATAACTTACAGTTTTAATAAAAAGAAAGGATGGTAATACAATTGCCATCCTTTTTTTTATTTTAAAATTTAAATTCGTCCGTCAGCTTTTTATCTTCGTCTAGCCGGGCTTTCAGTTTTTCCAATCCTTCAAATTGGATCTCGTCATGCAGAAAATCCCTGAATTTTACAGTAATCTCTTTCCCGTAGATGTCCTGATCAAAATCAAGAATATAAACTTCGGTGTGGAGTGACTGGTTTTTATCGTCAATAGTTGGGTTGGTCCCGATACTCAACATCCCTTTGTAAAATTGTTGATCAACAAAAACCTCTACAATATAAGCCCCGTTTTTAGGAAGCAGTTTGTTAACAGGTACCTCGATATTTGCGGTAGGATAACCAATTGTTCTGCCCAATTTTTTACCATGGATCACTTTACCCGTCAGTGGATAATGGTAACCCAGCATTTGGTTAGCTTCTTTAATTTTCCCTTCGGAGAGTGCCTGTCTTATTTTAGTGGAGCTGATATTGAGCTGATTGCTTTTTACAGCCTCCAGCTGGTCAACTCTGAATCCTAAATCACCGGAAAGTGCCTTCAGCAGATTAAAATCACCGCTTTTGTTCTTTCCAAATGTATGATCATAACCAATAATAATATGTTTAACATTCAGTTTTTCCACCAGTATTTTTTCACAAAAATCAGCACCTGAAAGATTTCGGAATTCTTCATCAAAGGTTTTAAGGAAAATGTTCTGTATGCCGCTTTTGTCGAGTAACTCCAGTTTTTCTTCCAGCGTATTCAGCATTTTGACATCATCATCGGGATTCAGAAATTTTCTGGGATGCGGCCAAAAACTGAGGATGGCAGACTCCAGATGTTCTTTTTCTGCAATCTCATTAAGTTGCCTAATGATGGATAAATGCCCGAGATGAACCCCGTCAAACATACCCAAAGATAATGCTAATGGGTTGTGGGAACTGTAATCTGTAAAGTCTCTGATGATTTTCAAACTCTCAATTTTAGGGCAAATATATTTGAATTTTGCCGGAGGTAAAAATACACTTAAAATTAGTGTTGCAAATTGTTAAACAAATATGATAAAAATCTTTTTTTCTTACAATGCTGATTTGCGAAGTTTTATTATCTTTGCGCACAAGTAAAAATTTAGTAATGGCAAACCTAATTAAAGGAAAAATTTCACAAATTATTGGACCGGTGATCGACGTGGTTTTTAATGAAGTTGAAGAATTACCAAAAATATATGACGCTCTAATAATCACTAAGCATAACGGCGAAAAAGTGGTTTTGGAAGTTGAGCAACACATTGGCGAAGATACAGTAAGATGTATTGCAATGGATGCTACAGATGGTCTTCAGAGAGGGCAGGATGTTCAGGTAACTGGGAGACAGATCACAATGCCCGTAGGTGAGGAAGTTAATGGCCGTCTTTTCAACGTGGTTGGAGATGCAATTGACGGAATCCAGAATTTGTCAAAAGAAAACGGTTTGCCAATCCACAGAGAAGCACCAAAATTTGACCAGCTTTCCACTTCGGCAGAAGTACTTTTTACGGGGATCAAAGTTATCGACCTTGTAGAGCCTTATGCCAAAGGTGGTAAAATTGGATTGTTCGGTGGTGCCGGTGTAGGAAAAACAGTATTGATCCAGGAGTTGATCAACAATATCGCAAAAGGCCACGGTGGTCTTTCTGTATTCGCAGGAGTAGGAGAAAGAACCAGAGAAGGGAATGACCTTTTGAGAGAGATGTTGGAATCCGGGATTATCAAATATGGTGATGAGTTTATGCACTCTATGGAAAACGGCGGATGGGATATTTCCAAAGTTGACTTAGAAGTAATGAAGGATTCAAAAGCTGCTTTCGTATTCGGACAGATGAATGAGCCGCCAGGAGCAAGAGCAAGAGTTGCATTGTCTGGTTTGACATTGGCTGAATATTATAGAGATGGCGGTGAATCAGGACAAGGTAGAGATGTATTGTTCTTTGTAGATAACATCTTCCGTTTTACACAGGCTGGTTCTGAGGTATCTGCACTATTGGGTCGTATGCCTTCTGCGGTGGGTTACCAACCAACATTAGCATCAGAAATGGGTGCGATGCAGGAGCGGATTACGTCGACCAAAAATGGATCTATTACATCAGTGCAGGCAGTATACGTACCTGCGGATGACTTAACTGACCCGGCTCCGGCAACTACATTTGCCCACTTGGATGCAACAACTGTATTAGACAGGAAAATTGCTTCATTAGGTATTTACCCGGCAGTAGATCCATTGGCTTCTACATCCAGAATCCTGGCTCCGGAAATCATTGGTGAAGAACATTATAACTGTGCACAGAGAGTCAAAGAGATTCTACAGAGATACAAGGCATTGCAGGATATCATCGCAATCCTTGGTATGGAAGAATTGTCCGAAGAAGATAAACTGGTTGTTTACAGAGCCAGAAAAGTACAGAGATTCTTGTCTCAGCCTTTCCACGTTGCAGAACAGTTTACAGGTATCCCTGGATCTTTGGTCGATATCAAAGATACCATCAAAGGATTTAATATGATCATTGATGGAGAATTGGATCAATATCCTGAAGCTGCATTCAACCTAAAAGGAACTATCGAAGAAGCGATTGAAGCAGGACAAAAAATGTTAGCTGAAAACGCGTAATTGTTAGACACAAGATATCAGATTATAGACATAAGGCTTTAATGTCTGAAATCTGAAGTCTGAAATCTTTAAATCTAAAAGAATGAATATAAAAATTTTAACTCCGGAGAATGTTGTTTTTGAAGGGGAGGTAGAATCAGTTTTGCTTCCAGGTAAAAGCGGCGAATTCCAGATTTTCAAAAATCACGCGGCGATTGTTTCTGCTTTGGTTGGTGGAAAAGTGAAGATTTATACAGATAATGTAAAATCTCCATTTTCAAAATACTTTACTAAAGAGAATGAAGCTAAATCAGCTTTTTCCTATACAATCAAAAGCGGGGTTTTAGAATTTAATAATGATAAAGGCATTATTCTTTGCGAATAACCTCTTGAATATATAAAATAAAAGCGGATCAACAGCAGTTGCATCCGCTTTTTTGTGAATTATAAATAACCGTTTTAGCTCAAAATATACTTAATTTTAACCGCAAAGTCAAAAAACAGCATCTTATAACCAGCACACTATCTGTATGTAAGGATGTCAAAAGATGCAGAATTTAAAATTAATAATAAGAGTAGAGTATTTATCGGGAAAAGAGATTATCTTTAGGTTCTTTTATTTTAATAAAGACTGATTATGATGAACGATGTACAATCGAAAAGGACTTATACAGTTCCTTTAATTACGATTACGCTTTTATTCTTTATGTGGGGTTTCATCACCTGCATGAATGACATCCTTATTCCTTATCTTAAACAACTCTTCAGCCTGACATTCTTTCAGTCTATGCTGGTGCAGTTCTGTTTTTTTGGAGCTTATTTTATAGGTTCATTGATTTATTTTTTAATTTCGACCACTAAAGGCGACCCTATTGATAAAGTCGGTTATAAAAAAGGAATACTCTTCGGGATTTTCCTTGCCGCTTTTGGATGTATTTTATTTTATCCGGCTGCCAGTTTCGCTTCTTATCCACTGTTTTTAGGAGCCTTGTTTATCTTAGGTTTGGGCTTCACAGTATTGCAGATTACCGCTAATGCTTATGTTTCCTTGCTGGGGCCAGAAGATTCAGCCTCCAGCCGCCTCAATATGACGCAGGCTTTCAACGCTTTCGGAACAACTATTGCGCCGGTATTGGGCGGGCATTTGATCTTCGAATTGTTTTCAGCACCAGACGGATCGTTTAGCGCAACAGCTACCAAAATTCCGTATCTTATTTTTGCGGCCATCTTATTATTGGTTGCGGTAATGATTTCACGTGTCAAGTTGCCGGATTTCAAAGTTGAAGGTGAAGAATTGGTAAAAGGCTTTGGGGCATTACAGCACAACCATCTGAAATTTGGTGTATTGGCCATGTTCTGTTATGTTGGTGGGGAAGTGGCCGTCGGCAGTTTTATCATTAGCTTTTTGGAGCAACCTCAGGTTATGAACCTGTCCGAAGTCGTAAGCAAAAACTATCTCTCTTTATATTGGGGCGGCGCTATGATTGGCCGTTTCTTAGGTGCGATATCACTTAACCATTCCATAAGCCAGGGTAAAAAAGCAATCTATATGCTGGGTGCAGCAGCAGCAGTGTTCCTGGTTATTTTCAGTATTGTGGATTTATCATTTGCGCAGATCAGTTTCTTCCTTGTATTTATAGCACTCAATTTTGTGGCCTTTTATATAGGTAAATCTGCTCCTGCAAGAACATTATCCATATTTGCCGGCATCAATGTTTTACTATTAATTTCAGCCATGCTGAACCATGGAGAATTGGCAATGTACAGTATCTTGGGAATCGGGATATTTAACTCGATCATGTTTTCCAATATCTACACATTGGCGATCTCAGGATTAGGAAAATATACCAGCCAGGGTTCATCTTTGGTGGTTATGGCTATTTTGGGTGGTGCAATTGTTCCGATCATCCAGGGTTATCTGGCAGATCAGTTTGGCGTACAGCACTCGTTTGTTATTCCCGTATTCTGTTATATTGTGATTTTGATTTTTGGAGCCTATTGTACCAAATATCTTGGACACGTGAAGCAGGATGCTGATGCCAAATCCGGACATTAATTAATTTTAAAAAAAAAATAACGATGGGTGTAGCAGATCTATTACTAAAAAAGAAAAAGGCTTTGGCCGAGAAAAACCTTAATGATGGTAAAGCCTATATGGAAGCTAATGCCGAAAAAGAAGGTGTTACAACTTTACCAAGCGGCCTGCAATACGAGATTATTACAGAAGGCGATGGTGCAAAACCAAAAGCTAAAGATACGGTGAAGTGTCATTATCACGGTACAACGATAACAGGCGAGGTGTTTGACAGTTCTGTAAAAAGAGGCAAACCGGCATCATTTCCGCTTAACAGAGTTATCTCTGGCTGGACAGAGGCTTTGCAGCTGATGCCTGTAGGAAGCAAATGGAAATTGACTTTACCTCCAAATTTGGCTTACGGTGAAGAACAAATCAGTAAAGAAATTGGGCCCAACAGTACACTCATTTTTGAAGTGGAACTGTTAGGAATCCAATAAAATAAAAAATCCCGAACTAACTGTTCGGGATTTTTATGTTTACAGGCTTAGGATAATGCCGTTGTCCTTAAGCTGTTGTATGGGTCTGGAAAACCAGAAGATTTCAAAATCGTCAAAGTGAGTTTCAAAATCATCCTTCAGTTGTTGTAAGGTGATTTTTCTCTGATTTTGAATTGGGTTTTCATCTAAAATCCGGATCAGCCAATCTGCTTTTTCTTGGTCCAGTTCTATCTTTACGATGTTGGTTTTGAGATGAAAAGTAATCTGTTTGACTTGGCGAGACAATCCTTTTTTTGTTTTGGTCAGATCTTTTGTAATGACATTGCTGTCCATAAAAATAACCTTTGAGCTGCCTTTGAATCCGAAACTGTCTTCTTCTAAAAGGCAGTCATGAATATAATCCGGATGAACGGTTGTCCTTGGAATTTTGAAATCAAACCAGTCCTGCAAAGGGATTTCGAAATTGATCCCATGCATATAATTAAACAATGACTTCTTGAGACCAAAACTAAATTGGCTATGATCGATGCCGGTTTTATCCGTAAAATCTATATCATTGGTGGCAAAGGAAATATCCTGCTTAATAGGAGTGACCCCAAATTCTTCCGGATTAATCCCAACTGGCGCATGTGCTGTCATCGCAAACTGATGCCAGAAGCCACTTTGAAGAATCCCCATTTCAAATAACTGGCGGACCATTTCCAGAGAATCTACCGTTTCCTGAATGGTTTGGGTCGGGTAGCCGTACATCAGATAGGCATGCACCATAATCCCGGCTTCTGTAAAATTTCTTGTTACTTTGGCGACCTGATCCACAGAAACGCCCTTATCAATCAGCTTCAGCAAACGGTCGCTGGCAACTTCTAATCCGCCTGAGACCGCTATGCATCCGGAGAGTTTCAGAAGAAAACACAAATCGCGGGTAAAACTTTTCTCAAACCGAATATTGGTCCACCACGTTACCACCAGATTCCGCTTCAGGATTTCCAGTGCAACTTCTCTCATCAATGCAGGTGGTGCGGCTTCATCCACAAAATGAAATCCTGTCTCTCCGGTGTTGGCTATCAGTTCTTCCATTCTGTCCACCAATATTTTGGCTGACACAGGCTCATAAATTTTGATATAATCCAGTGATATATCACAGAAAGTGCATTTTCCCCAATAGCAACCGTGCGCCATCGTCAGCTTATTCCATCGGCCGTCGCTCCATAAACTGTGCATCGGGTTGGCAACTTCTATAACAGAAATATACTGGTTGAGATGCAAATCAGAGTAGTCTGGCGTCCCTATTTGAGACTGCTTGTAATCATGTCCGGTAGAATTATTTTTATAAACAACCTTGTTATTTTCTAATAAGAATGTCCTTTTATAAAGGCTTTCTCTTTGATTTTCATTGACGGAATCATGCTGAGATTGAGCAATATTTTTAAATAATAATTCGATCGGAAGCTCGCCATCATCCAAAGTGATGAAATCAAAAAATTCAAACACTCTTGTATCTTTTACCTCTCTCAATTCTGTATTGGGGAAACCACCGCCCATTGCCGTCCTGATGTGTGGATACTGTTCTTTGATAAATTGGGCGCAACGGAAAGCCGAATATAAATTACCAGGAAAAGGAACCGAAAAACAGACCATTTTTGGCTGAACAAGGTCAATATTATCTTTCAGAATTTTTAAAGTGAGAGTATCTATATAACTTTCGTCACCGGTTATTTTCTGATAAAGTTCATCAAAAGAATTGGCACTTTTTCCCAGCCTTTCAGCATAGCGGCTAAAGCCAAAATCCGAATCTATATTTTCAACGATATAATCGGAAAGATCCTCCAGATATAAAGTGGCCAGATGCTTCGCCTTGTCCTGTAAACCCATATTGCCAAATGCAAACTCCATATCATCCAGCTGATTGAACCGCGATGCTTCCGGTAGAAAATTCATAGTACAAATTTGCCTGGCCAGTGTGGGATTTTGATTCTGCAGAAAGAGAATCACCTGATCTATGGTCTTGATATAGTCTTCCCTCAACGCAAAAATCCGTTGGGAATTGTCGGAAATGATTTCAAAATCCGGACTGATACCGAAAATATTAATAAGCCCTTCTTTTGAAAAAAGCTGTAAAATAACTTCTATTCCCAGATCTGTCTGATAACTGGATATATCCTTGGTGTTGAGAAACCCCTTGATATAAGCCGTTGCAGGATATGGCGTATTGAGCTGGGTAAAAGGTGGCGTTATAAGGAGAAGATCTTTCAAAAATTATTTTTCGCAAAGATAATACTATTAAAACGTTATCTCAACAAAAGAAAAACTCCAGCATATTATAAAAAATAGGTTGGAGTTCTAGTAGCCTCACCAGGAATCGAACCTGGATCTAAAGTTTAGGAAACTTCTATTCTATCCGTTGAACTATGAGGCCTTAAATTTGGCTTGACAAAATTAGTTAATTTTCGTAAGTCTCAAAAGTTCCATCGGTATAAAAAAAGACAATTCTTCTAATTTCTTTTCGTTGTGCCTTTAAATTGTGACCATTATTTTCTAATCGCTGAGAATCGGATATTTTTTCTTGCGTTTGTCTTTGTACAGTTTTATCAAAATCTCGTGCATTGGAATTTGAAACCGGATCTTTGCCAAAGTTCTCATCGTCCAGCAAAGAAAAAAGATCAGGAAGTGATTTTTTCTCTTTTACTTTTGTTTCTTCATTATTCTTTTCAGTATCTGGTTTTTCAACATCTTTATTGTGGAGCATTTCACCTTTGCCGTTGATCAGCCAGTCCCATTCCAGATCAGGAAAATTGTTCTTGATCTTCATGATAAAGTCCAGAGAAGGCTTGTTTCTCCCGGAGATAATATGAGAGATGCTGGATCGCTGAACTCCAATTTCTTCAGCAAATTCTGCAGGGCTTAACTCTGTATATTCTATTACTTTTGTAATTCTGTCATTAAATTCCATTTCACAAATGTAAAAAATAAATTAGAATATTAAATTACAATTGTAACGCAGATTATTTACTTTTGTAAACCTATTTATATTACGTGTTTCTTATTGGGGATAACGATTCAACTTATTAAGAGACAGTGTTTTATAAGTTAATTTGTAAATAAGTATGCTTACAATTAGAATCTACAGCAGATAGTTGTGGAAAACAGAGTAATCGTAAATAGAGGGTAAAAATAATTCAATACTCCATGATCATAACTCGAATACGAACCATTAACATATACGAGCTCATTAATGCTAATATAAAGCGATATGAATATTAAACTATGATGATGGAACTATAAAACGCTGAAATTGGTACATCACTAAAATAATGTTGAACCGACACAGTACAAAAATCCGCATCGTATATAAGAATATGATGCGGATTTTTAAGTCAAATTTTACCCTGGCTTTTATAAAATAGAAGTTATTATAAGATAGTTGAACGTATAATTTGTTACAAAATGGTAGTTAAATTGAAACATGGATTAAATATGCTGCGGCTTTTTTGCAGGGAAGAGTAGGGAAGCACCAATGCTAATTACCAATATCGAGATGATCACAATCAATGAATGAGAGGTCCCGAAACCGATATCATCCAGATAATGATGGAAGATCATTTTTAGTCCGATAAAGGCTAATAATGCAGCCAGACCAACTTTGAGAAAACGAAATTTATTAACAATACCGGCCAGCAAAAAGAACATAGAACGTAGTCCGATGATTGCAAAAATATTGGAGAAAAACACGATGTAAGGATCCTTAGTGACAGAAAAAATCGCAGGAATACTGTCAACAGCAAAGATAAGATCTGTTAGTTCTATTATAATAAGGACTAGGAAAAGAGGTGTCATCTTCTTTACGCCATCTACAACGGTGAAAAAATGGTTGCCAACAAATTGGTTATGCACCTTAAAGTGCTTTTGTGCAAACTTAACGACGGGATGATGTTGGGGATCAATCTTCTCGTGTTTATTTCTTTCGATAAACATTTTGATACCGGTATACACCAGGAAGGCTCCGAAGATGTACATAATCCAGTCAAATTTCTGAATAAGGGCAGCACCAATAAATATAAAAATAAAACGCATGGCAATGGCTCCAAAAATCCCCCAGAATAAAACCCGATGGTAATTGCTTGGCGCAACACCAAAACCACTAAATATGAGAAGCATTACAAAAATGTTATCCACAGACAATGCATACTCCACAACATAGCCTGTTAAAAACTCCAACCCGAGATTCTTATCATATAACATAATGCTGTATTCCAAATTGCCCGGTACGATCTTGATTGGGTGATGATGTCTCTTGACAATCTCCTGCAAACGCTCCATACTGTCTATACCGTGTATTAGATGGCCATAGTAGGTGAGTAGTATATAAAACCCTAATGCCAGAAGAACCATGAAAACACTCATCAGTCCCGCTTGCTTTAGAGAGACCGAGGCTTTCTTTTTGGTAAAAATCCCAAGATCCAAAACCAGAATCGCCACAATAAAAATTAGAAATCCAATGAGGAATAGAAGTTCGTTGCTCATAACTGTTATTTATTGTCGCAAAAGTAGGGAATTAATTAGAATTTAGCCTTTTACACATTTGTAAAAACTAACAATTTAAAGCTAAAATATTGTTTAGTGAATTGATGAACAGTTCGTGAAATAAGGCTAATTACTCACTTAAAGTAAGATTAAAAATTAGCTTTATATAAAATATTTAAAATACTGGTTTTTAGTTATTTGTATTTTTAAAATAATAATTATTCAATTAACAAAATAATCAACAGACAAACTGTCATCTGAAGGTGTTTAATGTGTTTACAAATGTAATTTGTTTTCAAAAAATATTAATGTTAATTTTGTGAAAGTAAATGAATACAGATATGAGCCTTAATTTCCCTTATGTTAGAAATGTAAACTTCCCAGAACGCTATATTTCTCCGGAAAAACTATCAGAATACTTAGCGAGCAATTACAGCGATTATATAGAACTGATAGGAAGGTCAAGTCTAGGCAGGCCAATTTATATGTTAAGCCTTGGGAAAGGTCGATTAAAGGTGGCTGCATGGTCTCAGATGCACGGCAATGAATCTACGGCAACCCTGGCAATGCTGGATTTACTTGCTATTTTTGAAAATCATCCTGATATAAAAGAAAAGTTGTTTGATCTGATACAACTTGATTTTATCTTTATGTTGAATCCTGATGGTTCCGAAGTCTGGACCAGGCGCAATGCTTATGATATTGACATTAACAGGGATTTCTTACGGACTTCCAGCAAAGAGATGAAAATTCTAAAAAAGCAGATTCTGGAGAACAACTACGATTATCTATTAAATCTTCATGATCAGCGTACCATTTTTACAACCGATGGCGTGCATCCTGCAACGCTTTCTTTTTTGTCGCCATCAGAAAATAAAGACCGGGATATTACAGAAAACAGGAAAAAAAGCATGGCCGTGATTGCCTCTGTATTTTTGCAGATGAAGCAGACGTTGCCCAACCGAATTGCAAAATACACCGATGAGTTTTATCCAACATCCAGCGGTGACAATTTTATGAAAGCAGGAATTCCTACCATATTATTCGAAGGTGGGTTTTATGAGAATGATTTAGAAAGATCCAAAACCCGTGAGTTTTACACAGAAGCGATCTATTATTCTTTAAAAGCTATGTCTGTGCTGCAAGGCGGTACTTTAGGATATGAGACTTATTTTGATATTCCTCAAAACAGAGAATCGCATTTTGATATAATCTACAGAAATGTTAAACTTAACACCGAGTTTGATTGCATTTTGGATATTGCCGTACAGTACAGAGAAATTATGGATGATGATAACCGCCTGACATATGTACCTTATGTCATAGAAGTTGGCGACCTCAATCATAAAAAAGGCTGGCAAGAAATTGACTGTACAGATAAGAAATTTGTTTCTCTTAAAAAATTTCCCAAACTTGATGCTGTTGTCGATTTTACGATTGAAGACAAATAATATAATGTTAGATCTGCAAAATGATAAATCCAGATTGCAGATTTTAATCGCAGGATCTTTATTAATATTAGATATGCTTGAAATTTATAATTAATGATCCTGGAGAATTAAAATTTTATTTTCAGGCTCAATGCTTAAGAAAAATATCTTTTGTTATTATCCAATTTAACATAATATAAATTATAGGACATTTTGAAAATATTATATATCAGCGCCTTATAATGATTAAGGCATTGGTGCTTATCAGGATAATAAAGGTAACCTGACCTATCAGTCACACAAAGCCATTAATTATACCAAAGGTCTCAGGTTTGCACCCTCGGATTGTCAATCATTCAGATAAAAAACAACAGCAGCTAAAAAAGCTGCTGTTATCAAACCCTAAAAAATTTATAATTTATAAAATTATAGTCTGTATAGAATGTGCCGGTGCGGCAAGCTTAGATGATTTGCCCTCAATCCAGAGGTTATAATCTGTATCGGTATCACTCTCATTCATTACGACAACTACCAGTTCGCCATTTTCGTTCAAAAAACTGGTCGACAATAGATAATCTTTGTTGGTGGAACTGCCAACCCGTTGCGCATTTGGTTTTATATATTTTGAGATGTGCCCTATGTAATAATATTCATAGGTATAGTGTAATTCTCCGGTTTTCGTATCGGCAATAACGGGTGCAAAACAGTAGTTGCCAACATGGTTGGGCCCACCTTTCTCATCCAGCAAAATGTTCCAGTCTGTCCATCCGGCAGTACCTTTGTTAAAGTCATTGATCATATTTCGGCCGTACAGTTCTCCTAAACTTACATCGTAAATTTTTGAAAAATCAAATTGTTCTTTGCAACCCTCTGTAAAAATCAGGAATTTATCAGGAAAGGCACGGCGGGTTTCAGAAAGATTATCAAACAGCTGAGATTTGTTATTCCATGTTTCATACCAGTGGTAGCCGATTCCGTGGGCATATTTGGATGTTTCCGGATCCTGCAAAGTGGTGGTAGCTCTCTGGTACAGCAGGTCCCTGTTATGATCCCAAATGATGACCTGTTTGTCTTTGTAGCCATTTTGCCACAAAGTAGGCCCCAGATTATTTTTTAAGAATTTTGCTTCTTCTTCTGCTGTATAGATGCATGATTCCCATTTTTGAGTGGCCATGGCTTCATTTTGAATGGTGAGTCCCCAAACCGGAATTTTTTTCTTCTCATATTCCTGAATAAAACGGATATAATAATTGGCCCATATCTGGTAATATTTGTTCAGTAACCGGCCTCCCTGCAACATACTGTTGTTAGATTTCATCCATGCGGGAGGACTCCAGGGGCTGAAAAAAAATTTGAAATTTTTGGGATCGATCCTCTGTTGCGCCAACTTAATCAACGGAATTTTAAACCGTTCATCATGTTGGATGTCAAAAGATTTGAGTGATGTATCATTATCCTTGATATAAGTATAACTGTCGCTGGAAAAATCGCAGGAGTTCATATTGGTTCTGATCATAGTGTAGCCCAATCCGGTTTTGCCATAATAAGCTTCCAAAAGTTCTTCCTGCTTGTGTTTAGGCAACTTCGCAAAAACCTCTGCAGAAGCATCTGTAATGGCACCGCCAATCCCTATTAATTTTTGATATTTAAAATCCGGATCTACAAAAACGCAGACATCGGTCTCTTTTGGTTGTGGAAAATCCACGAATTTTGCATTAGGCTTCAGGGCAAATTTCTCGTTGTTCTTTTGAGAGGTGATAACCACCCGGCCCTCCTTCATGCCTTTTTTCCAGTAATTCTGGGCATTGGTATTAATAATCATTCCTGTTATTAAGCATGATAATATGATTCTTTTCATTATTGGTTATAGAATGATATTTGGTTATTTAATTAATTTATAAATTCTGACGTAATCAATGAGAAATTTTTGAGGATAAATACCGGAATCAACGCCTTCTTTCCCACACCAGTTTCCGCCAACAGCCTGATTGATGATCAAATAAAAGGGCTGGTCAAATGGCCACGACTCGTAGGTTTTTTCTGTATTGACATAAGTGAAATAATGATGGTTATCCACATACATCTCTATTTTATCAGGACTCCAGTCCGCTCTGTAAATATGAAATTTTTTGGTAGCATCCTTCACAATGATGGTATCGGTCTTTTGGGTTCCTATTATATGGTTGTACTTTTTGGTATGTACAGATCCGTGGATAAAACCCTCGTGATAGCCAACGTGTTCCATAATATCAATTTCGCCATCATCTGGCCATTTTTTTAAATTTTGGCTCAGCATCCATATTGCAGGCCATGTCCCTTTGCCTTTTGGTAATTTTGCACGTACCTCTATACTCCCATATTGGAAAGGAAAAGTATTTTTGGTAACCAATTTGGCAGAAGTATAATCCCGATTTTCCCATTTTTCTTTTCGGGCTTCTATAATAAGATGTCCGTCCTCTACCCTTGCATTATCTGTTCTGTTATTGGTATAAAACTGCAATTCATTGTTTCCAAAACCGTTACCGCCAACTTCGCAGGTCCATTTGGCAGGATCGGGTAAACCTGGTTGGTTAAATTCATCATGCCAAACCAGCTTTTTCCCATTATGATACGTTTTGCAGGACAGCATGGCTAAAGCTGCAATCAGCTGCAAAGTAGTTCTGATACTCATTAAATGTTATTATTAAAACGCAAATGTTGCCACCGACTGTGGTGAAATGGCAGTAGCTGCGCTTTTTCCATTATAACGGATATTAAAGTTTTCGGTTGCGGTTCCTTCGTTAAGGACAATCAAGGCCACCTTACCGGAAGGCGTCAGAAACGCAACAGAACTTAGGTTGCCGGGTTGTGTAGAGGCGATCCTTTGCGAGTTTTGAGGAACAAATTTGGATGCATGTGCTATAATATAATAAGCTACATTTCGGGTAAACATTTCACTTGTATTAATGGTAATAGCCCCTTTGCATTCGGTACAGCCACCATCAGTATGCGGCTGGTAAGCAGCATCATTGGCAACATTCCATTCCAGTGCGTTTTTACTCCAGTTCCTCATCGCTCCTATAATTACATTTTTGGTATGCCAAATAAGATCACCGGAAAAAGAAGATGTAGAGCCTGTCCACTGTTCGGTAAAGTAAAGGTTTTTGTTAGGATAAGCCAAGTGAACATTGCTTAGAACCGAAATATTACCTGCATAAAGATGAAAAGCTGAACCATCCACATATTTAGCGGCATCGGCATCTGCAAGGATATCCATGGGATAATCCGGCCTGTCACAATTGTGATCGTACAAAATAATTTTGGTACTGATATTAGCTGCCTGAAAAGCCGGGCCCAAATGATTTTTAATAAATTCGCCCTGCTGGGCTGACGTCATATACATACTGGGATTGTTACCGGGATGCAAAGGCTCATTCTGAGGCGTGATAGCATCAATAGTAATGCCCTGCGCTTTCATTGCCTGGATGTATTTTACAAAATACTGTGCATAGACACTGTAATATTGAGGCAATAGGCTACCGCCAACACTGCTTGCATTGTCCTTCATCCAAACTGGTGGCGACCATGGGGTGGCTATAATTTTTATGGATGGATTGATGGTTAGGATTTTTTTCAGCATATCTATCAGTGCCTGGTCTTTTGATAAAGAGAACTGAGATAATGTAGGATCTGTCTGTCCTGCAGGCATATCATCATAAGAGAACACGCTGGCATTAAGGTCTGAGGCGCCAATGCTTAGCCTGAGGTAACTCACTGCAATAGAATTGCCATTGGAAGAGAATAAATCCTGCAGTAATTCTTCTTTTTTGGTTGCGGAAAGCTGGCTTCAAACCAAAAATGGGACAAAATGTTCATTTCAATGCGTAATTAATTTATTTTCAATAAGTTAATTTTATCCATATCGAATGGTGGCGTATCTATATTAATACTTTGATATTATAAAAGATCGTATTAAATTTGATGATATTTTATACATGAAGTTACCCCTAGAACTAGAAGACCAAAATGTAAAAGAGGTTCTTTACAATATAAACGATATCAGTATAATAGGGGTCAGTCGACGAAATGGAAAATTTAGCACAGTAATGATACAGTTAATCAGTTGTCATTTTCTTAGAGATCTGCCCCCTACTATCCTAATCTTCTGATTCCATTCTGAAATTAAAATCTCAATAATTACATAACACATCTCACTGCTATTTTATCTCTACTAAAATATCTTTAGAAAAACTTAAGAGTACGCTAAGAAAATTCAAATACTACTTTTATAATCTTTGTTCAAAAGTATATTATGATTAGTTCAACACATTTACATGCTATGGTCATCCATTTTCCCATTGCATTACTTCTTATTGGTTTTTTTAGTGATTTAATTGGTATTATATTTAAGAAAATATTTTTTAATCATACAGCATTTTACTTATTAATTTTGGGTACATTTGGTACAATAATTTCTTATTTTTCGGGTGATTTTGCAGGTGAAGGTATGGAAAGTGGAACATTAGGCAAAGCAATTGAAATGCATGCAGATGCAGCGCTTTTAACAGTATGGCTTGCTATTACCACAGCTATTTTATATACTGTCGTTGATGTATTTAGATTTACTGACAAATGGCTAAAACTCATCCGTTTTCTAGTATTTGCCATTTTAATTGGATGTGTTTCTCGTACCGCTTATTTAGGAGGACAGCTAGTTTACAGTCACGGTGCAGGCGTAGAACTGGCATTACCTAATTTTAATGAAAATGAGAGCAATTCTAATCCAGAATAATTATTTAAAATTATGAGAATTTTACTAGTAGAAGATGAACCTTCAATCTCTGGCTTTTTAAAAGAAGGACTGGAAGAAGAAGGTTTTGCAGTAGATGTTGCTGATAACGGAAGAGTGGGTTTAGAATTAGCCCTAGATTTGGTAAATGAATATGATATTCTATTGCTGGACTGGATGCTTCCTGGTGTAAGTGGAATAGAAATTTGTAGGAATGTTAGAAAAGTAAACAAACGAGTGCCCATTATTTTTTTAACCGCCAAGGATACCGTAGATGATACTGTTTTTGGTTTAGAAACAGGGGCTAATGATTATTTAAAAAAGCCTTTTGCTTTTGAAGAATTACTTGCAAGAATAAGGGTATTGATGCGAAATAGTACAGGTGAACAATCCCAATTTACATTTCGAGATATTGCAATGGATATTGATGCACATCAAGTAACTAAAGACGGAAAAGAAGTTATACTCACCCAAAAAGAATTTGGGTTATTAGAATTATTGCTGCGTAACAAGGGAAAAGTATGTCGCCGTTCCAGGATTATGGAAAAAATATGGGACATTCATTTTGATAAAGACACTGCGGTTATCGATGTTTTCATCAATGGATTACGAAAAAAATTAGATACTGATGGTAAAGAATCTATCATTCAAACTATTAGAGGGGTTGGATATAGAATTAATGATAACGAATGAGGTTAAGTTTCAAAAAAAGAATAGCGACTTATAATTTGATCGCAATTGCCGTCTTGACCGCGATTGCTTTTGTCGTTATTTATGGTGTAGTTTATTATACTTCTTACAAGCATTTAGATGAGGATATTATTACAGAAAAAAACGAAGTTTTTGCTAATTTAGATTGGGACGATGACCAAATCATAATGAATAAAATGCCAGAATGGGAAGAAGCAGAACACAGTCAAATAGAAGTAAATCCTACATTTATACAAATAGTGGATTTGAAAGGGAACACTATTTTCAAATCTATCAATTTACAAGGCAGTCACTTTCTTTTTAACCCCAAAAATAAATCAACGGTCTTTTATAACGCAACGATTAATAATCAAAAAATAAGACAAGGTCAATTTCCTGTATTTAATAATAATCATAAAATAATAGGACAATTAACAATTGGCGTTTCACAGCAAGAATCTTACAATGTTTTACATAACTTATTGATAGTTTTAATTTTAACGTATTGTGCTATTCTATCCATTTTATATTTTATTATGTCTTTTGTGGCTTCCAAAGCTATTGCACCCATACATCAATTGATTGATTCAGCTTCACAAATTGATTATACCAATATTAATTCCCGATTACCATTACCTGAAAATCAAGATGAAATACACCAATTGGCAACTACCATAAATCAACTTTTGAACAGGTTAGAAAATAGTTTTTACCAGCAAAAACAATTTACATCAGATGCTTCTCACGAGATGCAAACCCCTTTGGCTGCAATAAAAGGAATTATAGAAGTACTTCTAAGAAAACCCCGAACTGCCGAACAATATGAAGTAAAAATGCAGGAAGTACTGCATCAAACCAATAGGTTATCACAATTACACAATCAATTGTTGCAACTTGCCCGTTTAGAATCCAGCGTTCTTATTGCGAATAAAGAACCTGTAATTCTGTATACAGCCATTGGAAAAAGTATCAAAAATAACGAATCACTCATCACAAAAAATAGCATACATATCCATAATAATCTTCAGCAAGAAGCTATCGTTTCTGCAGATATTCTTTTATTAGAAATGATTCTCGATAACCTCATTTCTAATGCCATAAAATACAACAAAACAGATGGGAATATTTACATTTCCTGGAATTCTTCTGATCAAATTTTATGCGTAGAAGATGATGGTATTGGAATAGAATCGGATAAATTACCCTTACTATTCAATAGGTTTTATAGAGTTGATGACTCCAGAAATTCTCAAATACCTGGAAACGGAATAGGTCTTTCCATTGTAAAAAGATTGTGTGAAGTACAAAACATCGCCCTTACCGTAAATAGCGTCAAAGATCAGGGCACCTCATTCTGTTTACAATTTATTTCCTAAAAAACTTTAGTTGATTTTAAGAATTCACTTAGAAAACTAAAAGATAGCCAGTGTTACCTTTGTGGTATAAATAATCTTAAAATCAATTAAATTATGAAAACGCAAACCATCACCCTTGCATTACTTCTTGTATTATTAAGTTTTACTTCTTGTAAAAAAAATGAAAAATCAACGTCAGAAGCATCTATTAAAAAAGTAGATACAACTAAGCAGTACCAAAACACAAAAACTACAACTTCTGAGAATGAAGGGAACGAAACTTACGAAAAAAAAGAAACTGGTGAAGTCAACGAAAGAAAAGAAAATAGTGAAGCAGGTGAAAAAAATGAAGCTAACGAAAAAAATGAGAACAAGTAAACTCATCATTGATAAAAAAATATGAAACCTATTATTTTCAAAACTCAAAAAGGCAGATCTATTATTATAAATAATAAATTTGCTATCCTAGCAAGTCTTGTTCTAGTTGCCTCTCTTTTTTTGAATTCTTGTAAAAAATCAAATGAGAATAATAACGAAATGAAACCTCCAACTGAAGCAGGTACTACAAATCAAGAATCTTCAGAGCAAAAAGCAATTTCTGTAGAACAGGCAAAGGTAAAAACAGTCGCCAATATGCAAGAAGCATTTAATGGTGAATCAAATGCAACCGCTCGATATGCTGCTTTTTCTAAAAAAGCGGAAGAAGAAGGATTTAAAGAAATTGCATTGCTATTCAAAGCAGCATCTTTGGCTGAAAAAATACACGCTAACAATCACAAAGCGGTATTGGAAGAGATGGGAGTTGTAGTAAAAACACCAACTATTGACGTAAAAGTACAATCTACCAAAGAAAACTTAGAATTTGCGATAAAAGGAGAAGCTTATGAAGCTGCGACGATGTACCCCACATTTCTTAAAGAAGCAAATGCAGCAGGAAATCAATTGGCTTTAATGAGCTTGAATTATGCTTATAAAACCGAGAAAAAACATAAAGAACTTTATGTACTTGCATTGGCTGCACTAAACGGCAATAAAACAAACACTTTGGCTTCTACTTATTTTGTTTGCCCTACTTGTGGTAATACGTATGAAACAACAGCACCAAAACGCTGCGGAATTTCTATGACAAGTGGCGAGAAATTTATTAAAATCAATTCACTTTAAAACGTAGAAATAATGGATCAAACACATATACATTTGCTCATTACTCATCTGCCTATATTTGGTTCGCTTTTGGGAACTTTAGTTTTAGGATATGGTATTTGGAAAAAAAGCAACACAACGAAAACGGCAGCACATTATATCTTTATTATTTCTGCTTTAGGGGCTGTCATTGCCTACATTACAGGAGAAGGTGCAGAAGAAACGGTAGAAAATATACAGGGTGTTTCAGAAAATATAATAGAACAGCACGCAGATTTTGCAGCGTATGCACTTACAGCATTAATTTCTGTAGCAGTTGCTTCGCTCATTACAATATATTTTGAATTTATTAAAAATTCGTTAGCAAAATCATTAACAATGGTAACGCTTTTTTTAGCAATAATCAGTTTTGCTTTAGTGGCTCGAACTGGCTATCTTGGAGGTCAGATAAGACATACCGAAACTTCATCAAGTACAAATGTTCAAAATGGTAATGAAAAAAACAATGAACAAGGTGAAAAACAAGATGATGACGATGATGACTAAAAAACACATTATTTATTGCAAGAATCAATATAAATAGTTGAACTATTCACATAGAATAGTTCTTTTTTCTACTTATTAATTACCTCACATCTTCATTATTGTAGCTATATTTACTACTACAATAATCTTTAAAAAAGCATAAACTATGATAACAATCGACAATTATTTAGATAATCATTACATCCACCGAAGCAATTGGCTGCGAGCAGCAGTTTTGGGAGCAAATGACGGAATTATTTCTATTTCCAGCCTTGCCATAGGAGTTGCAGCAGCAAGTTCTACAAGAGAGCCAATAATTTTAGCTACCGTTGCTGGTTTGGTTGCAGGAGCTTTGTCTATGGCAGCAGGAGAATACGTTTCGGTAAGTTCACAAACCGACACCGAAAAAGCCGATATTGAAAGAGAAATTATAGAGCTAAAAGAAATGCCCGAAGAAGAATTGCAAATATTGGCTCAAATTTATGAAAAGCGAGGTCTTAAAAAAGAAACCGCATTGCAAGTAGCAATAGAACTTACAGAAAAAGATGCATTAGCAGCACACATTAGAGATGAATTGGGGATTAATGAAATCAGTCAAGCAAATCCCATTCAAGCAGCATTAGCATCGGGTGCAGCTTTTACGGTGGGCGGTGTTTTGCCACTTTTAGTCATACTTTTTGCTCCGGTAAAAGGAATGGAATATTGGCTGTATGGCTCTACTATAATTTTCCTTATTATTTTAGGGACAATGGCAGCAAAAACAGGTGGTTCTAATATTCCAAAAGCTATTTTAAGAATTACCATTTGGGGAACTATTGCAATGGTTTTATCAGCTTTAGTGGGTTATATTTTTGGTGTTAAAGTATAAAAAATTAATAGTCAAGTTTAATTAACAAGATTAAAGAATGATAAAAACTGAAAAGCAAGGTTTATTGCAATTACTGAAAATTTCATCTCCGTTTATTGTAATCACTACAATTTATACAATATTGGTACTTGGACTTGAAGAATATTTTGGCGATCATATTTACAAAATATCAGGACAAATCGGTTCTGTATTTGGACTTGCGGTTGCATTTTTCTTGGGTTTTAGAATGAATTCTGCATATGACAGATGGTGGGAAGCAAGAAAAATATTTGGTGAGCTTACAAACAATACAAGAAGTTTTGTAACAAAATTATACGCTTATTATGGTAATAAAGAGAATTTTAATGAAGCAAGGGAATCAGATCTAAAAGCAGGGGCTCAAAGATTAATAGAGCTAAGCATTTTATACATTCGCCAGTTTAAAAATGAAATGCATAGCAATTTTAAACCAAAATTTAATGATGAAGAAGTACAACTGTTGAAAGATTTTAAAGTAAATAGCAGCAATAAAATTTCAAATGAATTTTTATTAGCACTTACAAAAACCATTGAAACAGATTTTGCATCAAAAGCTAATTTTGAAAAAAATGACTTAATGCAGCATATTAATCGTTTCTACGATATTCAAGGTAAAGCAGAAAGAATAAAAAACACTCCTTTTTTAATGATTTACAGTTCTTTTACAAAAATTATTGTGAGTTTCTATGTCATTTTACTTCCATTATTCATTGGCGATATCGATTTGGGTGGAGAAGAAAGCCGTTTTGAGTTATTAGCAATTCCAATTATGGTAATCATTAGTTCTTCTTTTTTAACCATCAATAAATTGGCAAATTTATTCGGAGAGCCATTTTCTGAAAATAAAACATCTGTGACAATTGATGAAATATGTAAGACGATTGAACAAAATTGTATCGAAGTAAAAAATAAACTTTTATAAATTGTTTCAATAAAATTTACTTTAGATTAAAAACGGATAGCTATATTAAAAGTCAGTCTATTTAAATTTAAAATATTAATAGATGTTATCCTTAACGTACAAAATTTTACTTTTCGTCGACTGACCCCAAAGGCTGGGTAGATAGAAAAGGTAAAGAATATTTTGATGAGTAGGTGATAAAGTCTGAGGTTTAAAACCTTAGGCTTTTTTAATTATCTGAAATACAGAGAGTTTTGAACCTTAGCAAATAGACTTAATTGTTGTTTATATACTTCTTGACTTTCTGTACTGTATTTTTGGAGCAATCAGTTAATTTTGCAATTTCAACAATAGTTGGTGGATTTTTTCTTTTTAAATAATTAATAACAGTAGGATATTTAGCTAAAAATTCCTCTGTTGATTCAGTCGTATCCTTCAATCTTCCCTTATAAGTTCCATTGGCTTTTGCAATTTGAATTCCTTCTCTTTGCCTTTCTAATATGGAATTCCTCTCCATTTCGCTGATATTCGCTAAAACACTTATTATCAATTTAAATGTAGGATTCTCTTTCCCTTCAACCAAACTCTCCAAACCTAAATTGTCTACTTTTAAACAAATATTACTTTTGTGTAGTTTTTCAATTGTTTGTAATACATCAAGTGTATTTCTTCCTAATCTATCTATACTGGAAACACTAATATAGTGGATTTCATTTTTTCCAATTTCATTTAGAAGTTCCTTTGCAGAAAACCTCTGACTAAATGGAATTGAGCCACTGATTTTATCGATGTAAATTTTTTCATCCGGATATTGTTTTTCTAGCTGTCTTTCAATTTTTTGATTTAAGGTAGATACCCTAATATATCTTGCTTTCATTTTAATATTTATCGTAAATAAATATAAATAAAATTTACCAATTTTAGGATGGGTATTTTTGGGATGAAATTATTTCAGTTAATTTGCATGAATCCACCTCGATTTTTATCCCAATATTAAGCTATAGTCTAATTTTGGGATTTACAAATTTATGATATATTTATATTTACAAAATATTTCTGATGCCAAGAATAAATCTTTTAAAAGAAAAAGATATTGAGCTTTTCGATAATCCTGTTGAATTAACAGTTGAAGAGAGAAAAGTATTATTTACGTTAGAGTTTGATAATGATCTTGAACCTAATTTAAGAAAAGGAATTACTATTATTGGTTATATTCTTCAAAAAGGCTACTTCTTAGCTCAAAAAAAATTTTTTGTCCCCAATCAATTTAGAGAGGATGATATAAATTATGTATCTAATTTATGTGGATTGGAATACAAGGTAAACATTGGAGAGTACAAAAGATCCTTATATACACAACACAGAATTTTTATTTTAAATAAATTTGGATATCGGGCTTTTGCCGATTGTATTGATTTATTTGAAAAAGAAGCTTTGGAGCTAGTTAAAACTCCGCAAAGACCAAAAGAAATTTTTTATTCTTTAATTTCATTTTTGGAAGAGAAAAAAATAGAACACCCTAAATACTATTTTTTTGCTCAGACCATATCGAAATCCTTAAATGTATTTGAACAAAATTTAGTGAGTCTGGTCGATAAAAACCTTAGTATAGTTCAAAAAGATTTATTGGATGAAATGATGAAACTACCTTCAGGTAATAATGAAGTGACTTCCAAAAATCCGTATTTAATTACTAAATTAAAGAGGATTATTCAAACGATAACTCCAAGAAAAATTAAAGAAAGCATAGATGATTTTAGTATTATTAAAGATATGCATTTTCATCTTTCTAATATTACTAAATTGAATGAAATTTCAGGCATATTAAATTATTATGCTGTTTGGGTAGTAAAGGCAGAACATATACAGTTTGACAGCATTCGAGATATTGAAAGAAAAAGACTTTATATAGTATCATTCATTATTTATCAGTATCGCATCCGTCAGGATGCGTTCGTTGACATCTTTCTTCAAGTTGTTCAAAAATATTATAATAATGCTAATAAATCTATTGCAAATGATTTTCTAAAGAAAGATTTAAAACCCAATAAACAGAAACAACTGGCAAAAATTAGGGACATTATTTTTTCTTCAAAAAAACAATTAGAAAAGGTAAAACGAATAATTTTTACAAATCAATATGCAGATTATCAAAAACTTAGATTAATAAAAGATATTTTCACTTCTGAAAACCACTCTTTACATGATGACATCATTGAGGAAATTGATAAGCTTGAAAACTTAGGAACCACTGCGCTAAAAGAAGAACTTTTCTTCAAAGAGCTAAATAATGGATATAGAAGAATACATAACAGAGTTGCTGGAATTCTGTTAATGCTTGAATTTAATGACGAAATGTCTGATTTTCAAATGATATCTGCTATAAAAAACTACCAAGCTAAAAATGGAAAAATAACACATACTGCTCCTCGTGAGTTTATTGCTAAAAACGATCAGAAATGGTTATATAATGATAAAGGTGAATTTAATCCACAGATGTATAAAATCTTTTTGTTTAGAGAAGTATCTAATCATATAAAAGGCGGTACACTTAACCTTAAATTTTCTGATAAATACAAGTCAATCGATGATTATTTAATTTCTTACAGTCGTTGGAATTCGGACAAGAAAGAATTGATGGAAAGAGCCAATATTAATCATATGTATGAAATGGAGGATACTTTGTTGCTTTTAAAAGAAAGCATGATGCAGCATTATATAAAAACAAACGAAAATATTTTCACCAATGAATACTTAAAATTTAATAAAGATAATAGACCAAGAGTAACCACCCCAAAAATTGACGAAACTACAAATCATTTTGTTCATGAAATTATTGGAGAAAATATATACATCCCACTTACAAAAATATTATCTGACATTGATTATTCTGCAAAATTTACATCTTCTTTTTTACATTACAGCCGAAAATCAAGTAAAGATTCTCCTGCTGAAAATATTATTTATGCAGCAATTATAGCTTTAGGTTGTAATATAGGGGTAAGAAAAATGGGTAAAATATCTACAGGTATTGGAGCTGACAAATTAGAATATGTGGTCAGATGGTTTTTTAGTAAGGATAATATTGATGAAGCCAATCAAATGATTCTGGAAATTACAGATAAACTCTCACTACCCCAAATATACCTTCAAAAGAAAGATTCATTACACACTTCAAGTGATGGGCAAAAATTTAATGTAACAGTTCCTGCAATTAATGCAACTCATTCCTTTAAATATTTTGGAACCGGAAAAGGAATTTCTGCTTATAGTTTTATTGACGAAAAGAGTAAGCTTTTTTACAATAGTGTAATTAGCGCTTCAGAAAGAGAAGCCGGCTATATCCTTGATGGGCTTCTTCACAACAAGGATATAGAGAGTGATATGCATTCCACGGACACGCATGGGTATAGTGAAATTATATTTGGAGTTTGTAATTCTTTGGGAATTTTATTTGCCCCAAGAATTAAAAATTATAATGACCAGCTTTTATATACCTTCAAGGATATTCCAAGAAATAACTACGAAAGTAAAGGCTATAAGATTCTTCCTTCAAAAAGTATGTATATCGATGAGAGCATCATTAAGAATCAATGGGAAAATATATTGAGATTATTATGCTCTATTAAATTAGGGGAAGCAAAAGCTTCTACTATATTGAAACGATTAAGTTCATATTCAAAACAACATCCTTTATATAAGGCAATGAAAGAAATTGGTAGAATTCATAAAACAATTTTTTTATTAAGGTATTATGACGAACCCCCTCTAAGACAAAACATTGAAAAACAACTGAATAAAATTGAATTATCCCACCTTTTTGCTAAAGCTGTTTTTTTTGGAAACAATCAGGAATTTAAATATGAAACTAAAGAAGAACAAGAAATTGTAGTAGCATGTAGACATTTAATCCAAAATGCAATTATATTATGGAACTATCTTTTTATCTCAGACAAACTTTCCGAAATTAAAGAAGAAGAGGAAGTAATGAAAAATATTGAATTAATGAAAAATAGTTCTATAATGACTTGGCAACATGTTAATATGCATGGAGAGTATGATTTTATAATAGATGTAGAGAAGCCACCATTCGATATGGATAAAATTAACTCATTGAAAATAAATTAATTACGCATTGAAATGAACATTTTGTCCCATTTTTGGTTTGAAGCCAACATTAGCCTATGATCGAAAACAATAAAATCAGGCAAAATCTAAAGGAACTGATTGATACCAAGGATTTTGTAGAACATATATCGGTGGATTGCGTGATTTTTGGTTTTCACCGGGATACGCTCAAGGTGCTCCTGCTCAAATACCACGACCTGGATCTGTGGTCCGTTCCCGGCGGATTTGTTTTTAATAATGAAAATCTTAATGACGCTGCGGCCAGGACGCTCTACGAGAGAACGCACCTTTCAGATGTTTTTTTGGAGCAGTTCTATACCTTTGGTGATATCCACAGGACCGAAAATAATACGCACCAAAAATTATTGGAAAACCGAAAAATAGATGTAGATCACAGCCATTGGATCTATCAGCGTTTTATCTCTGTCGGCTATTGTGCTTTGATTGATTATACCCTTACCTACACTTTCCCTGATTCTTTTAACGAGGTTTGCCAGTGGTTTAATGTGAACGAACTGCCTAATATGGCTTTTGACCATCAGGAGATGATAGAAAAAGGGCTATTGTACCTAAGAAAAAATATTGATTATCAGGTAATGGGCAGTAATCTTTTGCCGGAAAAATTCACAATGAAAGAGTTGCAGAATCTGTATGAATCGATCCTGGGTGAGCCGTTGAGAAGGAATAATTTTCAGCGCAAGATATTGAGCCTTAATATCCTGGAACGCCTGGAAAAACATTATAGCGGATCTGCAAACAAAGCGCCTTATCTCTACCGTTTTCTGGATTCACCCAAGATCTCCGTCAACGATTTTCTAAAATAAAAAAGCAACCCAAAAAAGGTTGCTTCTGTTTTATCTTGTATTTTTACCGTCTACCACAATGCGGTCTGGCCTGTTTGCCAATTCCCAGGCAGTTGCAAAAACCAGCTGGGCTCTTTTCTGCAATAGTGGATAATCTATTTTGTCGGGATCATCTGTCGATTTATGATAATCCTCATGAATACCATCGAAGAAAAATGCAACCGGAATGTTATGCTTTGCAAAGTTATAATGGTCGGATCTGTAATATAATCTCTGAGGATCTTTGGGATCATCATATTTATAATTCAGTTCCAACTTTACGGTTTTATCATTCGCTGCTTCATTGATTTTTTTAAGATCCGAGCTCAGCATTTCCGAACCAATAACATAGACGTATTGTTTGCCCCGGTTTTCCGGGTCATCGCGCCCAATCATATCAATATTAAGGTCAGCCACTGTATTGGCTAACGGGAAAACAGGATTTTCTGAATAGTATTCTGACCCAAACAACCCATGTTCCTCACCGGTTACGTGCAGGAAAAGGATTGAACGTTTTGGCCCGTAACCTTTCTTCTTAGCTTCCTGAAAGGCTTCTGCAATTTCCATCACCGCCACAGTACCGCTGCCATCATCATCAGCGCCATTGTACACGACGCCATTTTTGGTTCCGACATGGTCATAATGAGCAGAAACCACAATAATCTCCTCTAGTTTTTCAGTTCCGGGGATAAAGGCTAAAATATTTTCTGAGTCAGGCAGTGTTTCGCCATACTTTTTCATTGAAGCCGACGGGACTTTCTGGTAATAGGATCCCAAAGCTGGCGGAAAACCGATACCATTTTTCTTATATTGCTCAATCATATACACACCGGCCTTTTTTTGCCCCGCGCTTCCGGTATCTCTACCTTCCATATCATCTGCTGCAATAATGTAGAGGTTTTCTTTCAGTTCTGCGGAGGTAATACTGTTGTAAGCGTCTTTGAAGCCTTTGCCATCGTAGCTGAAGTTTTTGGTCGTGGCGCAGTTTTGCAGTAATGCCAATCCCAGCACAAGACCGTAGATTTTTATATTTTTCATAGGAGTAAGTTTTACTTTTTTGTTGTTAAGGTCATGAAAAGAATTGAGATATATTTTCAGGATAGAACAGTCTGCTTTTTATCTTATCCTCTTCTCTATTTTCTTTCATCGACTTATTACAGTTATTTAGTATTAAGTCGGAATAAGTAGCTGATTGTTACTTTGATTGTTCAAACTTTTTAATAGCCGATTCTGTTTTGACGAACAGAACAATGACGATTATAATCATTATACCAAAGCCCATCATATTGATATGTGCTTCATCCAAATTGAGTAAAAGCCCAATAATCCCGGTTAGCAAAAGAACTAATCCACCAATAATCAACAATTGGGCTGACAGCCGTTGAGCGAAATGCCAGTTATCAATATTTTTCATAGACCTTAATGTCCGGTATCCGTATAATGCATTGATTTTCTTAGGTGGGAAAATCCGCATAAGCAGTCCTGCCAGGATCAATATAAGGCCGGTCAGGTTAGGGATAAGCATTAATTTTTCTATCATAAGTCTATATTCTCTCTCCAAAAGTTAACAATGTTCCGTTAGGATCTAATAAGGAAAACTCTTTCATTCCCCACGGTTTTGTTTCTAAACTCCCATTAGGATGAATGGCAATGTTTTTATTCTGTACTTGTTCAAAGAATGTTTCGATATCATTCGAAATTTTAAAATAAAGCATAAAATCAGATTGGCTGGGATCTAATGCCTTGAATTCAAAAAAATGAAGTTCAGAATTATTGTAGACTGCTATCAGATAATTATTATAATCCGCCACAAAATCAAATCCCAGTTTTTGGTAATATGCTATTGTTTCAGCTTTACTAATAAACGGTATTTTCGCGATTATTTGTGAGATCATTATTCGATTTTTAAGCTAATTCATCATTCCATTCCTTGATAGTCACTTTTGCTATCAAACCTTCCTTCACAAACGGATCGCCATTCACGAAAGCTTCTGCAGAATCTTTGTCAACAAAAATCGCCATTGCACCTTCACCAGGATTAGCGAAGGCTCCTGTTCCCAAAACTTTCCCGGATTTTAGAAAATCGGCTTCAAACGCTTCGTGACGCGGAAAGACAGCCATAAACTCGTCCATTGTTTTGTTTGCGTTATGCTCGTAAAAAACTACTGCTTTCATAATTTTTGTCTATAACATTATTAATCGATTATCATTGATCAATTATCACTTATAAATCTAATGCGCTTCCAACCAATTATCGCCTACTCCAACTTCTACTAACAGAGGAACATTGGTAGGAAATGCAGATTCCATTTCTTTTTTGATGAGTGCTGTTGCTGTTTCCACTTCATCAATTGGCGTTTCAAACAATAATTCATCGTGAACCTGCAAAAGCATTTTGGTTTGCAGTTGTTGTGTTTCCAGTTCCTGATCAATTTTTATCATCGCCAGTTTGATAATATCGGCGGCACTTCCCTGTATTGGTGCATTGACGGCATTCCGTTCTGCGTGGCCTTTCACCACAAAATTAGTCGAATTAATATCTTTAAGATGGCGTTTTCTTCCCAGGATGGTTTCAACATAACCCAGTTTTCTGGCTTTTTCTATTTGCTCGGTCATATATTCTTTGAGACGAGGATAGGTTTCAAAATAAGCATCAATCATTTTCTTGGCTTCGGATCTGGAAAGGCCTGTCTGTTCGGCTAGAGCAAAAGCACCCTGTCCGTAAATGATTCCAAAATTGACCGTTTTGGCCTGGCTCCTTTGCGTTTTTGTCACCTCGTCTAATGCAATATCAAATAACTTTGCAGCTGTTGAAGCGTGGATATCTTCCCCATCCTGAAATGCTTTGATCATATTTTGCTCACCGGAGATCTCTGCAATTAATCTTAATTCGATTTGAGAATAATCGGCTGAGATGATTTTTTTGCCTTCACCTGAAACAAAAGCGCCACGGATCTGTTGCCCTCTCAACGTTCTGATTGGGATATTCTGCAGATTCGGGTTTTGGCTTGCCAAACGGCCTGTCGCGGCAACAGTCTGGGCAAAAGTCGTATGAACGCGCTCATCTTTTTTCTCGATCTGGGTGGGCAACGCATCTACATAAGTCGATTTAAGCTTTTGTAAGGTTCTGTATTCCAGTATGGAAGCAATGATATCGTGTTTGGACGACAGTTTTTGTAAAACATCTTCAGACGTGGCGTATTGCCCGGTTTTGGTTTTCTTGGCTTTGGGATCCAGCTGCATTTTCTCAAAAAGGATTTCTCCCAACTGCTTGGGCGAATTCATATTGAATTCTTCGCCGGAGAGTTCAAAGATTTTGGATTCTAAAACTTTCAGGTCATTTTCCAGATCCTTACTTTCTTGAGCCAGCCAGTTGCTGTCGAGTTTTACACCGGTTAATTCTATTTTTGCAAGAACTTTCATCAGCGGCATTTCTACATTATAGAAGAGTTCTTCCAGATTTTCTTTGGCTAATTGAGGTGCAAACAGTTCATAAAGCTGAAACGTAATATCTGCATCTTCTGCTGCATAATCAGTCTGTGTTATGATGTCAACTTCTCTCAAAGTTAATTGATTTTTACCTTTTTTCCCGATGAGAGATTCTATGGAAACTGGTTTGTAATCCAGATACATCTCAGAGAGATAATCCATCCCGTGCCGTCCGTCGGGATTCAGAAGATAATGCGCAATCATTGTGTCAAACAACTTTCCTGTTACTTCAAGGTTATAATTCTGGAGAACCTTATAATCGTATTTCAGGTTATGGGCTATTTTTAGCACATTTTGGTCTTCAAAAAACGGACGGAAAATCTCAACTGTTTCTTGCGCTTCTTCCCTATTTTCAGAAATTGGGATATAATATGCCAGGCCTTTTTTATAGGAAAAACTCATCCCAATTAATTCTGCTTCGAGCTCGTTAAGCGACGTGGTTTCGGTATCAAAACAAACCGCTTGTTGTTTAAGAAGATTGTCAACCAAAACCTTTTGGGCTTTTGGGCTTTCTATATATTGATAAAGATGATCGTTCTCGGTGATTGTAGACTTGGTGGTAGTGGCCTGATCCAGCTGTTCAAAAGTAGCAAAAAGATCCATCGTTCCGTTTTTGTGTACGACTACTTTTTCTTCTACTATTTCTATGGTGGCTTTGCCGGTTTCATCGCCGTCCATCAACTCATCCGTATATTCTCTGTTCGCAAAAGCACGGTAGAGATTTTCGTATAACCTTCGGAATTCCAGCTCATCAAAAACTTCTTTTACTTTCTCAAAATCAGGAACTTCGAGGTCATATTGTTCCTCAATAAATTCAATCGGTGCATCACATAATATGGTAGCTAACTTTTTGGATAACAATCCTCTTTCTGCACTGGCTTCAACTTTTTCTTTAAGCTTGCCTTTCAGCTTATCGGTATTGGCTAGAAGATTCTCCATAGAACCAAATTCCTGAATAAATTTCTTCGCAGTTTTTTCACCAACACCTTCCAGCCCGGGAATGTTATCCACCGCATCGCCCATCATCCCAAGATAATCGATGATTTGTTTGGGGTCATTAATTTCATATTTGGCCTTGACTTCTTCAACACCCAATATCTCGATGTCGCCGCCTTTCAGTCCCGGTTTATAAATTTTGATTTTATCAGTAACCAGCTGCGCAAAATCTTTATCCGGCGTTACCATAAAAACATTATAGCCCTGTTTCTCGGCTTTGCAGGCAATGGTTCCTATCACATCATCTGCTTCATAGCCTTCCACACCAAGAATGGGAATGTGCATCGCTTCCAGAATGCTGTTGATATAAGGTTTTGCAAGCAGGATCGGTTCAGGCGTTTCCAGGCGGTTGGCTTTATATTCAGCATAATCTTCGTGACGGACGTTCGTTCTGCCTACATCAAAAACGACTGCCAAATGTGTCGGCCGGTCTCTTTTAATCAATTCAATCAAAGAGTTGGTGAAACCAAAAATAGCAGAGGTATTAAGGCCTTTGGTCGAGATTCTGGGGTTTTTTATGAAAGCAAAATACCCACGGAATATCATGGCGTAGGCATCAATCAGGTATAATCGTTTGTCTTTAGAAGTCATAAAAACAAAAGTAACGATTTGTGCTTGATTATAAAGTGTAATTGATTCAAAAAAAATAATTTTATTAATGTTAAAAAATCTTAATTTTATATAATTACTAAACGATTTTGGTTGTATTTTTGCAACATCAATACGATGAAAAAAAACTATCCATTTTCTATATTACTCCTGTGTATCATAATGTCCTGCGCCAACTACGGTGACAGCCTGCTTTACTATAAAAAAGATGCAAAAATCAATGGTGTAAAAACGGTCCTGTTTTTTGATCCGGAAGTTTTCCCGGATATTGATGAGATCAAAGATCCTACCTATTCCGCTTTCTCTAATGCTGCGTCTGACAAGATGAGATCGATCAGCATAAAATACCTTCAGGTGAATAAAGCGATTCCTTTTGAAGAGATAGACACTAAGATTGTGCAGGAAATCTGTAAAAACAATAACGCTGATGTAGCCATTATCCCGAAAGTGAAATACTTTAAAGTGGGTTTTGGTAAATATGTTTTTTCTAATCAGGTGGTTGTAAGCCTGAAACTCTATGATTCTGAAGGCAATTATATTATGGAGACTTCTTACGATACGTACAAAGGCAACGCAAGGCTGCTGGGAAGTGCAGAAAACTCTGTGATTATAGGCACCAAAGGTGCGATCCGCAAAATGGAGAAAGAACTTCGGAACCGGCAGGTTATTCTAAGAAAGGCATCTTAATTTACATTCCATTAATGTGTTTTTTGTTTAGTTTTTATACTTTTGCATTGCAAAAAATTTAGGTAATCGAGAATCAAGAGATCACAATAAATCCTGCTGATATGGCAGAAACGCTGAGCAAATTGCCGGCGGAAGTCCGTATTCTGCAGTTTTTGAAACTTCCAAAGTCTGAGAAGGCGGAAGTTTTTGCCCATCTTGATCCTGATTTTCAGGAAGATACAATTAGAAGTATCGCCAGCCATGAGGTTTCTGACATCCTGAATGAGATGTCTCCCGATGATCGTACCCAATTGTTTGAGGATTTTCCGGATGAATTAATTAAATACTCGATTAATCTCCTGAATCCGCAGGAACGCCGGGTTGCCCTCAAATTATTAGGATACGAAGCGGATTCTATAGCCCGTCTTATGACACCTTATTATGTGCAGATCCGTAAGGAATGGACTGTAAAACGATGCCTGCAACAGATCAAAAAAGTAGGAAAAAAAGCGGAAACACTCAACTTTCTTTATGTAGTAGACGAGAGAAACCGCCTGATAGACGATATCACCGTAGGTTCGCTCCTGTTGGCAGATGAAGAGCAGCTGATCTCTGAACTTTGTGACAATCATTTTGTGGCGATTACCACTACAACCAGCAAAGAAGATGCTGTGCCTTATTTTGAGAAATATGACCGAAGTGCGTTGCCCATCGTCACAGAAAATGGCGTTCTGGTAGGTATTGTAACCATTGATGATATCCTTGACCAAATCGAACAACAGAATACAGAAGATATCCAGAAATTCGGGGGATTGGAAGCATTAGATGTCCCCTATACACAAACCTCACTGATAGAAATGGTCAAAAAAAGAGGAATGTGGCTTATTATTTTATTTTTTTCAGAAATGCTGACCGCTTCTGCCATGGGATATTTTGAAGATGAAATCCAAAAAGCTGTTGTCTTAGCACTCTTCGTCCCACTGATTATCTCAAGCGGAGGAAATTCCGGATCGCAGGCAGCAACATTAATAATACGTGCAATGGCCCTGCAGGAGATTGGACTGAAGGACTGGTGGTATGTTATGAAAAAAGAGATTTTTACCGGCTTATTCTTGGGTAGTATTCTTGGTATTATAGGATTTTTAAGAATTATGGTCTGGCACGAAGCAGGTTTTTTCAACTATGGAGAATATTGGCCTTTCGTCGGACTAAGTGTTGGTGTTTCTCTCATAGCAATTGTTCTTTGGGGAACACTTTCCGGATCAATGGTTCCTTTTATATTAAAAAGATTGAAACTCGATCCGGCGACCTCTTCTGCACCTTTTGTAGCAACTTTGGTGGATGTTACCGGTCTTATTATCTATTTCTCCGTGGCAGGATTGTTCCTTACCGGGAAGTTGCTATAACGTTATATTGTCTTAGCTATTATAGATCAGGGAATTCAATCTTAAAACCAATTCCGCGAACAGAATCAAATTTGATTCTCTTATCTTTCTGGAAATATTTGCGCAATCTGCTCATAAAAACATCCAGGCTCCTTCCAAGGAAATAATCGTTTTCGCCCCAAAGTGTTTCCAAAATCTCTTTTCGATTGATAATTTTATGGTTATTTTTAGAAAGCAAGAGCAACAGTTCCGATTCTTTCTCGGTTAACTGAACCGTTTCGTTCTGAAATATCAGCTGAAATTGTGATGGAATAAAGGAATAATTACCCAATTTAATCACTGCTTTTATAGAATCCTGTTGTCTCTTGAGAATATTTTTGATCCTTAAGATCAGTTCTTCGGGTTCACAGGGTTTGGTGATATAATCGTCTGCGCCCAATTTCAGTCCCAGGATCCGGTCAATACTTTGTCCTTTTGCCGTCAGGAACAAAAACGGGATATCAGATGTTTTCCTGATTTCCTTAGACAATTCAAAACCGTCAATTACTGGAAGCATCACATCAAGAATGGCTAATTGATGTTGGTCAACCGATGTTTTATTTTTCAAAATTTCTTCGGGATTCGGGATCCAACTGACTTCAAAATCCGAAAATTCTAGGTATTGTTTCAAAACCAGCCCCAAATCCGGGTCATCTTCTACTAATAAAACTTTAGGCTTCATTGGGAATCGTGATTTTAAATGAAACACCTTTCTTTTTTGGATTCACATCAATATCGCCTTTGTATTGATCAACAATTTTCTTAACCAGAAAAAGTCCTACACCAAGACCGTTGATGTGAAGATTTTCGTCTCTCGTAATGCGGTAATATTTATCAAAAATGTGTTGTGTTTCTCCTTTCGGGATTCCGATTCCGTCGTCAGAAACTTCAATTTCAATGAATTTATTGACTTTAATAAAAACCTCAATTTCCTTTGCGCCGTATTTTGTAGAATTATCGATTAAGTTATCCATAATTTGCTTGAAATCATTTTCAAACAACGACTTATTCTCAGAAAAATTAATTTTAACTTTGAAATCGATTTTATCAAAATATTTTTTAGCCTCAATAAAATAATCCTCCATCTTTTTTTTATCAATCAAAACATCATCAGAATCGGAAGTGTGAATTGATGAAACAATATTCTCCAGACGTTTGATTTGTCGTTCCAATAGAGCTTTAGTCTGATAATCAGAAGATTGAGCAACTGAGAATTTCAGGGTTGTAATGGGCGTATTCAGTTCGTGAGCGATGGAATCGATAGTGGTGTGAAGTTGTGAGATTTTCTTTTCCTGACGGTTTAGGTTTTTGAGGCTGTTTCGAAACAAGAAAACGATCAAGACAATAATCAGCAAACTAATGATAATTAACGGAATAATTTTCTTAAAAATTAAAAACTGAATGTTCAATAATTGATAAGTTGCTTTTGATTTTACCAGGTAAAAATGTTTTTCGTCCTGCTGGATGTCTCTCATCCGAATACAAATGGAACAAATGGGAAATGAAAGCCGGATTGCGTTCGGAAACGACTTTTATCAAAACCAATTCTGACAATCCTGCTGTGGAAAACCAAACCACGAGAACCGGACTCTTCCCTACTTTTTACCTGATGTATAATATGAAAGAAGACCAGCAATTGGGGATTTCTTATGGCAAAAGGATCGACCGACCGAATTATGATTTCTTGAATCCTTCCAAATCTTATTATAATCTGTATTCGTACTTTCAGGGTGATGCGAATCTGAGATCAACCATTATCCATAATCTGAGCCTGACTTATACGGTGAAAGACTGGAACTTTGAAGCTTATTACAGCTACATCAAAGACCCTTCTATGGAAATCTCTGTCCAGAACCCGCAGACTTTTGAAACGGTTTACAATTATACCAATATAGATCACGGGCAAAACCTGGGCGCTAATCTTTCTAAAAGCTTTTCGATAAAGCCATTCTGGAAACTGAATCTTTTTGCGATGGGAGAATATCAGGAAAATTATTTTATGGGAACAGCCAGGATCCTTTATAAAAATGATGTCTTTTTTTACAATGCGAATATTTCTACACAAATTACGTTGGACAAAGCAAAAACCTGGGATCTGAATGTCTCTTATGTTTATAATTCTAAGACTATTCAGGGTTCGTTTGACATCAGTTCATCCCAGAATACGAATATTATCATTAATAAGAAAATGTTTGACAAACGTCTGGAAGCCGGTTTGGTTTTTAATGATATTTTCAGGACTAACAAAAATACCATCTCAACAAGATATGCAGACCAAAACCAGTACTTCAAAGATTACCGCGATACGCAGTATTTTATGATTAACCTCAAATATAATTTTGGGAACCAGAAGGTGAAGGAGGCTAAAGCCGGCCGCAAAACAGATGAACAAAACAGGCTGTAAATTTTTTCCGTATTGAATAGCCTGAATATATATCATTAATTCCTTTAAAGAATTTAAAAACAAAAAAACCTTCTGAAAAAGAAGGTTTTTTAAGTATAAAAAATATCTGGGATTCTATTTAGAATAGTTATCTGCGTAGTCTTTTTGGGACGCAAGGATTACTTTTTTAGCGTGGTCCGCGCCGTAAACCAAATCAATTTTAACTTTTGCAGGTTCTGTTGGAAGGTTTTTATAGCTTAAGAAATAATGCAAAAGCCGGTTCACTTCTGCCTGTGGCAATTCGGAGATATCTCTGATATGGCCATAAACCTGGTCTTCTACCAATACCGCAATAATCTTGTCATCTGCCTCACCTTTGTCAATCATTTGGAAACCACCAATTGGGATGGCCTGGCAAATAATGTTACCAGAAGTAATGTTGTGAGAGCTTAACACACAGATATCCAAAGGGTCATGATCGCCTTCTGCAACATCTTTTGCTCCGGTAGCCACCGCAAGGTTCTTAACTTCTTCCTCACAATAAGTCTTTGGTACAAAACCGTACAAAGCGGGGATAATGTTGGAAAATTTTTGTGGGCGGTCAACTTTTAGGTAACCAGTTTCTTTGTCAACTTCGTATTTTATGGTGTCTGTAGGTACAATTTCTACAAAAACGTTAACCACTTCCGGCGCATTTTCTCCCGCAGAGATCCCATGCCAAGGATGGGCTTTACAATTAGGAATCATGTTTATTTATATTATTTTGTTAAGTTCTTTTCTAAGGTTTTCTATCGTGTCGGCAATATAATCTTCGGAATTGAGGTAACCCATCAGGAAGATCGTTTTAAAATCATCCAGCCCCGGATTGTCATTCAGTTCCTCATAGGTTTTGCGAAGCAACTGGATGATATTGTTCTTAGAAGTCACAATATCCTGCCACGATGATCGTGAGATGTATAATTGCTGCGAAGAATTATAATCAAATTCTTCATTAATGTTTTTTTCCGTCAGGAAAACAAATTCGTGAGGCTGAAGGTTTTTATCAAACTTCGTCACAAGATTGGCCGGTTTTAGGCGTTCCAGAAAAAGCGTCATCCTTTCCAAAGCCTGCAGTTTGATCTCGCTGTTCGATTGGGTTGCCAAAAAGTTGATCTCCTGTTTTTTGAGACGGATAAAGCTGTTGACAAACTGTTTTGCAAAAACCAAAAATGGTAATGCAATGATAACGGCCACAGCGTAAGGTAAATAATCTGAATCAAACATATCTGAAATCGGATTGCAAAATTAAGAAAAATTTGCTCAATTTTAATTGATAATATTCATTTTAAAAAGTTTTGCAAAGACACCAGTTACAGCATCGCCTCGTCTTTGAAACTGTAATATCTGTTTTGGGCAATAATGAGATGATCCAGCAGTTCTATCTCCAGCAACTTCCCGGCGTCTTTGATTTTTTGAGTAATAGCGATATCCTCGCGGCTGGGGTTCAGGCTGCCAGCCGGATGATTGTGTGCCACTATAATCCTGGTAGAGAAATGTTCCAAAGCTGTTTTGAAAACCACCCTTACATCGGCAACAGACCCTGCAATTCCGCCCCGGAAGAGGCAGGTTTTATAAAGTATTTTGTTCTGATGATTAAGAAAAATAACCCAAAACTCTTCCGTGGAAAGCTCGGAAAGATGTGGCTGCAAAATCTCAAACCCATCCCGGCTGCTGCTAATCTGTTGCCGCTCCAGCACCTCCTGTTGCGATTTTCGGTTGCCAATTTCCAGAGCCGTTGCTATGGAAATAGCTTTGGCCTCACCCACTCCCTTGAATTTCATTAGATCTTTGATCGATAACTGACTTAGTCTGTGCCAGTTATTATCGACCGAATTCAGGATTCTTCTGGCCAGTTCCACAGCCGATTCTTCCCTGTTCCCACTAGCCATAATAATAGCCAGCAACTCCGAATCCGAAACGGCAGCTTTTCCCTTTAACAGGAATTTTTCTCGTGGGCGGTCATCTTCCGCAAGGGATTTGAGATTCAAAATAGAAGTTTTTTGAGTTTAAACTAAAAGTCTATTATCTATAATTACTAATCAACTATCATTTATTATTAATGATCTGTCCGTCTTTCATCATCAGCTTCCTGTCTGTACTTTCTGCCAAAACCATATTGTGGGTAACAATCACAAAAGTCTGCTTGTACTTATCTCTGAGGTCAAAAAACAGCTGGTGAAGCGCATCGGCATTTTTAGAATCCAGGTTTCCGGTAGGTTCATCGGCATAGATAATTTTTGGCGAATTAATCAAAGCCCTGGCAACAGCAACTCTCTGCGATTCGCCACCGGAGAGTTCCGACGGTTTATGATGCAGCCTGTGCGCGATGTTGAGATCTTCAAAAAGTGAATGGGCTTTGTCTATCACTTCCTTCTCTGCAATACCTGCAATTTTTGTAGGCAAGAGCACATTTTCTAATGCGGTAAACTCGGGTAAAAGCTGATGGTTCTGAAACACAAAACCAATGTTTCTGTTTCTGAATTTTGAGAGGTCTTTATCCTTCATTCCCAGAAAACTCTGTCCGTCAAGCGTAATTTCGGTTTGGTATTTCTCGATGTCAGACGGCCGGTCCAGCGTCCCCAAGATCTGCAGCAGCGTGGATTTTCCAGCTCCGGATTCTCCGACAATAGAGATAACTTCGGCAGGTTTTATATGGATGTCAACACCTTTCAGGACTTCCAGTGTGCCATAGAATTTGTGTATGTTTTTTGCTCGGATCATTTTATATCGCTTTTGGCTATTAGCTAATTGCTATTGGTACTTTTATTCATTAATTTATAAATACTATTAACCACAAAAGTCACAATAGTCTTTGTGTTTTCAAAGTATTTTGTCATTCCGTAGGAATCTCGAACAAGCTAAGAAGCGAGTTAACATTCCGCCAGGATGACCAATATTATGTTTTTTATTCAAACTTTTGTAGTTAGTTCTACATTACAAGTTTTGCTTTCACTTCGTTTTCAAAGTTTTTAAACTTTGATCTAATATCTGACACCTAAATTCAGGCATCTGCTTAAATCTTCGTCAATTTAGCGAATTTTAGGATAAGGTTTTTCTCCCCTTCGTTGGAAAAAACAACTTTGGCCTTGATGTTTTGAGGATCGGTGCCATCCAAAAATGTGACTTCCCCAATCCCGAAACGGTCGTGTCTCACACGGTCTCCAACTTCTATATCCTCCGAGGATGATCCGCTTGGATTAATGATTTTTGCTGTTGCTACAGGTTTCAGCTGTTTTTTGGGTGCTGGGACACCAATGTTTCTTTCCAGTGTTTTTTTCTCTTCTTTCTTCTTGAAAAACCTTGGTTCCGATGGTGTTTCGTCAAAAATATTAGAACTGATCCCGGAATGGTTTACAAACCGTGCTTCCATCATCGGATTGATAAACTCGATATATTTGGAATCGACTTCACTCAGAAACCTGGATGGCTCCGAGTCTGTGATTTTCCCCCACTGGAAACGCGACACCGCATAGGTGAAATAGGCTTGTTTCTCAGCGCGTGTCAACGCCACATAAAACAGCCGGCGTTCTTCTTCCAGTTCTTCCCTGGTAGATGAACTCATAAAACTCGGGAAAAGGTTTTCCTCCAGCCCAACGAGGTATACCACAGGGAACTCCAGCCCTTTGGACAAGTGGATCGTCATCAGCGACACTTTATCGGTGTCATCGTCTTTCTTATCCTGAGTATCGGATGAGAGGGCAATATTTTCCAGAAAATTAGAAAGGCTCGGGTCGCCGCCTTCAACCTGTCTCTGTTCTTCGATAAAACCCTGCATTGAGTTGAGTAATTCCTGTATGTTTTCTACTCTGGAGATGCCTTCCGGCGTTTGGTCATCTTTCAGGAACTTAATCAATCCGCTGCGTTTGGCCACTTCCATCGCTACATCATAGACGTTTTCGGTTTTCAGCATCACCTGAAAAGCTTTGATCATGGCCCAAAAATCACCGAGTTTGGTAATAATCCCGTTATTGAGGCCCAGTTGTGGCGCATAAAACCCAAGATTGTCCAAAACCTGTGTTAAGCCAAGGCCGTGAGAATCTGCAAAGACAATCAGCTTATTCTGTGTGGTCTCGCCAATTCCCCTTGCCGGGTAATTGATAATCCTGGACAAGGCTTCGGAGTCATTCTCATTAACCAAAATCCTCAGGTAAGCCAAGAGGTCTTTAACTTCTTTCCTTTGGTAAAAGGACAATCCGCCATAAACCCTGTAAGGGATATTCTTTTTCCGAAGCGCGTCTTCAAAAGCCCTTGTTTGCGAATTGGTCCTGTAAAGAATTGCAAAATCAGAAAAATGCCGCTGCTGCGTATTATGTAATTCAAAAATGTTGGCTGAAACAAAATTGGCCTCATCAGCATCGGAAAGGCTTCGGTAAACCTTGATTTTTTCGCCAACTTCATTCTCGCTGAATACGTTTTTCTTAAACTGCTGCAGGTTTTTGGAAATCACAACATTGGCGGCATCTACAATATTTTGAGTTGACCGGTAGTTCTGCTCCAGCGAAACCGTTACGGCATCCGGATAGTCTTTTTTAAAATTAAGGATGTTATAAATATTGGCTCCACGGAACGAATAAATAGACTGTGCATCGTCACCTACCACGCATATATTTTCAAATTTTGATGCTAAGGCTTTCACAATCAGATATTGGGAATGGTTGGTATCCTGGTACTCATCTACCAGGATATACCTGAACCTGTCCTGGTATTTTGCAAGGACTTCTGGGAAACGAGTCAGTAATTCGTTGGTTTTCAGCAAAAGGTCATCAAAATCCATGGCGCCGTTACGGAAACAGGTATCTACATACTTTCGGTAGATCTCTCCTATCCGTTTCATATTGGCTCTTTCGTCATTCTCCATCAGCTCCGGGTTGTTAAAATAAGCGTTGACGGTGATCAGGTTATTTTTATACTGCGAAATCCTGGCAAGAACTTTTTTAGGCTTGTAAACCTCGGAATCTATACTGAGATCTTTAATCACTTTTTTAAGGACATTCAGCGCGTCCTGGGCATCATAAATCGTAAAATTGGACGGGAAACCAAGGTAATGCGCTTCGCTTCTCAGGATTCTGGCAAAAATGGAGTGAAAGGTTCCCATCCACAGCGATCGGGCATCACTGTTCCCCACCACTTTGGCGATACGCTCTTTCATTTCTTTCGCCGCCTTGTTGGTAAATGTCAGCGCCAGGATATTAAACGGATCTACACCATTGGTAATGAGATGGGCAATCCGCATCGTCAGAACCCTTGTTTTGCCCGAGCCTGCGCCTGCCAAAACCATTAGCGGTCCCTGTAATGTTGTAACTGCCTCATATTGCGCTTCATTCAATCCCTTCAGATAATCCATTATAGTCTCAAATTTTCAGATAACAAAAATAGGGAATTTTGAGCAATTTTTTATTCTACGCGCCTTAATAACATTTGTCCAAAAAAGCCGGTAGCAATCTTTAAAACCATAATGAAGGATTATCAAATATGTAATAATTTCAATAACATTGAATCCTGTGATTGACGAAGGAACAGCAGTATTATCATAATTGGATCGGAACAAAAACAGCGATATACCCCATTAATTCAAGATTTTTGGTTTTCCCTAAAAAATTAAGCCTATCTTTAAGAATAGTTCATTCATGGCAAAGCCATAGTAAAGCCATACCAAAGCCATGGATAGTTCATGAATGAAAATCAGCAATAACATTATCATATTGTTAATAATTATTGATTTAAATAAATATTCTGCAAATGATAAATGATTACCACCATGTTATTTTTTTCGAATAGTTTCCAAAAACCCAATGGCTTGTCTGATATTAACTTAATCTTTATCCCGTATATTTGAAAATCCGGTAATCATTAGGTATTTTTGTGCCGGTGAACATCTAATTATTATTCCAAACCCTAACATACAAACATTTGAAAAGGAACCATCTCAAAAAGGAAATAAGCACATTTTTTATTCTCAAACCTTCACCCAGAACCTGGCATATCCCCTTTCTTGCAGGGCTTTCGGTAGGGATTCCTTTGCTGTTCGGTTACCTCTTTGCTGATGTGCGCTCAGCTTTAACGGCCAGCCTTGCAGGATTAGTCATTCTTTACATCCCAAATTCTAAGGATATTTTTGAGATAATGATGAAAATGTTTGTCTGCTCTTTTGGGATGATTATTTCTTACATTTTTGGGCTTGTCTTCAGTTTTAATATGTGGTTGGCGCCGGTAGCATTTGGGATTTTCTCAGGCATTGCTTACTATATTGTCAAATATTTTAACCTGAAACCACCAGGCAGTTTTTTCTTTATCATGATGGCGTCCATGGCGATTGGCTTGCCCCACCATTGGGAAACGATCCCGCAGCGTGTGGGGATTTTTACCATAGGAACGCTGAATGCCTGTTTCATATGCATGATCTATGGACTTTTAAAATCAAAAAAAGAGGCTAAAAGTAATATAACCACGGTACAAATTAACCCTTATGTTAACCTTGTAGAATCTTTCATTGTTGGGATTTGTATGCTGGCTTCCGTGATGGTTGGTCATATCCTCAAACTCGAATACCCATATTGGATCCCGATCTCTGCCCTTGCGGTTCTACAGGGCGTGAGCCGCTATCATATCTGGAAGCGTGGTTTGCACAGGATTTTGGGTACCATCATTGGTTTGGGCATTGCGTGGTTTATCTTTTCTTATGTCAAGGATATTCTTTGGATTTGTGTTGCCATTATCTGCCTTCAGGTTATTGTAGAACTGCTGATTACCAGGCATTATGCCCTGGCTGTCGTTTTTCTCACACCTATGGGGATCCTGTTGGCCGAGACCGGAAGCTCTACTTCACTTAATCCTGATTACCTGTTAAAAATGAGATTGTTAGAAATTTTAATAGGCAGCCTGATTGGTTGTGTAGGCGGTTGGTTTTTATACAATGAGAAAATCAGGTTTAACTCTATTAAAAACCTGCGAAAGTCGAAAGTTGTTCTGAGGAAAAGTTTCCAGAAGTAAGTAATCCGTTTTATGTACCTTACCTATGGTTTTTACAACTATCAATCAGTTGCTGTAATTGATGGGCGACAGTCTCTTTTGAGTAATCTGTAAAGTTGAATGCCTGCTTCCTAAGTTCTGAAATTTGATGTTGAAGGTCAGGCTTTTCTTTTATGATAAAATTAAGGCCTGATGTGTATGTTGACGGGAAAATAGCCGGCTTCCCATACCTGATGGCATCGCCAATGTTACCGCTAATTTTCGTTTCTCCATAAATTTCCCTGACAGAGAAAAACTCAGTCTCCTGTCGGATGGGGCAATACAAAACATCTGCTTTTTTCATTTCCAGATCAAATTCCAGTTGCGGGATTTTCTCTGTAAAATATTTGAAACTGATAAAATCAGGAAGCCTCTGTTCCACATTTTTGAGTTGTTCCAACACCCTGCCGGATGCTTTTCCCAAAAAAACAAATTCGTAATTGATGCCGATAGCCTCAAACTTTTCCAATTTTATAAAAAGCGAATTGTAATCTCGCCTGCTTTGTGAAACTGCACCAGGAATTACAATTCTGATTGCTTCTTGTAATAAGTTTTGAGAATTAAATTGATTGAAATAAATTGGTAAAAATTTGAGATTATTATCTTTTGACATCAGTTCATCAATTCCTAAAAGATAATTGGCTTTCTGATAGACTTTGGGAGCTTCCAACAATCCTTCTTTCAGCAGTAATTTTAACCTGTACTTAAAATCTTTTTTAAATATATTCTTAATCAAATCCCATTTTGAGGCTTTTGTAAAATTAAGATTATGGACAATAAGCGCCGTATTGTACTTCTCCGCAAGAGCCTTATAAACAATGAAATGGCGATGCACAGTTCCAACAATAATCAGATCATAGGTTTTTTTTTCAAGGACGTCCAAAAGGTTAGAGTAGTCAGTGATGTAAATATTTTCCTCCCTGATATTCAGTAGTTTGAATATCTTCTGAGAAAAGTAAAAATCCACCAGCAATGTCTTAGAATCTTTGGTTAATTCGTAAAATTGGGCAGCGATCTCAGCATGGGTATCAAGCTCTATATAGGCGATTTTATTCATAATCCGAAGTTTTTCCAAAATTCTTTCCACCGCAGGTTCCTTATGAATTTGATTTCTTGCGGGCTTAGTTGCCGTTTACTTTTTTGTTTAAGGAAAGAATTGATTGTTACAAAAAACTCCTTAACGGATTGATTTTTAAAAGAAGACTTTGCGGAAGAGATCATCGCCAAAGGTAAGCTGAGCCCAATATTGTAAAAATACTGTCCCAATTTTTCAGCTTTCTGAGATTTGTATTTGTAAGCTGTCGGGCGCAAATGCTTTACCCAGAGATCCTTGATGGTAAGCACTTCCCAATGGTGCATTTTGGCGAGAAGAATATCCAGGTTGTCCCATCCAAGAACAGGCCGCAGACCATCCATCGATACAAAACATTCTTTTCGGTAAGCTTTCACAGGGCCACGCACGTGGTCTTTGGAAGACAGGTTTTCAAAAACCCAGTCTCTGTTTTGATTACTGAAGTCTGCCCAGTTTTCACTTTGTTTCCTAAGGTTTTTGATTTCCGGGTTTTGTTTATAATTTCTGATATAGACCAAACCGGAGACAATCCCAGCTTTTGGGTTTCTCTCAAAAATATAATTGATTTTTTCCAGGTAATTTTTAGGAAATACAATATCTGCATCAAATTTACAGATGACATCATACTGCTCCCAATCTACAGACTGCAGTCCGTGGTTAAATGTCCTCACCACTTTAGCACCCGGCTGGTGCGCAGAAGTCTCTAATGTCTGAAGCTGAAAATTAGAGGTTTGAGTAAGGAAATCCTGCACGATTTCTCCGGTCTTATCAGTGGAGCCGTCATTGACAACTACACATAAAAAATCCTGGAAACTCTGTTTTTTAAGAGAATCCAGACAGAGAAAAATATTTTGTTCCTCGTTATGGGCGGGGATGATAATCAGGAATTTCAATAGGCTAGATTAATATTTTATTGTGAGGATTCAGCATGTTTTTCGGATCCAGAATTTCATCCAGTTTTTCCTGGGACAACAACTGATGTTCTATCACCAGATCGTAGACACTTTTGCCGGTTTCCAAAGCTTCCTTAGCAATTTTTGTGGAATTTTTGTAACCAATATATGGGTTAAGCGCCGTTACAATACCAATGCTGTTTTTTACCATATTAAGGCATACTTCTTTGTTCGCAGTAATGCCAACAACACATTTCTCCCGAAGTGTATCCAGGGCATTACAAAGAAAATGATTGTTCTCCATAATGGCATGGCAAAGAACAGGCTCCATCACATTCAGCTGTAGTTGGCCGGCTTCGGCAGCAAAAGTCACGGTCAAATCGTTCCCAATCACTTTATAACAAACCTGGTTGACCACTTCCGGAATCACCGGATTTACTTTTCCTGGCATGATGGATGATCCGGGCTGCATTGGCGGAAGATTGATCTCATACAAACCAGCGCGTGGGCCCGATGAGAGCAGTCTCAGGTCATTGCATATCTTGGACAGTTTGACAGCCATCCGTTTCATGGCAGATGAGTAGATGACATAAGCTCCGGTATCGGGAGTTGCTTCTACGAGATCCGGGGCAGAAACAATTGGGATTCCCGTTATCTGCGCCAGGTTTTCTGCACATCTTTTGGCGTAACCTGTTGGTGCATTAATGCCTGTTCCAATAGCGGTGGCACCCATGTTAAGCTCCACAAAAAGTTTGGCATTGTTATTCAGTTTTTCGATGTCTTCTTCCAGCGTCGCTGCAAAGGCTTCAAACTCCTGCCCCATCGTCATTGGCACCGCATCCTGAAGTTGTGTGCGCCCCATCTTGATGACATCCTGAAACTCAAACCCTTTTCGGCGGAAGGCTTCAACAATCTGCTGTAGCTTTTCTACCAAGATCTTATTCATATTATAAAGTGCAATTTTTATCGCACTGGGATAAGCATCGTTGGTACTTTGGGACAGATTGATATGATCATTGGGTGAACAGTACTGATATTCGCCTTTCTGATGGCCAAGGAGTTCCAAAGTGATATTGGCAATCACCTCGTTGGTATTCATATTAACCGAAGTTCCGGCCCCTCCCTGAATCATATCAATGGGAAATTCATAATTGTATTTTCCTGATATAACCGCGTCACAGGCCTTATCAATGTGTTGGTATAGATTTTCGTCTAGCAGTCCCAGTTCATAATTGGTTTTCGCTGCTCCTTTTTTTACGTAGCCAAGGGCTTTTACAAATTCGGGATACGAAAACAATTTCTGACCCGAAATGTTGAAGTTATTAATGGCTCGCTGTGTCTGTACTCCGTAATAAGCTCCAATGGGTACCTGTAACTCACCCAGCAAATCGCTTTCTAATCTATACTGTTCCATGATTGATTTTTGAAAACGGAAAGTTACAGAATATTTGAAATATTTTTTCTATTTTTAATGAATATATAACTCGGGATGTTCAAGGGATTATGGATTAAAGATATTATAATTACAGTCGGGGCATTTATTTATTACTGCCTCAATGGTTTTTATCAGCCTCACTCAAGCTTGGCTGATGTAAAAATTTGAACGAAGAAATTGGGTTCCGGGCTGTTATTCCTCTTATTGATATTAGTTCTTATCCTCTGGAAAATCATTTTGCACTATCAATTTTAAAATTTTGATGACTTACCTTTGCAAACTATTATGGATGTTATGAATGTAAAAAGCGAACAACCGAAGAATCTTTTTTTATCTTTAATTTCTTACATATCTTTCACATTTATAGGTTATTTCATCATTGGGCTGTCATTGTCTGTATTACCTATTTTTATCAGTAAAACCCTTGGCTTCAGTATGCTTGTGGCGGGCATTGTCATCAGTTTGCAGTATTTGACGACATTTTTGATGCGTGCCTATTCAGGGAAAATTGTCGATCAAAAAGGACCAAAACCAGCTGTCATTGGGAGTATGCTGAGTTTTACATTAACCGGTGTTATTTTGATGGCAGCTTACTATTTCAGGTTTTCACCTGCGGTAAGTCTTGTATTTTTGATTATTACAAGATTGCTCACGGGCTGCGCAGAGGGCATGGTTGGCGCCAGCCCTATCAACTGGGCCATTTTAGTATTGGGCGAGCAGAATACCGCCAAAATTATTTCTTATAACGGTGTTGCTTCGTATGGTGCTTTGGCTTTAGGTGCTTTTTCCGGTGTTATCATGGTGCAGGATTTAACATTTTACGGCCTAGGTATTTTGATCATATGTGCAGGGCTGGCAGGTTACCTTATGGCCAGAAACAAACAAAACAAAATCGGAGTGCAATCTGCAGAAAAACAACGTTCGTTTTGGTCTGTCCTGGCTGAAGTTGCACCTTTCGGGTTTTGCCTGGCTTTTGGTGGTTTAGGCTTCGCAACCATTTCCACGTTTATAACTTTGTATTACGATTATTATCATTGGAAAGACGGCGCACTTTGCCTTTCGGTTTTTGGGATTCTTTTTGTGTTTTCGAGGATTGTTTTCAGTAATGCTATCAATACATTTGGAGGAATAAAAGTTGCGATTGCCAGTTTGGCGGTAGAAACGGTAGGATTAACGATTATAAGTCTGTCTCATCAATCATTTATGGCATTGATTGGTGCCGGGATTACCGGATTGGGGTTTTCATTGATTTTTCCGGCTTTGGGTGTCATGGCCATCAAAACTGTTCCGCCTTCCAATCAGGGTTCAGCATTGGCTGGTTATGGCTTGTTTATCGATATCTCTTTAGGCATTACCGGGCCGTTGATTGGTAGTGTAGCCGATAATTTTGGACTGCCATACATTTTTCCCTTCAGTGTAGGGATTGTACTAATCGGGCTGGCCTTAGCCTATTATTTAAAAATCAAAGATTCTGCTGTCCAGCTATAGAATTAATGTCATTAAAATTATTTTGATTGATCAAGCTATGATTTTATTCTTTTTTGAATCCTCTCGTTGATTTTACAGATTAAGTTGTTTTTTTCTTTTTAATTCATGAAATTCATGGAATCTGCGAGAATTGTATTTTTAAGTAAAAAGTATAACATATGATGTGCTGACCCTGAAACTTTAATTTCTATACTTCATAATTATAAAAAACCGAAGGCTTTCAGGATTCGATAAAAATCACGATTTTTGCAGTCTCAAATTTTATTATGTCTCTAGAACAGGAAATCAGCAAAAGAAAAACCTTCGGAATCATCTCTCACCCCGATGCCGGTAAAACGACATTAACGGAAAAACTCCTTCTTTTTGGGGGTGCGATTCAGGAAGCCGGTGCGGTAAAATCAAACAAAATCAAAAAAGGTGCAACCTCCGACTTTATGGAGATAGAGCGCCAGAGAGGGATTTCTGTAGCGACTTCTGTTTTGGCTTTTGAATACAGAGATCACAAAATCAATATCCTGGATACGCCTGGTCACAAGGATTTTGCAGAAGATACTTACCGTACACTGACTGCGGTAGACTCTGTGATTGTGGTGATAGATGTGGCAAAAGGTGTGGAGGAACAGACCGAAAAACTGGTTCAGGTCTGCAGAATGAGGAACATACCGATGATTGTTTTCATCAATAAGCTAGACCGTGAAGGTAAAGATGCGTTTGACCTTTTGGATGAAGTAGAACAGAAACTGGGATTAACTGTTTGCCCGCTTTCTCTGCCCATAGGTATGGGAAGCGACTTTCAGGGGATTTATAACATTTGGGAAAATAATATTCAGTTATTCCTGGAAGAGAAAAAACAAAAAGTAGGAGAATCGGTAAAATTTGATGATATCAGCGATGCTTCTATTGATGAAGCTATTGGTGAAAAAGCTGCACAGACACTCCGGGATGAATTAGAACTCATACAGACTGTTTATCCCGAATTTAACCGGGAAGATTATATGAATGGTGAACAGCAACCGGTTTTCTTCGGCTCCGCTTTGAATAATTTTGGTGTCCGTGAGTTATTGAACGCTTTTATCGATATTGCGCCAATGCCACAGCCAAAAGAAAGTGAAACGCGACTTGTGAAACCGGAAGAAACTCAATTCACGGGATTTGTGTTTAAAATCCACGCCAATATGGACCCTAAACACCGGGACCGACTGGCGTTTGTAAAAATCGTTTCCGGAACCTTCAAAAGAAATGAAAATTACCTGCTTGTAAGAGAAGGTAAAAAGATGAAATTCTCCTCTCCTAACGCTTTCTTCGCTGATAAAAAAGAAGTGGTGGATGAGAGTTTCCCCGGCGATATTGTTGGCCTCCATGACACGGGAAGTTTCCGGATTGGTGATACTTTGACAGCCGGCGAAAAGCTGAGTTTCAAAGGAATCCCAAGTTTCTCACCGGAGCATTTCCGTTATATCAATAATAATGATCCGCTGAAAGCGAAACAATTGGCAAAAGGTGTAGATCAATTGATGGATGAAGGTGTAGCGCAGCTGTTTACTCTGGAAATGAACGGCCGAAAAATCATCGGAACCGTTGGTGCTCTTCAGTACGAAGTAATCCAATACCGACTGGAACACGAATACGGTGCAAAATGTACTTATGAGCCTATCAGTATTCACAAAGCGTGCTGGATTGAGGCGGATGAAAAATCAGACGAATTCAAAGAATTTGCACGATTGAAACAACGTTTCCTCGCAAGAGATAAATATGACCAGCTGGTTTTTCTGGCTGATTCCTCTTTCACCATTCATATGACACAGGAGAAATTCCCGAATGTGAAACTGCATTTTATCAGTGAGTTTCAGCATGAATAATCAATATTAAGGATTGATCCTACAACAATTAACCTAACTTTGTAAAAAAACAGCATTGGACGTAAGAGCAAAAAAACATCTTGGACAACATTTTCTCACAGATCAAAATATAGCCGGCAAAATCGTAGATTCGCTTTCGTTCGAGGGCTATCATAAAGTGCTGGAAGTAGGTCCCGGAATGGGCGTTCTTACAAAATTCCTGCTGCAAAAAGAAGCAGAGATTTATGTTGCAGAGATCGATCAGGAATCTATTGTTTACCTGAAAGAGCATTACCCTAAGCTGGAAGCGCAGCATTTTGTAGGTGATTTTCTTAAAATCAATATCCCGGAAGTTTTTGGAGAAGAACTGGCTGTTATCGGGAATTTCCCATATAATATTTCTTCACAGATCCTGTTCAAAATTATTGATAATTTCCAGTATATACCGGAGATGAGCGGTATGTTCCAGAAGGAAGTTGCCGAGAGAACGGCTGCAAAACCCAGGACCAAAGATTATGGGATTTTATCTGTTCTTGTGCAGGCTTATTATGATGTAGAATATCTCTTCACCGTCCACGAAAATGTCTTCAATCCACCACCAAAAGTAAAATCCGGGGTTATCCGGATGACCCGGAACCTGAAACCCGGACTGACCGGTAACGAAATCCTCTTCAAACAAATAGTAAAAGCCGGATTTGGGCAGCGCCGTAAAAAAATGAGCAATTCGCTGAAAGTTTTGGGAATCCCGGAAGCTATAAAGTCTCACGCCTTCCTTGATATCCGTGCAGAAGAATTGTCTGTAGCTGATTTTATCTCTTTTGCGAATGAGTGGAAAAGTAGTTTGTAAGATTCTGTCTTCTCCCTGATTAAGCAGATTTCTCTGAATACAGTTAAAATAAAAAACTGAAACAACTGTTCGACGTAGTCAATAAGCTCCTAAAAATTAATTCTAAAATCCCTACTTTTGTGCTATGGAAAAAGTGGTATTGGTAAATTCTCAGGACGAAGTTTTGGGGCAAATGGAAAAAATGCAGGCACACGAAAACGGACTTTTGCACCGTGCTTTTTCTGTTTTTTTATTCAACAAACAAGGCGAAATGCTTTTGCAGAAACGGGCTGGCGAAAAATACCACTCGCCCAACCAATGGACGAATGCCTGCTGCTCGCATCCAAGATTGGGAGAATCTTATCCTGATGCCGCAAAAAGGCGGATTAAAGAAGAATTGGGAATTGATTGCGATCTTACAGAGAAATTCCATTTCATATATAAAGCGGATGTGGGTGACGGCCTTTGGGAGCATGAGCTGGATTATGTTTTCACCGGTGATTTTGATGGTGATTTTAACCTAAATCCGGATGAAGTTTCGGAAATACGCTATATCTCACTTGCTGACCTGCAAAAGGAAATTGCAGAAAATCCTGATCATTTTACAGAATGGTTCAAAATTATCCTGGACGAATATCTCAGCCAGTTGAAATAATCAAAAAACCTTAGGAAATTTAGTAATTTCTGTTCAGAAAATTTTACCTACCTTTATTTATCATTTTTTTGTTTATGAAGGCATTAGTAATTGGTGCAACAGGCGCTACCGGAACAGATCTTGTCAATCAGCTGTGTGCTGATCCTGACTTTGACCAGGTGGATATTTTTGTAAGGAGAAGATCTGATTTTCATCACGAAAAAGTAAAGTCTCATATCGTAGACTTTGACCATCCCAATGAATGGAAGCATCTGGTAAAAGGCGATGTGGCTTATTCCTGTTTGGGAACTACGCTGAAATCGGCAGGCAGTAAAGAGAATCAGAAAGTAATTGATTTTGATTATCAGCTGGAGTTTGCAAAATCGGCTCGGGAAAATGATGTAGAGGACTTTATTCTCGTATCTGCTTATGGTGCTAATCCCAATTCCAAGATATTCTACTCCCGGATAAAAGGAGAACTGGAAGAGGCAGTTAGAAATCTTAATTTCAGCAAAACTACCATTTTCCAACCCGGTATGCTCGAAAGAAAAAACAGTGACCGCAACTCTGAAGTCATCAGCCTTAAAATTATCAAATTCCTAAACCAATTAGGCCTTTTTAAAAGTCAACAACCCTTGCCTACAGCGGTTTTGGCCAAAGCAATGATTAAGGCATCCAAAATAAAATCCAGTGGTTTTTCGGAAATTAAGCTCCATAGTATTTTCAGCTTCGCAGAGAAAAAGTTATAACGGCTAATTCGTCTTATTTTTCGCAGTCGCATTGTTTACGTCGGTGACGCTTCATCTCGTTATCCCAAAACGGATAAATTTTCAGCGCCAAATAAACCGAGGCCGCGTGCAAACGATCTTGCTTCAAGAATACAGGCAGGATATTTTCGCTGCCAAAAATTAGTGGCCCAAACCGAACGTAGGCTCCAAATTGTAGACTTTTATAATCTACCAATGAAGATGAGAGCCCATAAGCGAAAGCGTTTTTCTGCATACTGTAATTAGCATTGATGATGTTGCTTCTTTTTATGCTGTTCTCAAAAACTGGCACTCGCTGGATCCAATTGAAGTTAACAAAATGGTTGGCCTTTATTCTCTGGCTGTAATTAAAATTGATTGCTGTAGGCAAACCGACTTTTAGACCCGTTCCAACAAATGATGCATCGGCATTGCCGTAAGCCTGCTGGCTTAAAATCCGTAGATATTGCTCCGGGTTCTCAAATTCTGTATTTTCTAAATCAGGGTTATTTTGCAGCAAAACAGGTTTTCCTTGAAAATGGTGGTTGCGTGCGGTGGCAAAATTGACAAACCCCAGATCTGTAATATTGAGTGCCAGTTTATAATTGTATTCATCCTCATTTTTATCCTTATCAAGCATTGCAATGCCAAGGTCCAGACCTGCACCACTGCCATTTGGTTTTAGTTCATACTGTTTTTTATCAAAATTGTAGTTAGTGATATAGGACGAGGCGATGTTATATCCCGAGGCGATGATATCTTTATTGATATATCGAGGATCGGCGGGTTCAGCTGCCGTTAGTTCTATAGTTTCAAGACTATTGATTTTGGCCGCATCAAGACCTATTTCATATTTTATATTGGCGCCAATAATCCAGTGATTTTCGGCATCCGGGAAAATTTCGGTGGCCACATTAAGACCGATTTCTGCCCAGTTCATCGCAGTAGTTTTAGAAGGACTCATCTCAAAAGTGACAGGCTGAGAAACTCCCATATTATTGAACCGCAGATAATTGTCCAATCCCAAAAGTGAACCTTGTGCCCTTATTCTGCTAAATAATCCAAAAACATATTTTTTATTCCCAAGATTGGCAGTCATAGAAAATGAAGGGCCAAGAATATCTGAGTTCAGGCTAAGGTTTGCCGAGTTTTTATTATAAAAATCCATCACATTGGCCTGAGTGTCAGCAGTTATATTGTCATGATAACTAGCCATCTGTATATCTGCAGATGACAAGCCCAAAAAGCTCTGTTTTGAAATATAAGCGTAATCATTTTGAAAAAAAAGATCTGCCGACGCAAGATTGATATCCCAGGGATTTGGATTGAGATAGGTTTGTGTTGGCAACAACACAGCAGCATTAATCCCGGAAAAACGGTCATTGGCAAAGGTTAGATTGTTTTGCGCAAAGACCACAAAACTTACATTGATACTACATAAAATCAGGAACCTTTTCAAACCCATCCACTATATCTACTAAACAAAAAAATAGAGCTAATTATTATTAAGTAAAACAAAAAGGGTGAAATATAAAATACTTCACCCTTTTCTATTTATTAGTTCCAAGGATTACAAATCCCTGGATCTTAGGTATTTTTGCCATTCCCAAGTCGTTTTGAGAGCTTCTTCCAGAGGTGTTTCAGATTTCCAGTTGAGTTCCCTTTCAGCTTTATCTGCATTGGCGTATGCAATGGTAATATCACCTTCACGTCTCGGGCATATCTGATAAGGTACGTTGACATCATTGGCTACCTCAAAGGCTTTTACTACTTCCAGCACAGATGAACCTGTTCCTGTCCCCAGATTATAAATATCCAATGCGGTTTCGTTTTCAGTATTAATCAGTTTCTGCAGCGCGGCAACATGCGCTTTAGCCAGATCTACCACATAAATATAATCACGGATGGCTGTGCCGTCTTCTGTAGGATAATCGTCGCCCCAGATGCTTAGCTTTTCTCTGATTCCTGCAGCTGTCTGCGTCACATATGGTACCAGATTATTGGGAATCCCGGATGGTAGCTCGCCCAAAAGTGCCGTTGGATGTGCACCAATTGGATTAAAATATCTTAAAAGGCATACTTTCTTATGATATGCTTTGGAGAAATCCTTCAGGATATCTTCACCCATCTGCTTGGTTTTTCCATAGGATGATTCTGCTTCCTTCAGTGGTGTATTTTCATCAATTGGCATTTCGTCTGCCTGTCCATAAACGGTACAGGAAGAACTGAAAATAAAATTAGAAATATTTCTTTTCTTAAATTCCTGCAAAACATTGATTAATGAGAAAAGATTATTCTCATAATAATCCAAAGGTTTTACCATGCTCTCTCCTACTGCTTTGTACGCCGCAAAATTAATACAGCCTTCGACATGATGCGCATCGAAAACCTGCTCCAATAGTTCTTTTCTTTTAAGATCAAATGGATAGAAAATCGGTCTTTTTCCGGTGATTTCCTCAATATTATCCAGGATAAATTTTTCTGAATTGGACAGGTCATCAACAATAACTACCTCAAAGTTATTATTAAGTAATTCTACAACTGTGTGTGACCCGATGTAGCCGAGACCGCCTGTAACAAGTATGGACATCTATTTATACTAATTTTATTATTATTTCTCAAAAAACTCAAGGACAGAATCAGTAATATATTTCAACTGTTCTTCATCCAGTTCAGTATGCATTGGGAGTGAGATAACCTGATCCAACAATTGGTCTGTATTCACAAAATCTTTTGGGTCGCTCTCCTGATAATAAGCTTTTTGTTTTCTTAACGCCACCGGATAATAGATCATTGCCGGGATTTCTTTCTCAGCAAGATACTTTTGAAGTTCGTTCCTTTGGCCGTTCAATATCCTTAATGTGTACTGATGAAAAACGTGCGTCGAATATTCTGCCCGTTCCGGCGTGCGAATATCGCTGTTACCGGAAAATGCTTCATCATAAAAATCAGCTGCTTTTCTTCGGGCCTCGTTGTACGCATCAAGATTCGGTAATTTTTTCCTTAGAATGGCGGCCTGAATACTGTCTAACCTGGAGTTAACGCCAACTTCATCATGGTAATAGCGCTCATACATCCCGTGGTTTACAATCCCACGGATCCTGTGTGCCAGTCCGTCATCATTAGTGAAAATAGCGCCGCCATCGCCATAACAGCCCAAATTTTTGGAAGGAAAAAATGATGTTGTCCCGATGGTACCCATTGTCCCCGATTTTTTCACCAAACCATCGGAAAAGTTAAACTCTGCACCGATGGCCTGCGCGTTATCTTCTATAACAAAAAGATTGTGCTCTTTGGCGATTTTCAGGATTTCTTCCATATTGGCGCACTGCCCAAAGATATGAACCGGAATAATGGCTTTGGTTTTTGGCGTTATAGCTTTTCTGATAGCGTCTGTATCGATGGTGAAAGTATCATAGTCCACATCTACCAGGACCGATTTTAGTTTAAGAAGATGTATCACTTCTACCGTAGCGGCAAAGGTGAAATCTGCCGTAATCACTTCGTCGCCTTCTTTAAGATCAAGGGCCATCAGGGCAATCTGTAATGCATCTGTACCGTTGGCACAAGGGATGACATGTTTTACGTCCAAATAATTCTCAAGGTCGGACTGGAAGGATTTAACTTCCGGACCGTTTATAAAAGCTGCAGAATCCATTACATTAAGGACTGCATTATCCACTTCATTTTTAATTTTATAATACTGGCTTTGTAGATCAACCATCTGGATCTTTTTCATAAGTAGATTTTTATTGTTTTTCAAAGGTCATATGTTATCGCTGTATTTTCATCGGTTTTGGGGTTTACAAACCATGGCAATTTAATATGCAAATATTTATATTTTGAACTTTAGTTCTGGTGATTTTCCAGTTAGGCTAAAGCAAATAGTTTATTTTGTAAATTTACATTTAATTATTTTGTTTGAAAAATCTAAAATCGGAAACGTGAGAAAAATTTTTACAATATTAGCAGTTAAACTGTCATTTTTAGCTGCTGCCCAGACAGAACTTGTTTTTGTTTATTTTAAAGACAAACCCAACAAGTCTGTTTTCTATAATAACCCGTTATCAGAACTCAGCCAAAAGTCTCTGGATCGCAGGAACAGGCTTGGTATAGCACTTACAGATCAGGATGCACCAATAGAAAGTACTTATATCCAAAATGTCAAAAACCTTGGCTTTACAGTAAAAGATTATTCCAAATGGTTAAATGGTGTGGCGGTAAATGCGACTGCCAGTCAGATTAACCAATTATCACAGCTGGCTTATGTAGATCATGTAGAGAGTTTTGTGAGAAATCCCGACGGCGGAAAACGGAGCAAAAAAATTGATAAATTTAAAACACTGAGTGGGAATCCAATAACCAAGGATGTGATGACCGATTTTAATTATGGGAATAGTTTATCCCAGATTAACCAGATTAATCTCAGGGCTTTGCATGTTGCAGGCTATACAGGAACCGGCATGTCTATAGCCGTAATAGATACCGGTTTCCCTTCCGTAAATACAGGCAGTGCTTTTAAAAGAATGCGTGATAACGGGCATATTAAGGCTACTTATAATTTTGTATCCAAAACTTCTAATGTTTATAGCAATTCACTGGATTCGCATGGCGCCATGTGCTTAGGGATTATTGGTGGTTATATTGATGGTACCTTTGTGGGTTCGGCGCCGGATGCTGATTTTTATCTTTATGCGTCAGAAGACGCTGCAAACGAGATCCCGGAAGAACAACTCTATTGGATAGAGGCTGCAGAAGAAGCCGACAGGCAAGGCGTAGATGTGATTTCTACCTCTTTAGGTTACTCGGAATTTGATGACAGCAGATACGATTACACTTATGATGATATGGATGGTACCACTACATTTATATCTCGCGGCGCGCAGGTGGCTTCAGAAAAAGGAATCTTTGTTCTGGTGGCTGCCGGGAACGAAGGCCAGGACTCATGGCATTACATCTCTGCTCCTGCAGATAATGCGAAAGTTTTTTCGATAGGAGCTGTAACATCCTCCGGCAACTCTTCGGGTTTTTCGTCCTACGGTCCCAATTCTGCCGGTGTTATAAAACCTGATGCCAGCGCAAGAGGAACCAATACATATTATGTTTATAATAATTCTTCGAATTATGGTAACGGAACTTCTTTTGCGACACCGCTTGCCGCAGGTGGCGTTGCCTGTCTCTTACAAAGTTTTGTGCCCTCTGAATCCAGAGAATATATCAAAAACAGATTAAAAGAGAATGCATCATTATATCCTAATCAAACTCCCCAAATGGGTTATGGTATTCTTAATTTTTATAAAACTTATCAGACTTACCTCCGCCTTAATGAAGTGGCTCAATCCAAAATCAGGATATATCCAAATCCCGCAAAGGATTTTATAATAATTAGTTCTGATGAAAAGCTACAGTCAGCAGCTATCTACGATAATCTGGGCAGATTAATCAAAATGGAAAATTCTGATAAACTGGACATTTCTGGATTAGCGAAAGGCAGCTACCTTATTCAGATTAAGACTAAAAGCGGAGAAACTATCCAAAAATTAATCAAAGAATAAAGTATTTTAATTAAAAAAGGATGACCAAGTAAGTCATCCTTTTCTGTTTTTATGATTTTTTAGGCGCCCAGTTGCTGAAGAATTCTTTAACCTTCTCCAGGCTGTAGCCGCTGCCATCCTCCAGGACAGAACTGTCTTGTGTATGGATCTGTTTGCCGTCACTATCCAAAACTATAAAAACCGGATAACCAAATTTATCGCCCGGGTTACCATATTTCGCAAATATCTTTTCGTTTTTATTTTCCTGAGACCAATTAAGGTGATAATAAACGAAATTCTTATCTGCAAGACTTTTTAACTCGGGAGTTTGCTGTACGTAATTATTGAACCGTAGGCACCAGATACACCAGTTGCCACCGGCCTGGATCATTACATTTTTACCTTCCTTTTTTGCCAGTTTTACCGCATTGGCAATATCTGCTTCAGCATCTGCTTCCGGATGATAAGGCTTGGGTAATTTTGCTTTTTCTTCTGCTGCTGCCTTTTTCTTGGCTTCAACCTGTTCTTTAGTAAGTGTTGTAGATGTATTTTGAGCATAATTAAGAGAAAAAACTAATATCCCTCCTAATACCAAAATCCGATTAACCGATTTTCTCATATTATATTTTCTTATTCTAATTAACACCAAAGTTAAACAAATATCCCGCCATTTTTCAGTATATTTGCCAATAACTATCAACCATTGAATCAATTTTTATTCAGCATACTACTTTTAGTTTCCAGGCTTCCGCTCAGGATATTGTATTTTTTCTCAGACATCATGTTTTTCCTTAATTATTATATTATTGGATACAGAAAAAATGTAGTACTGGAAAATCTTAAAAATGCATTTCCAGAAAAATCCGACGACGAAATCAGATCTATTTCAAAGAAGTTTTTTTCTAATTTTTTTGACTATCTCGCAGAGATGCTCAAGGCTTTTACGATTTCCGAAACCGAGTCACGGGTGAGAATGCAGCACCTGAATCAAAATCTTTTTCACGAGGCAAAAGCTGAAGGCAAAAACATTATCATCCTGTCCGGCCATGTATTTAACTGGGAATGGTACAACGCGCTTGCAACGGTGATTCCCCAGAAGGACTGCCATCCGGTGTACCGAAAAATGAACAGTAATTTTTGGGAAGAAAAAATCAAATTAATCCGTAACCGCTTCAATAACAAATCGTTGGAAGCCAACGATGTGATTAAGCATATTTTCCGGACACCCAACAATGGCGATTCTGCCTACATGTTTGTAGCAGACCAAACACCGCATGTTTCCCATGTCAATTACGGTCTGCGCTTTCTTAACCAGCGCACACCGGCCTTTGTTGGTTATGACAAGTTGTCTACAAGGATGGATCTGGCCTTTATCTTTTGTGAAATGAAGAAAGTGAAGCGCGGATTTTATCAGGTTAATTACTATCGGATTTATCCTGATGGCGAGAAATTTGTTGAACATGAAGTTGTAAAAAAATTCCATAAACTTCTGGAAAATACCATTAGGAAAAGGCCGGACAACTGGCTTTGGTCTCACCGCCGGTGGAAATATAAAGATGCTATCAAAAAATACGATGAATAGATGACAGTTGCCATTGCTATACTTAACTGGAACGGAAAACACTGGCTGAAGCAATTTTTGCCTTCGGTGATCAAGTATTCACAAGGTGCCGAAATTTATGTCATTGATAATGCCTCTACAGACGATTCTGTCAGTTTTTTAAAGACTGATTTCCCTGATGTTAAAGTTGTGCAGAATACTTCAAATTCGGGATTTGCAAAAGGTTATAATAAAGGGTTGAGATCTGTAAAAGCAGACATCTACTGTTTGCTCAATTCTGATGTAGAAGTTACCGAAAACTGGCTAACACCGGTTCTTGCTCTGTTCTCCCGAGACAACAATATTGCAGCCATACAGCCAAAAATACTGGATTATAATCAAAAAAATAAATTTGAATTTGCCGGTGCGGGCGGCGGATTAATTGATAATCTTGGCTACCCGTACTGCAGAGGCCGTATTTTTGATGATATCGAGTTTGATAACGGCCAGTATGACGATGAAACCGAGATATTTTGGGCATCAGGCTGTGCGTTGTTTATCCGTTCAGAAGATTTTTGGGAGATGGAAGGTTTTGATGAGAGATTCTTTGCCCATCAGGAAGAGATTGACCTCTGCTGGCGACTCAAAAATTCGGGTAAGAAAATCTATTACACTGGAAAATCCAAAGTTTACCATGTTGGTGGAGGCACTCTTAATAAGCAGAATCCTCAGAAAACCTATCTCAACTTCCGAAATAATCTCACGATGATGCTGAAGAACCTACCCTCTTCAAGGGCGTTTTTTATTCTGTTTTTCAGGCTGTCGTTGGACGGCATTGCCAGTTTTTACTTAGCCTACAAAAATGGGTTTGAGCATCTTTGGGCAGTTCTGAAATCGCATGTTGGTTTTTACTGGCAGCTGCCAAAATCGATTATGCTGAGGCAGAAACATCAGATTGATCCTTATTATCAAACAAAATGGCTGATTTTCAAACATTTTTTAGGAGATAAAAGTAAATAATGATGGATTTTATTGCTTTAGATTTTGAAACGGCCACCCATGAGAAAAACTCGGCCTGCGAACTGGGAATTTGCATTGTGGAAAATGGTAAAATCAAGGAAACCAAATCCTGGCTTATAAAACCGCCATCATTCCCCTATTTTAACCGTCATAATGTTGCCGTTCATGGGATTAATCCGGAAGATGTGCAGCACGCTCCTACTTTTGATGAAGTTTGGTACGAGGTAGAAAAACTGATATATGGCAATCTGCTAATCGCACATAATGCAGCCTTTGACGCCGGCGTTTTGCGTGGATGCTTGGATTATTATGGATTTTTCAAGCCCAATATCAACTATCTGTGCAGCATCGGCATTGCCAAAAAAGCATGGAAGGATCTCAAAAGTTATGGTTTGCGAAGCCTTGCAGATCATCACCAGATTAGTTTTAACCATCATCGGGCTGATGCCGATGCAGAAGTTTGCGCCAGGATTTCCCTCCTTAGCTTTGAAAGACTGATGATTACACGCAATGATGAGATCAACGATGTTTTCAGTAAAAGGATCAAGATTCTGTAAGACCAATCATTAGTTACTCAAAACTTCCGATACCAGATTAAATTTTGGGATTTCTGCTATAAAATGCGCTCCGTCTGAAGTCTCGAACTGGTAAGAGCCTTCCATATTGCCAACGCCCGATTTCAGGATAACATTGGAAAAATAACTGAATGATTCACCACTTTCCAGAACCGGTGTCAACCCAATCACGCCAGCGCCTTCCACTTCTGTAAAGCCAAACCCAAGATCATAGATCATCCATCGCCTTGTCATCAACTTGACTGCTTTACTTCCCAGATTTTCAATTTCTATATTATACCGGAACACAAAACGGTTTTCGGAAGGATAACTGTTATAATTATCATATTCGGTTGTTACACTTACTTTGATTTGTGATGTAATTTTTGATACCATTCCGATTAGATTTTGATGTGAAAATACAAATATCCCGCCGAATTTTGGATTTTAAAATGATGATTAAGTTAAATCGTACACCTATCTGATAATAGATTTTATGCAATCGGTTAATTTTCTTAATTTTGTGTATCTAATAAAGTAAAAAGTAATAAATGAATTCCTACAAAAATCCATTGGAAGAACGCTATTCCAGTGAAGAAATGCTGTTTAATTTTTCGCCGGATAATAAGTTCCGCAACTGGAGAAAGCTTTGGATTGCCCTTGCCGAAATAGAAAAAGACCTTGGACTTGACATCACAGACGAGCAAATCGCTGAATTGAAAGCCAATGCAGAAAACATTGATTATGATGCGGCTGCAGCTTACGAGAAAAAATTTCGTCACGATGTGATGGCTCACGTTCATACTTATGGTGATGTAGCACCTTCTGCAAAAGGAATCATTCACTTGGGAGCTACCTCGGCATTTGTAGGAGATAATACAGATTTAATTCAAATCCGTGACGGACTTTTGATCTTGAAGAAAAAGTTGGTAAACGTGATGAAAAATCTTTCGGATTTTGCGATTCAGTATAAGGATTTACCGACTTTAGGATTCACGCACTTTCAACCAGCTCAGTTGACAACTGTTGGGAAAAGAGCAACGCTTTGGTTGCAAAGTTTAGTTCTTGACATCGAAGAGCTTGATTTCTTCTTGGAAACATTAAGATTTAGAGGTGTAAAAGGAACTACAGGAACTGCCGCAAGCTTCTTGGAACTTTTCAATGGAGATTATTCTAAAGTTAAACATTTAGATAAAGAATTGTCAAAAAGATTCGGTTTCGAAAAGGTTTTCGGAGTTTCCGGACAGACTTACGACAGAAAAATTGACGCAAAAGTGGTGGCTTTATTAGGAAATATCGCTCAATCTGCACATAAATTCACAAACGACTTACGTTTACTTCAAAACCTCAAGGAAATTGAAGAACCATTCGAGAAAAACCAAATCGGTTCATCCGCAATGGCTTACAAGCGTAATCCAATGAGAAGCGAAAGAATCGGAGCACTGGCAAAATATGTAATGTCTTTGACTACAAGTTCTGCTATGGTCGCTTCTACACAATGGTTTGAAAGAACTTTGGACGATTCTGCAAATAAAAGGTTGACCATTCCGCAAGCATTTTTAGCGGTTGATGCAATCTTATTGATTTGGAACAACATTATGAACGGAATCGTGGTCTATCCGAACAGAATCAACAAGCATATTATGGAAGAACTTCCTTTCATGGCGACAGAATACATCATTATGGAGGAAGTGAAAGCCGGTGGCGACCGTCAGGAAATCCACGAAGTGATCAGAGTTCATTCTATGGAAGCGTCTAAAAAAGTGAAAGAAGAAGGTAAAGAAAACGACCTTATCGAAAGAATTTTAAATGATGATTCATTGAAATTAGATAAATCAAAATTAAAAGAAGTTCTTGATCCTAAAAACTTCATCGGTTTTGCACCGATTCAGACGGAGGAATTCATTGCCAATGAAGTTCAGCCGATTATTGATGCAAACAGCGAATTGATTGGTTTGGAATCTGACCTGAAAGTATAAATTAATATGCAGTCTTTTGGGCTGCATATTTTGAGATAGCAGTCCTACGGACTGTCCTTTCTCTTTCAGATTGGCTTTCTAACAGATAATATGATTCCTAACGGAATCAGCCTTACTAAATAATATAAAAGAAACATTCCATAGGAATGTTATCTGTGTAGTAGTAGTAGTAGTAGTAGTAGTAGTAGTAGTAGTTGCAAGCAGATAAATAAGCAAAATTTGAAGTCCGTAGGACTGTAATCTGTGTAGAAGAAAGGATTAGTTTCCATAGAAAACCTAACGAAGTATTCAATAAAGTCTATGTTATCTTTGTAAGAATTATGAAAAATAAAACCCTATGCCTAATACATATACACAGATTTATATTCAAGTCGTTTTTGCTACAAAAGGACGTGATATTAAAATTAAATCGGAAGTAAGAGATGAAATTGAAAAATACATTTGTGGAATATTTAGCAATAAGAAACAAAAAGTATTGGCTATTTATGCAAATCCTGACCATTTGCATATATTTTTCAGTTATAAAAATTTGCAGATAACAATTCCGGAATTGATAAAAACTGTAAAAATTGAGTCTACAAATTTTATAAATGATAAAAAGCTGTGTTTGGGGAAATTTTCTTGGCAGAAAGGTTATGGTGCATTTTCTTATGCTAAAAGTCAAAAGGATAAAGTTGTGAATTATGTTCTGAATCAGGAAAAACACCATTCAAAGAAAAGCTTTAGAGAAGAATATCTGGAAATGCTGAATGCTTTTGAAATTGAATTTAAAAATGAATATTTGTTTGAATTTTATGATGATGTAAAATAATTTTGTGATAAAATAATTATTTATTATGGTTGATGAAAGATAGCAGTCCTACGGACTGCTCCCTTCTGGATTGATTTTTCTACAACTATTACTATTACTACACAGATACGATTCCTACGGAATCTGCCCTTTGAAAAAATGAGAAAGAAACATTCCGTAGGAATGTTATCTGTGTAGCAAGAAGATGAATAAGCAAAATTCGCAGTCCATAGGACTGCAATCTGTGTAGAAAAATTGTTAAATAAAAATATGGAAAAAAATAAAATTAAAGAAAGAGAAAACGAACTGCTTGATTTAGTCAGGATATTTTGTAGTCAAAAGCTTGATAAAGAATACCTTTTTCTATGTGAAAAACTCGTCAAAAAGATGGGCAGAAAAAGAGATATTCCCTTTAAAAGCGGTAAATTAGAAATATGGGCTGCGGCGATAATACACGCTATCGGCAGTATAAATTTCCTGTTTGATAAATCTTTTCAGCCCTATCTAAAGTCTGATGAAATCAACGAATTTTTTCAAACAAAAAGTTCTACCGTTTCTACAAAATCTCGTCAAATAAGAAATATGTTTGATTTGTGGTATTTCAGTCCCGAATTTTCGACAAAAAAAATGAGCAATGATAATCCATTTAATGATATGGTTATGATTGATGGAATGATTGCTCCTGTATCTGAATTACCTGAGGAATTGCAGATTCTGCTAAAAAATGAAAGAGCAAATGGCAGAGATTTGGAATTTACCACAGATTCGGAATAAAAAAATTAAAAATAAATCTAATAAAATCTGACATCTAATGTCTAATAACAAAAGAATTTTCGTAGAAAAAAGAGGAATTTTCGATGTAGAAAGTCCAAAAATTTTTGATGAAGTAAAAGCGGTTGTTTCGTCCATCCAAAGTGTAAAAGTGTATAACATTTACGATATTTTCGGATTAAATAACGGTGAATTCGAAAAAGTAGTCAAAAGTACTTTCGTAGACCCCGTTACTGATATTTTGCACGAAGAAAACCCTGCAAAAGGAATCTATTTCGCAATGGAATTCTTGCCGGGACAATACGACCAGCGTGCGGATTCTGCTCAGCAATGTATCGCATTACTAACCGGAAATGAAAAATCCAAAGTAAGAAGCGGAAATTTAATAGAAATAAATGGCATTAATGATGCCGATTTGGCAAAAATCAAAGACCTTCTCATCAATAAAGTAGAATCTCAGGAAAAAGATTTAAGTATCTTAGATATTCCTGCGGAAGAAACGCCGTCAAAGGTTATTGTTCACGAAGGTTTTAACGATTTTGATGATGTTCAGCTTGCTGACTTCTATAATTCTCACGGTTTTGCATTAGGTTTGGACGATTTGAAATTCATTCAGGAATATTTTAAATCCGAACAGAGAGATCCAACGGAAACGGAATTGAAAGTTTTAGATACTTACTGGAGCGACCACTGTCGTCACACCACATTTGAAACAGAATTATCAAATATTGAGTTCGAAGGACAGTTTAAACATACATTGGAAACCATTTTCAATGATTATATCGAAAAAAGAAAATTCTTAGGACGCGAATTGAAACCGATCTCTTTAATGGATTTGGCAACGGTTTGCGGAAGATATTTCCATAAAACAGGTGAGTTGGAAAACCTTGTTGTATCTGATGAAATCAACGCCTGTACCATCCAAATCGAAGCTGAATACGATGGTAAGAAAGAACCTTGGTATTTATTATTTAAAAATGAAACACACAATCACCCGACAGAAATCGAACCTTTTGGCGGTGCTTCAACCTGTTTAGGAGGAGCCATCAGAGATCCTTTATCCGGGCGTTCTTTTGTTTTCCAGGCAATGAGATTGACGGGTGCAGCAGATGTTTTGGAACCGGTCGATAAAACGTTACCGGGAAAATTACCTCAAAAAACAATCACAAAACAGGCGGCAAACGGATATTCTTCTTATGGTAACCAAATTGGTTTGGCAACCACGATGGTATCTGAAATCTATGACGAAGGCTACAAAGCGAAAAGAATGGAGGTTGGTTTCGTTGCCGGAGCAGTTCCTGTGGATTGGGTAAGACGTGAAAAGCCTGAAGCTGGTGATTCAATCATTATTTTAGGTGGTGCGACTGGTCGCGATGGCGTTGGTGGAGCAAGCGGAAGTTCAAAAGAACAGGACGAAACTTCAATTCACACGATGAGCTCTGAAGTTCAGAAAGGAAATGCGGTTGAAGAACGTAAAATCCAGAGATTATTCAGAAATCCTGAAGTGACGAGATTGATTAAAAAATCGAACGACTTTGGAGCTGGAGGTGTTTCTGTAGCGATCGGTGAAATCGCTGATTCTTTAGAAGTAAACTTGGATGTTTTACCTTTAAAATATGAAGGTTTAAACGGAACTGAGCTTGCTATTTCAGAATCTCAGGAAAGAATGGCGGTTGTGGTTGAACCTAAAGATAAAGAACAGTTTATCAAATTCTGTGAGGCTGAAAATATTGTCGCTGTGGAAGTTGCAAAAGTAACGGATTCCGGAAGAATGCAGATGTTCTGGAAAGGTGATAAAATTGTAGATCTTTCAAGAGAATTCTTAGATACGAACGGTTGTTCAAAAAGTCAGGAAGTTAGAATCACGAACCTTAATGAAGTAAAAGAAGAAACGCCATCATTCAATGAAGAGAATTTCTTAAAGATTTTAAGCGATAAAAATGTTGCTTCTCAAAAAGGTTTGTTGGAAATGTTCGATTCTTCTGTGGGCGGAACTACGGTTGCGATGCCTTTAGGCGGAAAATATCAGCAGACTTTGATGGAAGGAAGCGTTCAGACATTGCCGATTCTCGGAGCGAAAAATATCGAAACGGTTTCTTTGGCAAGTTGGGGATTTGATGCTGAAATATCTAAGCAAAACTCATTGTTAGGAGCATCTTACGCAGTTGTTGAAAGTGTGGCGAAAATCGTTGCAATGGGTGGCGATTATAAAAATATCAGATTCAGTTTCCAGGAATATTTTGAGAAATTAGGTCAGAATCCTGAAAAATGGGGAAAACCTTTGGCTTCACTTTTGGGAGCTTATGATGCCCAAATCAATTTCGGTTTGGCTGCCATCGGAGGAAAAGATTCAATGAGTGGAACGTATCAGGATCTGAATGTTCCGCCAACATTGATTTCTTTTGCTTGTGCCAACGGAGAAAAGAAAAACATTATCTCTCCTGAATTTAAAAACGAAGGAAATAAAGTTTATTTCTTCAATCATATTGCTCAGGAAAACGGACTTCCGAATTATGATGCTTTAAAAGATGTTTATGAATTCATTTTCGAAAACATTAAAGCAGGAAAAATCGTTTCTGTGAAAACAGTTAAAGAAGGTGGAGTTGCAGTTGCTTTAGCAAAGATGAGCTTCGGAAACAGATTAGGTGCTGAAATTACAGTTGATGAAACTGCTTTATTAGCGAAAAATATCGGAAGCTTAATCATTGAATCTAAAGAAGAATTAAGCACTGTAAATCTTCAATTCATTGGAGAAGTTAAAGATTCAAATGTTATTAAAATTAATGATGTTGAATTCGCAATTGGAAAATTGTTAGCAGCCAACACAAACACGTTTGAAAATCTTTTCCCAACAGTTGAAAAAGAAAAATTGACGGTTGCTATTGATGAGAAATTAAACTCAATCAACCTACGAAATATCATTATCAAGAAACACGGGATTGCTCAGCCAAAAGTATTCGCACCGGTTTTCCCGGGAACAAACTGTGAGTATGATACGTTGAATGCTTTCGCAAAAGAAGGAGCTGTAATCAGCAGTTTACCTTTAATCAACATCAATCACCAATTATTAGATGAAAGTATTGATGCTTGGGTTGAGGAAATCAAAACTTCTCAGATTCTGGCTTTCTCAGGAGGTTTCTCTGCAGGTGACGAGCCGGATGGTTCTGCAAAATTCATTGTTAACGTTTTGAAAAACGAGAAAATGAAAAATGCCGTTCACGAATTACTCGACAGAGACGGTATGATTATCGGGATCTGCAACGGTTTCCAGGCGTTGGTGAAGTCTGGATTGTTGCCTTACGGAAGAATTAAAGATTTGGATGAGAACTCTCCTACTTTGGCTCACAACGCTATCAGACGACATATTTCCCAAATGGTCAACGTGAAAGTTGTAAATGATGAATCACCTTGGTTAAAAGGAATGAAAGACCAGGTTTTCACAATCCCGATTTCTCACGGTGAAGGTCGTTTTATGGCTTCGGAAGCAGAAATTCAAAAACTGTATGAGAACGGACAGATTGCGACTCAATATTTGGATTTAGATGGAAACATCGCGCACGGAATGCCGTTCAACCCCAATAATTCATTGTTCGGAATAGAAGGAATCACAAGTCCTGACGGAAAAATCTTCGGCAGGATGGGACATCCGGAACGCTTCGCAGAAGGCTTGATGAAAAATATCCCAACTGCGAATTATCACAATATCTTTAAGAATGGAGTGGAGTATTTCAAATAACAACAAAAAAATGACTGTCATCAATGGCGGTCATTTTTCAGATTTAGAAGGATTTTACAACGAAGTTTCTGAACTTTTTATGAATGATGAAGATTGGAAAGTCGGGACTTTGGATGGTTTCGATGATATTTTGTATGGAGTAGAATCAGATATTACCTGGAAAGATTCTCAGAAATCAAAAAAAGATTTAGGTTTTGAATTGACCAAAGAATTTTATGAAAACAAGATCCGAATCGGGAAACCTTTCAATGTCGATTTGATTAAACAAAAACTGGGTGATTTGATGGATGGAAAAGGAGAAACCTTATTCGAAATTCTAGTTGAAATTATAGAATCGCATCAAAACATTAAACTAATTTTGGACTGATTTAAAACAAGACAATGAACAAGATGATCTATGGATTATTCTTCGGAGACAGCATTACTTACGGAGAATATGACGGCGTTTTTGGCGGCTGGGTGGATATCCTAAAACGATATGCTTTGCAGAAATATAATGAAGGAAATACTAATGAATTGATTCTCTTCAACCTTGGAATTGGCGGAGAAACTACAGAAGGTTTGGTTAATAGAATTCCACACGAGATGAAAGCCAGAAATTCTGCTGATGGAAACATCATTTTCATCGGTTACGGAGCTAATGATTTGGCAAAAAAAGATGGAAATCAATTGGTAAATCCTGAACAATTCAAAACTAATATTGAAATTGCTGTTCAAAACGCTAAACAATATTCCAAAGACATCTATCTGGTAAGCATTCTTCCTCTTTCAGAAAACATCGATTCGAAAGTTTCTCCAACAGGAAAAGTGAGAACCAATGAAGATGTTTTAATTTATAATCAAATCCTTAAAACTATTGCAACTGAAAATTCATTAAATTATATTGATTTTCATTCTGTTTTTTTGCAGGATAAAGAGATTTTACTTTCCAAAGATGGTGTTCATCCCAACGAAAAAGGTTACGGAATGATGGCTGAAATTGCAATTCCAATTATTGAGAAATATCTTTAATTCTAATTTATAAACTGACATAATCCTCTTTGAAATTTCAGAGAGGATTTTTTTGTGAATTACTTTTAGCATAATCTTTGAATTATTACAAAAAATTCAATTTTATGAGTGCGGTTAATGTAAAAACAGTTTTATTGAAAATATTAAAGTGGCTAGGAATCAGCATTGCTTCTATTCTATTCCTAATGTTCATCATTCCTATACTTTTTCCAGGAACCATTTCTCAGCAGGTTAAGATTTTTGCGAACAAGCATCTTGCCGGCGAGTTGGATTATAAAAAAACACATCTTACTTTTTTTCGCCACTTCCCTTCCCTTACGGTATCTGTAGACGATTTTATATTGAAAGGTTCCAGGCCTTTTCAGCAGGATACACTTTTGGCAGCCAGAGAAGTTGCCGTCGGAATCAATCTCAAAAATCTGATTTTTAACCGCGAGGTCAAAATTGATGAGATCTATGTCAATGATGCTACGGCTAATGTTTTTGTTAATTCTAAAGGTGAAGCTAACTACAATGTTTATATTTCAAAACCTTCGGAAAAACCAAAAGATTCAACCGGAACTGGTGCTTCGATCAAATTGGACCTAATCAAACTCAAAAACTGGAATGTCAAATATAACGACCACGCTGCTAATGTTTTAGTTAATGCAAAAGGTTTGAACTATACAGGAAAAGGCGGACTGAGCGAAGATATTTTCGATTTGGAAACCGATTTGGACATCGACAAACTCGATTTTGCACTCAACAGGATTTGGTATGCACAGCAAAAAACGCTGCACGCCGATCTGATTACAAGGATCAACACCAATGCATTGACATTTGTCTTGAGAAAAAACGAATTACGAATCAATAAACTTCCTTTGAAATTCACCGGTTTTGTGAGTATTCTTAGAGACGGCTACAACATTAATATTAATGCAGCTTCTGAAAAAACCACGATTCGGGATATGATTTCGGTTTTGCCGCCGCAATATTTAGAATGGGCAAAAGACACAAAGATCGAAGGAAACAGTGATCTTTTTTTTAGCCTGAAGGGGCGGTTCAGTGAGCCAAAAAATTTAAAACCAGATCTGACAGCAAGCTTAAAGGTCAACAATGGTTTTGTTTCTAACAGCAATGCACCGGTTCCGATGAACAATCTGAATATGGATCTGAATGTCGGACTGCCTTCGCTGGATCCAGAAAAACTCCTGCTCGATTTGAGGACTTTGAGTTTTGATTTGGGGAAAAACAACAATTTCAGAGCTGTTGTAAAAACGCAGGGATTGAGCCAAATGAACATCAATGCCAACATAAAAGGTGCTGTAGATCTGGCAACTTTGGACGCCGCTCTTGGCTTAAAAGATATTGAACTGAGAGGTCTTATGAATACTGATATCGTGTCGAATGGGATTTTCAGCATGGATAAAAAATTATTCCCAAAAACCAAAGGTTTTTTCAATCTTAAAAATGGCTGGCTGAAAACCAAATATTATCCAAACCCGATTCAGAACATCAATATTTTGGCGAATATCCATAATACAGACGGTACTTTCAAAAGTCTTGGCGTAAAGCTCGACCCGTTTAAATTTGATTTTGAAGGCAATCCTGTTTACGTCAATGCAGATTTGCAGGATTTTGAGGATTTGTTGTATAAATTCAGGGCAAAGGGGACGCTGAATGTCGGTAGAATATATAAAGTTTTCAGGAAAGAAGGATTTGATGTCAACGGTCTGATAATGGCGGATTTATCCTTAAACGGCCGTCAAAGCTACGCGACAACCGGACAATACAGCAAACTCGACAACAGAGGAACTCTCATTTTAAAAAACATCAAAGCCACAACCAAATATCTACCAAAATCGTTCTTTATCAAGGAAGGAAATTTCGAATTTGAGAATGAAAAAATGTGGTTCAGAAAATTCTATGCAACCTACGGAAAATCAGATTTTGCTTTGAATGGCTATCTCTTGAACACCATCAATTATTTCATCGAAAGAAAAGGGACGCTTCACGGAAAATTCCATCTCAAATCCAATTATATTTGGTTGATGAATTTATGGCGCTGAAAGAAGGCGATAACAAAGACAAATCGCTTGCTGTGGAATATGCCAAAGAAGAACATCCGAAAAGCAGTGGCGTTGTTATTGTTCCAAAAAATCTGGATGTCGCGTTGGAAGCTAATGCCAAAAAAGTAGAATTCAAAGGCCTTGGACTCAATAATCTCCTGGGATTAGCTTCGGTTAATAAAGGCGAGGTTTATCTGAAAAATGCCACATTTGACATCATCGGCAGCAGGATGAAAATTGATGCGCGATATCAGGACGAATCACCTATTACAGCCAATTATGACATTGCGATGAAAGTTGCAGATTTTGATGTTCAGAGAGCTTATAAAGAGATCGATATGGTTCGTGAAATGGCCACTGCCGCGAAAGATGTGAAAGGAATTGTCTCTTTGGATTACAAACTGAAAGGCGATTTTGACAGCAATATGAAACCCATTTATCCATCATTGGAAGGTGGCGGAAATGTTAATCTGAGAGACGTCGAAGTCAAAAACCTAAAAATGCTTTCGACGATTGGCGATAATATTGGCGCCAACGCTTTTGATAATCCGGATATGAAAGGCGTGGATATCAAGACGAGCATCAACAATAATCTGATTCACGTGGAGCCATTTACTTTCAAAGTTTCTGTTTTGAGACCTACAATTAGCGGCACGACAAGTTTCAACGGCCTGCTTGACTTCCGTGTAAGGGTCGGATTACCGCCGGCTGGCTGGATTGGATTCCCTATTGTTGTTACCGGAACCCACGAAAAACCAAAAATCAAAATCTTCAGCAAAACCGGGCAAGGTATTGTAGAAGCTTTGTACAACACCAAATCTAACAAAGTGATCCGCGAAGAGAAACGGGCTGAGAAAAAATCCCGTGTACAGCAGAGAAAGGATAAAGAAGCGCAGGAAAGAAAAGCCGAAAAAGCCGAGAAGCAGATTGATAAAGATTTGAAGAAGAAATAACATAACCACATCATTTTTTTAAAGATAAAATTCTGATTTGGCAACTAATTTTGGATTAGTTTTTTTCGGAAGTAAACGAGGCTAAAGTTTTGTCAACAATATTTTTGTCAGTTCGATAAAAGTTTTATTTTTAAACAAATTAAGAAAATGGCCTACTACCCGTTGAACAGCATCCCTGATTATTATTCTATTGATGCCCTCTTGACCGCAGAGCACAAGCTTATCCGCGATTCTGTGAGAAGCTGGGTGGAGAGTTTTGTAATGCCAAAAATAGACGAAGCGGCGCAAAACCATACAGATATCCCGGGACTGATGAAAGAATTGGGAAATATCGGCGCACTCGGCCCATATATTCCGGAAGAATATGGCGGTCCTGGATTGGATCAGATCTCTTACGGATTAATTATGCAGGAGCTGGAAAGAGGCGATTCTGCGGTTCGTTCCGCGGCTTCAGTACAATCTTCTCTCGTGATGTTTCCTATTTTTGAATATGGGTCTGAAGATCAAAAAAGAAAATACCTTCCCAAATTAGCGTCCGGTGATATGATAGGCTGTTTTGGCCTGACAGAGCCTAACCACGGTTCTGATCCTTCTTCTATGGAATCAAAATTTACAGAAAAAGACGATCATTATCTTTTGAATGGTGCCAAAATGTGGATTACCAACGCTCCCATCGCAGACATTGCCGTAGTTTGGGCAAAAGGCGAAGACGGGAAAGTAAGAGGACTGATCCTGGAACGCGGAATGGAAGGTTTCACAACACCAACAACGCACAACAAATGGAGTCTTCGAGCTTCAAAAACCGGAGAATTGGTTTTCAATAATGTGAAAGTTCCAAAAGAAAATCTATTACCAAATGTTGAAGGATTGAAAGGCCCGTTATCTTGTCTTAACTCTGCAAGATATGGGATTTCTTGGGGCGTAATTGGTGCGGCGATGGATTGCTATTGTACGGCTGTTCAATATACCAAAGAGAGAAAACAATTTGGGAAACCGATTGCTTCTTTCCAGCTTCAGCAGAAAAAATTAGCAGAATTTTTGACTGAAATTACCAAAGCGCAGTTGCTTTGCCTGCAATTGGGAAATCTGAAAAATGCACATAAGGCTTCGCCAGCACAAATCTCTATGGCAAAAAGAAATAATGTGAAAATGGCGATCGAAATTGCCCGGGAATCGCGCCAGATGCTTGGCGGAATGGGCATAATGGGAGAATTCCCGATGATGCGCCACGCTGCCAATCTGGAGTCTGTCATTACTTACGAAGGGACACATGACATCCATTTGCTGATTACAGGAATGGATATCACAGGCATCAATGCCTTTGGCTAAGACCAAATCAATCTTATATATTTTTAACCAAGCCTGCGGGATTTTTTCGCAGGTTTTTTCGTTCAGATATAAACTAAACCACAAAAGTCACAAAGGATTTATAACGGTCAGAAGATATTTTAATATCCCAAATATCCTTTATTAAAAGGATTTCTGACTATTTTTTTATTCCCGCAGATTATTCCGATTACGCTGATGCTAAATTTAAAATCTGTAAAATCAGCCTTATCAGCGAGAATATTATATTTTCAGGTATGATATTAAGTTATGACATTTATAGATTTATTTCTATTCCTTGTTGACTTTGTTGTTTATTGGACATCCTTACTTTACCAGCTCACTTTCTCTTTCTCTTCAAAAGGAATATCAGGATTGAGGATTTCATCAATCAGATTTCTGATCGAGTCTTCCACTTCAGAATCTTCTATATCAATAAAATACAATTTTTGAGGGCCATTATTGACTTCGGCAAAAGACCAGATTGCAGGTTCTATATATTCCGGATTGATGTTTAAAACATTTTTGATACAATATTTATAAATCGAAAGTTGCAAAGCCTGCTTATAATCATCACGGAAAAACAATTCTGGCAGTTTCTCATCCTTATTTTTTCCAAGATTAATGGTCAAATGTTTGGGTCTGGCCGTTTTGTAATCGATCACTCTGATAATGCCATCTAATCGGTCGATCCTGTCAATAAAACCATAAAAACTTATTTTGTCAGTCGTAGGGACATTTTTATCAAGATAAAAATCACAATTAATTTCTTTTTCAAGGTCAATAATTTCCAGAGCAGAACCATTCTTTACCAATTGCAAATCATATTCAACAATTTGGCGCACTACCCTTTTCGCAATTTCCTTATGGATAAAATTCATCCCTTTATCATAAAATTCCGGCTGATGTTTTAGCTTTTCAATCGCAAAATCGATTGCTTGATCTGTTTGTTGAAGTAAGTTTTCTAAATCATTAATTGATAGTATTTTACCTTTGACTGGCTCGTGCAAAAATTGAAGCGCGTAATGTACCAGGTTTCCATAATTCCTTTGTGATAATTCTTCTTCGATCTCGTTGGTTTCCCTGGTTTTGAGAATATGATTGAGGTAGAAATCAATCGGATTATAAAGATAAGTCACAAGATGCGAAGGGGAAACCCGCTTTTTCCACTCAGAAAGAAGCCTCATTACTTCGTCATTTTTTTCGATTTTCATTAGTGCCTGAGCAATCGGTTCAGACGTATTTTCGATAATGATATTGTCAATTTTATGTGGGCTTTCCATTTCCAGTTGTGTGATAAACCGGCTTTTCTCACCTGTATTAACACCAGAACTCAGCGCATTGTAAAGCAAATGCACATTTTCTGAATCCTGAATCAACCTGTAAAAATGGTAGGCATAGATACTGTCATTTTCCAGAAATGTATTAAGCCCAAAATTCTTTCGGACATCAAAAGGAATATAGGTATTCTGCGTATTTCCTAAAGGTAATTTACCTTCATTTACAGACAACAAAATGACATTTTTGAAGTTCAGAAGCCGGGTTTCCAACAGTCCCATAATCTGAAAGCCGGCCAATGGCTCCCCTACAAAATCTATCGTTTCTGAATTAACGAGTTGGTTAATCAAAACTTCCAATGTCTCAATTTTAACATCAAAGTTATAGGGTTGCAATTGGTTTTTGATGATCTTAAAAACATTCTCAAATAATGCAATATTCTCATACTGGATATCATCCAGCTCCTTAAATTTGAGTTCGTAACAGAATTTAATCAACAAATCTAAAAAAGCCTGATAATTTTCCGGTTTTTGCAACAGATGGAAATAGCTTAGGTTTCCCAATAATTCTGTCAACAGGGTTCTTGAGATATAAACGATGTTCCTCTCCTCTATTGCTGCGATAAAATCCCTGATGATAACAGAATCTTTTTCATCATTAGGAAGCTCTTCCAAAATAGGTAAAATATCGGCGTAATAGTAGCTGGACGATTTTTTCTCCTGCTGTTTCTGCAGATAAAAAAGCTTTTTGACAGCATTGCTGAACGACAGGTTTTTGAGAGGGAAACCCATTGTGATGTTTACGCTCTGGATAACGCCTAAACTATCTAAAACTGCTGGCAAAAGGTTCTCATCCAGTAAAACCAAAGCTGTTTCTGAGAGTTCTTCTATTGGGATTTTTTTTAGGATCTGAGGCAAAAATTTGGCCTGGACTATATTGCCGGAAACTTCATAAGTCTTGATGTTTTTAGGTTGACTGAACTGATTTTCAATCCATTTGAACTCACGGCTGTCATTATATTCCTTCCATTTGATCGTTTCCCGGAGGAATTTTCCGGACTCCTGCCTTTCGTCATCAATGTAATATTGATCTGCCTGGAAATAAGTTACTGCCTTGTCCCATCGCAAAAGCTGTCTTACCAACTTTTCCTCGACTCTGGATAAAGCATTGAATCCACAAAATACGAACTGGCGATCGGTCTGCTCGGCAAATTTTTCCAGCTTGGAAAATGCTTCCTGATACAACATACCGGATGTGGCGAGGTTTTCTTTCTCCAGTTCTGATTTCAGCAATGGCAAAAACTCATTCATCTTCCGCCAAAAGTTCAGGTTTCTTTTCCTTGGGTTGTCCCCTTCTCCAAGGTCGTCGCCCCAATTTTTGATACGTTCCTCATCCAGCATCCACAGCAGGATTTTTTGGTCGTCATCAGAGAACTTCATCATATCATCCCAATCCTTCTGCAAGGTAGGAAACCACTTCAGAAAGCCTGAAAAATCTTCGGCAGAATCTATTTTCTGATAAATCCTGAATGCAAACAGCCAAAGCGCAATACCTTTGATTTCTATATTGGCTGACAGCTCGTAGATCAGTTCATCAATGGTGATAAAATTAGGTAATAATCCTTCGTACTGTTTTTCTTTCAGGATTCTTTTGATAAAAACCATTGGTCTTTTCCCGGGTAAAACGATGTCCAGACCAGAGATATCATGGTGATTTTCTAATAATTCTGAAATAATTTTCTGAAGAAACTGCATAAAAAAGCCTTTAAAAACTTAAAGGCTCAATTTAACTATTTTTTAGGATAAAATTATTCTACCGTAATTTTTTTCTCAAGAAAAGTATTGACACCCGAAGCATCTTTTCCTGCAAAAAACTTAAAGGTATAGGTTCCTTTCTTCAATGGTGCAAAGTTGATGCGGCTGCCATCCACATAAGTACCGTCGCCACAGACGCCGTTGGTTTTATAGGCATAGTTGGCCACAGTTCTTACAGAATCATTGGTATATTGATAATCCTGGCTGTAGATCCCTTCACAACCTTTGGTAAAGGTAGAGAACGTTTTAATTTCCTGACTGCTCCCCAGCAACATGGTATTTTTTGGGATCTGTACGCTATCTATTTTTGTTGCAAAAACATTCGTAATCTCCTCATAATCATCATGATCATTGCAGGAGATAGCTACTGATGACAGTAGGCCTACGGCTAATAAGAGGGCTGCTTTTTTCATATTGATTTTTAATTATTAAAGTTACCTTTTGACAAATACACTACTTTTTTGGTATCAAAAAACTCGCCATCAAAATAATTCCTGAGATTGAAAATTTCGCATTTGAGGCCTGCCAGTTCTTCAGCCAAGTCACCGCCTTTTAAGTATAAGACACCATTGTGCTTCGGGTTAAATTGTTCTTTTTCGAATTTTCCCCGCAACCATGTTAAGAAAACAGGCATCTGTGTAACGGCCCTGCTGACTACAAAATGAAATTTTTCTTTCAGCTGTTCTGCTCTCATGTGATGAGCCGTTACATTCTGCAGACCAAGGCTTTCTGCAACACCTTTTACAACGGTAATTTTTTTTCCGATACTGTCAACCAGTGTAAACCTGGTATTGGGAAACAAAATAGCCAGCGGAATCCCGGGGAATCCGCCACCGGTACCGATATCCAAAACTTTTGTCCCGTCTGCAAATGCCATTACTTTTGCAATGCCAAGAGAATGGAGAATATGCTTCTCATAAAGGCTCTCTGTGTCTTTTCTGGAGATAACGTTGATTTTCTCATTCCATTCTTTATATAAAGTCTCCAGTGCTGCAAACTGTTTTTGCTGCGTTTCTGTTATATCAGGAAAATATTTTAAAATTAGATCTAATGCCATTTGGCGTATTACAAAGGTTATTTAATTTATCTTAATAAAAATGATTTGTTTTGGCGACAACATCATTAGAATTGATCCAGGAAATTTTTAATTCTTGTCATAGCTTCTGTTAATTCCTCTTCAGAAGCTGCGTAGGAAAAGCGGATGCACTCAGGGCTACCAAAACTTACACCACCTACACATCCTACATGGGCATTTTCCAACAAAAACATAGCAAAATCATCAGCGTCTTTAATCTCTGTACCATTAAGGGTTTTACCCAAATAATAAGAAATGTCAGGGAAGATGTAAAAGGCGCTTTTCGGAAGATTACATTTGAAGCCCTTAATCTCTTTCATCAGTCCATATACCAGATCCCGCCTCTTGTGAAATTCGCTAATCATGTACTGCAGTTCCTGTGGATCCATCTTCAGAGCGGTTATAGAAGCTCTCTGCGCCACGGTATTGGCACCACTTGTCATCTGGCCCTGCACCTTGTCGCAGGCTTTGGCTAACCAATCCGGACATGCCGAGTAACCAATTCGCCATCCTGTCATGGCAAAGGCTTTACTCATGCCGTTGATAACCGCAGTCTGTTCATAGACTTGCGGAAAACTTGCGATGGAAACATGCTCACCATCATAATTGATAAATTCGTATATCTCGTCTGATATAATAGTAATATCAGGATATTTTGCAATAACATTGGCAATGGCTTCCAGCTCCTCACCTGTATAGAAACTACCGGACGGATTGCACGGTGAGCTGTAAAGCAGGGCTTTGGTTTTTGGAGTAATGGCCTGCTCCAGCTGTGCAGCAGTGATCTTAAAATCAGTATCGATAGAGGTTTCTATAAAAACGGAAGTTCCACCTACCAGCTTGACCATCTCATCATAACTTACCCAATATGGTGCGGGCAGTATCACTTCATCACCATCATTAACGATGGCTGCCAAAACATTGATAATAGACTGCTTGGCACCGTTGGAAACACAGATCTGTGTCGGTTTATAATCCAGATTGTTATCTCTCTTCAGCTTGTCTGCAACGGCCTGTCTAAGTTCTAAAAAGCCCGGAACCGGAGAATAATGGCTGTAATTTTCATTAATCGCATCAAAAGCGGCCTGCTTTATTTTTTGTGGTACATCAAAATCAGGCTCCCCCAGTGTAAGGCTGATGACATCTACGCCGGATGCTTTCATCTCACGAACTTTGTTGCTCATGACAAAGGTTTGGGAATAACTTAGTCGGTTCAGTCGGTCAGAAATTTTGCTCATGCTTTAGATAATTGGATTTAGTGAGCAAATATAATTGTTTAAATTAAAATAAAAGTCTTCCCATGCCTTATACTCACTAAAAATCTTTGAAAATTTTATTTTTCTGATAAAAAATTTTGTCACCGAATAAGTCGTAGGCTTATCGTAGTTGAAAAGTGTATGTTTCTTTCAAATCAATATTAATAATATGTTTTTTTCTTCCGAAACGCAGCGTAATTTTATTATTTTTAATAAATTTGATACAAATTTTTATAAAATCATATATAATAATAATGAATAAAAGAAAACTACCTCTTTTAATTGCGGCTTTCTCATTACTCACGGTTAATTCTGTTATGGGCCAGAATTACAAAAGTATAGTAGAGGATTATCTGAAGTCGTCTACTGCCGGGAAGCATATTTCTAATAAAGAATTTATCATCGCCTCGGAAGATCCTTCACAATCGCTGAATGCGACAGTGGTGAAAATACAGCAGACTTATAACGGTATTCCTGTATATGGTAATTCTTCCACTTTGCTGATCAGAGAAAATGATGTCCTTAATTTCGTTGGGGATTTTAGTTCCAGTAAAACGACATCTTCAAATAGTTCTCAGGCTGCATCAGGTGAAACTATTTTGATGAAGGTCATCCAAAATCTTAACCTGAAAAATGGCCAAGCTTATAAAGCAGCACTTACAAGCGGAGATATCAAAGCCCCTTCTTTGGTATATTATGATAATGGGACTGCGCTAAAATTATCTTATGAGCTGGAATTCTATGAGCAACAATCAAGCAATCTTTGGCATATTATTGCTGATGCCAAATCCGGGACAATCTATGAGCAAAACAATCTTACACTTTCCTGTAATTTTGCTGACAATGCTTATGGAAGTGAGCATACCCATACTGATGGGGCGCAGGACAATCATTTGGTAATGTATCCTCAGAATAAGGTTCAAACTAAACAATCATCATTATTAGCCAATAATGCATCTTACAGAGTTTTTCCATTTCCGGTAGAGGCGCCTACTTTTGGCGACAGAGCATTATTAACAAACCCTTGGGATAATACAGCATCATCCCTTGGCTGGCAGAATGATAACACTAATGAATATAATATCACCAGAGGGAACAATGTATATGTTTACACTGATGAGTCCAGTACTAATACCATAGGTTCATCAGCAGATGGAGGCAGTTCTCATATTTTTGACTTTCCTTTTAATATAGACAATGGTCTGGACAGTTACAAAGATGCAGCAATGACTAATCTTTTTTATGTAAACAACCACGTGCATGATGTATTGTATAAGTTTGGGTTTACAGAGACATCAAAAAACTTTCAGGCCTATAATTTTGGTAAAGGAGGAAGCCAAAATGATTATGTTCAGGCAGAAGCCCGAGACGGCGCAGGTTTAGCTGATTTATCTCTGGGCATCTACAATAATGCCAATTTTTCAACCCCTTCAGACGGAACCACACCAAGAATGCAGATGTACGTTTGGATGGGATCTGCACCGTACTTTACTTTTAATGGGCCTTCATCAGTTGCCGGAACTACAATCCCGAGCGTTGGGCTGGGATATTTTGGTGTACCATTATGGAAAAAGCCAATAACTGCCGATGTGGCTGTTTCGCCAGTTGCAGATGCGTGTACTGCACTGCCTGCCGGTTCACTTAGTGGTAAAATAGGCATTGCCAAAAGAGGCACCTGTAACTTTACCGTAAAGGTAAAAAACATGGAGGCAGCCGGTGCGGTCGGGGCTATCATTTACAATACACCAGATGCCGCAAGCAACCCTGGAGAAGCCATCAGCAATATGTCAGGAGATGGAACAACTACAGTAGCCATCCCATCCGTGTTTCTTCCCCAATCTAAGGGAGAAGCTATAACCAGTTTAATTACCGGGGGACAGGCGGTTAATGTAACTCTTAGTAACAAAGCAAAAGATGGCAGTTTAGACAATGGCATTATAAGCCATGAATATGGTCATGGATTATCCAACAGGCTTACAGGCACCAATGTAGGCTGCTTGAGTTCTACTAATGATAAAGAGCAAATGGGTGAAGGCTGGTCTGATTTCCTTGCGCTGATGCTGACAATGAAGCCTGGTGACAATGCGTCTGTTGCAAGGGGTATAGGCACTTACGCCAGCAACCAATCTACAACTGGCGGTGGTATAAGACCTGCCAAATATTCCCCAGATTTTTCAGTCAACAACTATACTTATGGTAAAACCAATGGAATGGAATATACCAATTCTTCAGGTGATTTAGTTCCGGATGTACACTCCGTAGGTTTTGTATGGGCAAGTATCCTTTGGGATCTTAACTGGAAGTATGTAGAGAAGTATGGGTACAATAATGATATTACCGCTGATGCTAACTCAGGACCTGCAAGGGTTTTCCAGGCAGTGGTAGACGGTTTAAAATTACAGGGCTGTTACCCAACATTTGTTAGCGGCAGAGATGCCATAATAGCTGCTGACCAAGCATCTACAGGCGGACAGAACAAATGTATGATATGGAACACCTTTGCGAAAAGAGGTGTAGGTGTGAGTGCAAGCGCCGGCTCCAAAACTAATATCAATGATCAGATAGAAGATTTTACTGTTCCTGCAGAGTGTGCCCTGGCCACTAATGAAGTGACTGCAGCAAAAGCATTCAGTATCTATCCTAACCCAGCGAAAAACGAATTCTTTTTAAATTTTAATAATTCGATTATTGGTAAGGTTAATGTTGAGATTTATGATGCTGCCGGTAAATTAGTTTCTACACAGCAAGTAGATCCTTCCGCTAAAGAAGGGATTAATACCCAAAAATTGGTAAATGGTGTTTATATTGTAAAAGCATCAGGTATCGGTGTTAACTACAGTTCAAAGATTGTAATCAGCAAGTAATCATTAAGTTTTATAATTAGAGAAAAGCCGCAGTTATTTGCGGCTTTTCTGTTTTATTGATATTTTTAAAGTTGCATTTCCGGGACATCGCCGTCAATAAGGAGATGGGCTTCGGTCGCTTTGATGATATCATCTACGGTTACGCCGGGTGCTCTTTCTATAAGCCTGAGGCCTGCAGGCGTTACCTCCATCACGGCCAGTTCGGTCACAATCTTTTTAACACAGTTAACCCCTGTTAAAGGCAGCGTACACTGTTTAAGAATCTTGGATTCGCCTGCTTTGTTAACGTGCATCATAGCCACAATAATGTTCTCAGCAGAGGCTACCAGGTCCATGGCGCCACCCATCCCTTTAACCATCTTTCCGGGGATTTTCCAGTTGGCGATATCACCATTTTCAGAAACCTCCATAGCACCTAAAATGGTCAGGTCAACCTTTTGGCTTCTGATCATCCCAAAACTAAAGGCCGAATCAAAAAATGATCCGCCAGGCAGAATGGTGATGGTCTGCTTCCCTGCGTTAATCAGATCTGCATCCTCTTCGCCTTCGTAAGGAAAAGGCCCCATGCCCAGCACACCATTCTCACTCTGGAACTCTACCGAAATATCATCGGGGACGTAGTTCGCTACCAACGTGGGGATACCTATACCCAAATTAACATACATTCTGTCTTTAACCTCCCTGGAGATGCGTTTTGCAATTTGTTCTTTAGTCAGCATGGTTCAATGGTTTTCTGGTGGTACGTTGTTCTATTCTTTTCTCATAATCCGTGCCCTGGAAAATACGCTGCACCATGATCCCGGGGATATGAATCTGGTTGGGATCCAGCTGCCCCGGTTCTACCAGTTCCTCCACTTCTGCAATCGTTATTTTGCCGGCACCGGCCATTGGATAATTAAAGTTACGTGCGGAGGATTTAAAAACCAAATTACCGGCATAATCCCCCTTCCAGGCTTTAACAATAGAAAAATCAGCGTTATAGGCATATTCCAAGATATGAGGTTTCCCGTTGAAGTCTTTAATCTCTTTGCCTTCGGCCACTTCGGTACCGTAGCCTGCGGGTGTATAAAATGCGGGGATACCAGCCTGCGCAGCCCTGCATTTCTCCGCCAGTGTCCCTTGTGGTGTCAGCTCCACCTCCAACTCACCGGACAGCATTTGACGTTCAAACTCAGCATTTTCCCCAACATAAGATGAGATCATTTTTTTGATCTGTTTCTTATGCAGCAGCAGGCCCAGCCCAAAGTCATCCACACCGGCATTGTTGGAGATGCAGGTGAGCTGCCCTATGTTTTTGTTAACCAATTCTGCAATGCAGTTTTCCGGAATGCCACAGAGCCCAAAACCACCAAACATCACCGTCATACCTGTTTCTATATCTTTTACAGCCTCTGCTGCATTTTTGACCCGTTTATCTATCATACGCTTATCTTTTTTGTCGGTTTATAAATATAAAAAAATCCAGAGGATAAGATGAAAGAAAAATAAATAAAAGATAACGATGATGGTACCGCCGATCAAATACGGATTTGAGCCGCACTATCAATCCTTTAAAAAAGGGATTGCGCCCGGCAGGCGGTCAAAAAAAGCCATACACCAAAAAAATGTATGATTTTCCTAACAATTTAAAACTATTTTTTATCGGTTACTGATTGTGACGCTGACAGGCATCACATAAGAAGACGCTAACATATGGCGGTTCATGTTACCGACATCCACTTTGTAAATAAGACGGGACAGTACGTTTTCAATTTCTTTGCTAACGTTTTCACAATCACCGGTTGCATGAATATTTGTTATTTTACCATTCTCAGTAAGGCTGAACCGAACATTTGAATTAACGGTACCTTCTTTATAGTCCTGAGCCGTGAAATCAAAATTATCCTTCAACAGCTTTCTCAACTCTCCAAAACCATCAGCAGAACTGAGGACAACTTCCTGGATTTTATTCTCACGACTTTGCGCACGCAGCATGCTGATAATGCCACCGGACATCAGCAAAAAAAATGACAAGAGCATTACCTTTGTATTTTTCATATCCATAAATTTTAAGGTGAACTTATTCTGAACACCAAAGTTACTTAAAATTAAAATACAATTAATATTAAATTAATATACAAGTCTGAATTTTCATCAGAGTTTGCAAAAAAGCCATTGTCTTTTGCAGACAATGGCTATATGTATTAATTGTATCTATAAAGTTTACAGCTCTTTCTTAAGAAATTTGGCTGTCAAGCTTTTCCGGGATTTAATAATCTCTTCCGGCGTGCCCTCTGCGATGATCTGCCCGCCATGTTTTCCCCCTTCCGGGCCAACGTCGATAATATGATCTGCCAGCTTGATAACATCCATATTATGTTCGATAATGATGAATGAATTACCCAACTCTACCAGCTGCTCTATAGCTTCCATCAGGATTTTGACATCTTCAAAATGAAGCCCTGTTGTCGGCTCATCCAAAATATACAAGGTATTACCGGTTTGCCGTTTGGACAGTTCTGTTGCCAGTTTTACACGCTGCGCTTCTCCACCACTCAGGGTTGTTGACTGCTGCCCAATGGTGATGTAGCCTAAGCCCACATCCTGAAGCGTTTTGACCTTATTGTAGATTTTAGGAATCGGCTGAAAGAAGTCTACCGCTTCGTTAATCGTCATTTCCAGCACGTCGGAGATGGATTTCCCCTTGTAGCGGACTTCCAGCGTTTCGCGGTTAAACCGTTTGCCGTGGCAGGTTTCGCAGTGCACATAGACATCCGGCAGGAAGTTCATTTCAATCACTTTGAGGCCGCCACCCTGGCAGGTTTCACAGCGCCCGCCTTTGACATTGAAGGAAAAGCGGCCTGCTTTATAACCGCGGATTTTACTCTCCGGCAATTCTGCGAAGAGGTTCCGGATATCGGTAAACATGCCTGTATAGGTTGCCGGGTTGGAGCGCGGTGTCCTCCCAATCGGAGACTGGTCAACGTCAACAATCTTGTCTATATTATCAATCCCCTCTATACTTTTATAAGGCAGCGGCTCCTGGACCGCGCGGTAGAAGTGGCGGTTGAGTATGGGGTACAATGTACCGTTAATCAGTGATGATTTGCCGCTACCGGAGATACCGGTGACCACCACCAGTTTGCCCAGTGGGATCTCCAGCGTTACATTTTTCAGGTTGTTTCCGGTTGCACCTTTCAGGATAATGGATTTACCATTTCCTGCCCTGCGCTCCGCCGGCACTTCTATTTTCCTTTTACCAGTGATATAATCTGCGGTAATGGTATTGGCTTTGGCGATATCTTTGGGATCACCCTGCCACAGGACCTCGCCTCCGTATTTGCCTGCTCTGGGGCCAATGTCCAGCACATGGTCGGCCTCCAGGATCATATCCTTATCGTGTTCTACCACCAATACCGAGTTACCAATATCCCGCAGTTCTTTGAGAGATCTGATAAGCCGCTCGTTATCGCGCTGGTGTAGCCCAATGGACGGCTCATCCAGAATGTATAAGACATTGACCAGCTGGGAACCGATCTGAGTCGCCAGCCGGATCCGTTGCGACTCCCCACCCGACAGGGTTTTAGAGCTTCTGCTAAGACTCAGGTAATCCAAGCCGACATCCAGCAGGAACTGCAGCCTGGTTTCTATCTCTTTCAGTATTTCGTTGGCGATTAACTTCTTTTTATCACTGAATTTATCCCTGATTTCTGCCAGCCATTCTTTGAAATCCAGAAGTGAAAGCCCGTTAACTTCCGCAATATTTTTGCCGTCGATTTTAAAACTAAGGCTTTCCTGACGGAGGCGCGCTCCTTTGCAGGCCGGGCACAGCTCTTCTGCGGTGAAATTACGCTCCACTAATACGGCATCGTAATTCTCGCGCTCTTCCACCATATCTTCAAGGACTTTGACCAGGCCATCAAAGTTGATCTTGATCTTTTTGGAAATACCGGCATGTTTCAGTTCCTTGGTGATATCCCTGGTGTAACCATTGTAGATATATTCGCGTGCCTCCTGTGGGATATCTTTGAAAGGCGTAGTCAGGCTCAGGTCGAACAGTTCCAGTATCGCTTTGATCTGCGAGAGGATCCATTTGTTGGATTTGATCTGCTCCAACGGCAGAAGCGCTCCCTGATTGATGGAGAGTTTATCATTCTCCACAAAATAATCCGTATTTACTTTTTTGACGGTCCCCAGTCCTTTGCAGGTTTCGCAATGGCCTTTTGGGGAGTTAAAAGAGAATGTATTAGGTTCCGGCAGCGCCAGTGAATCCCCCGTGGCATCATCCATCAGGTTTTTGCTGAAGAACTGAGCATCCTCCTGCCCCATTTCCTGAATCGCAATAATACCCTCTCCCATTTCCAGGGCCGTTTTCAGCGATTTGGGCATCCTGGCTGTGGAGGCATTTTCCCCAATGATCCATCGGTCTATTACCACTTCGATATCGTGGGTTTTATAGCGGTCCAGTTTCAGATCATATTCGATATCCTGCATTGTTCCGTCGATGCGAGCCTGGGCATAACCCTTCTTGGACAGCTGTACAAAAAGCTCGTGGTAATGCCCTTTCCTGGACCTTACTACCGGAGCCAGAAGGTATACTTTTTTACCGGCATAGTTTTCTTTGATGGTGTCCAGGATCTGCTCTTCTGTGTAGCTCACCAGTTTCTGGCCGGATGACAATGAATAAGCATCAGAAACCCGTGCGAATAATAATCTGAGGAAATCGTACAGCTCGGTGATGGTCCCCACGGTAGACCGCGGATTTTTGTTGGTGGTTTTCTGCTCAATGGCGATAACCGGAGACAGCCCTTCGATTTTGTCCACATCAGGTCGCTCCATCCCGCCCAGAAACTGCCTGGCGTATGCCGAAAAGGTTTCTATGTAGCGGCGCTGGCCCTCCGCGAAAATGGTATCGAAAGCCAGCGATGATTTGCCGCTGCCGGACAGGCCGGTAATAACGACCAGTTCATTTCTCGGGATTTTGACGGATATATTTTTCAGATTGTGCTCCCTGGCACCATAAACTTCTATAAAGTCCTGATTATCTTTCATATACAGATATTCATTTATTTTAAATTCCCATAAAACCGCCCTGTTTCAATGCTTGATATGTTCAAAAATGGTGGCGGCCGTATGGTATTTTCACCCTTTTGGGCAAAGGACAAAAATACGGAAATTAATTGAGTAAAAGGGGATAAATGATGTTGGGTGTTGGATGATGGATGATGGATGATGGATGATGGATGATGGGTGATGGGTGATGGAGGATGGGTGATGGGTGATGGAGGATTTTTTTAACGCAAAGAGCGCAAAGATTTTTTTTATGTTGATGATGTTAATGAGCGCAAGGGCACTTCGTTCAGCTAAGGGCTGCTGTGTTTTTTTGTTGCTGGAACGCGATTGCTGCGTTGCGGTGCCTCCATTTTTAGCATGAAAGCACTATTTGTTATTTTGTAAGGGGCAAGTGAACCAGGGTTCCGTCTGACTTTCCGATACATTGTCCTCCGCCCTGCTAAGGAAAATATTCGGAGTGACGGCGTGAATATGAGCGATAAGTGATGGATGATGGATGATTTTTTTAGCGCAAAGAGCGCAAAGATCTTTTTTATATTGATGATGTTAATGAGCGCAAGGGCACTTCGTTCAGCTAAGGACTGCTGTGTTTTTTTGGTTGCTGGAACGCGATTGTTGCGTTGCGGTGCCTCCATTTTTAGCATGAAAGCACTGTTCTTTATTTTGTAAGGTGCATGTGAACCAGGGTTCTGTCTTACTTTTTGATACATTTTACTCCGCTATGCTGCGGAAAACACTCAAGTGATAGTTTTGGAAGTTGGGTATTTTTTGATTTGGCGACTTTGGATACATTCATTATATTATTCTTAATTTAAGCATGATAAAATTAATAATATGATAATTAAAAAGAAGAATCCCATCCATGAACTATCCATGGCTTTGGTATGGCTTTACTATGGCTTTGCTATGAATAGGATATCCTTAAATAATGAGCCTGATTTTTTAAAACATCCTAATATCCCCTATTGACGGTCATTGAGCTTATCCCTACTTTTGCATTTATTCCGCAAAAAGCATGCTTTCCCCGCATTTAGCTGTGACACGGCTCTCAGATTTTTACGAATATGATAAAATCATCGGAAGAGTGTTATGCAGATAACACCTCTTTAAACTTTAATAATATTTAACAATCCATTCTGGAGTATAAAAGCCTTGCTAAAGCTATATTTGCACATTGAAATCCATAAAAAAAAATGAAAATTATTTTATCCAAATTTGCTGTAGCCCTTGCTGTATTATCGTCCTTCTACTGCTTTGCATGGGGACTTACCGGACACCGTGTGGTGGCAGAGATTGCTCAGCACCATCTGAGCTCTAGAGCAGAGCGCAAAATTAAAAAACTGTTGGGCAACGAAAAGCTGGCTTATTACGCTAACTGGCCTGACTTTATCAAATCCGACACCACCGGTGTATACAAAGAAACGTCAGCGTGGCATTATGTGAACGTGAACCCTCAGAAGAATTTTCAGCAGTTTAAAGATTCTTTAACGGCTCAAACAGGGCCAAACCTTTATACCCAGATCAAAGCCCTTTCTGATCAGATCAAGGACAAAAAAGTTCCTGATGCCCAGAAGAGGACGGCACTAATCTTTCTAATCCATCTTGTAGGCGACCTGCATCAGCCAATGCATGTGGGCCGTGCGGGCGATTTGGGTGGCAACAAAATTAATGTCACTTATTTTGGCCAGAACAGCAACCTGCATTCGGTTTGGGATTCAAAACTGATTGACAGCCAACAGTACAGCTATACCGAATTTGCTGATGTGCTGGATAGGAAAACTAAAGCAGAAGATGAACAAATCCAGAGCGGTTCATTGGAAGAATGGCTCTATGACAGCCACAAAATTGCCAATTCGGTTTATTTTCATACGCCTGCCAATTCTAAGCTAAGCTATGATTACAACTACCGTTTTGAACCGACTGTTGAAAGACAGCTGCTTTATGGAGGATTGCGATTAGCTAAAGTCCTGAATGATATTTTTGGCTAGTCTACAGATGACAAAAAAACAGATAAAAGCTTAAAAGCAAACTGTTTAGTCTAAAAATATATTATAATTTTTCAGAGGTTATAAGATATTTCCATATTAACAAACATCCTTTAGTGTCAAGATTTTTTCAATCCCTGAAAATATCATAAAACCACAATATTTAGCATCTTATCATCAGCCCTTTCAGAGTTTTGAACTCTGAAAGGGTTTTATTTTAAACATCTATTTTTCCTGAGAAACAGTTTGACTATCCCTCAATCAAAGACAAAAAGACCTTCTTTTAAAATTTTAGTTTTTAATTTTTAAATCCCGAGCAGCGCCAATGATGAGAATGCGTAAAATCCGTAATTTTCAAAATCAGTCCGGCCAAACCTCTGAATTTGTTTGTCACTTCCTTAACTGGGATCATATAAAATTTATGGATAGTTTTCGAAAATCAAAAGCCTGGTCATTATAATCATAAAAGATTACATTTTTTTCTCCAACAAACTGTTAAATCAGCCACGGGTATTTGTGGTAGATACCATCCAGTAGCATGGCCAGGATGCCTACAAAGATCCACAGCCTCAAGAGATTCAGTGATTTGAATTTATCGTTCTTCTGGTTGCGGTACAGCATGAAGACTGTCCCGCCGATGGCAGCGGTCGTCAGCAGGAAGTACCAGGCCATGATATTCCTAAAGCCAATGCCGATGCTGAGAATGACCGAAACACCCCATGTGATGATGAGCAATATCAGCAAAACCGAACGTGTATTAGAGAACCCAAAATGGTTGGCGATGGTACCATATCCAAACATTTTATCGGCATTCCTGGTGAGTGTATCCTTGATTACATCAATGATGAACAGCATCAGGAACAGGAAAACCGCCAGGAACAGGATCTTAAGAGAAAAAGTCTGGTAATAGATCAGCATCCCAAAAAAAGGATACAGCGTCAGCGCCACAAAAGTCATATTGTTAACCACCATGATCCTGCTGAGCTTGTGGCTGTAGAACCACATCAGAAACTGGTAAACCAGGAAGAATATAAAAACGCGGTGCGAAACAAAAAAAGCCAGCCCTAATGATATGGTGTTCAGCAGGACATAAGCTGTGAGAAAGTATTTTTCCTTTAAGAAGTTCTGCAGGCGCGAGCGGAAGGGTTTGATCAGCTGATCCTTCTCCTTGTCATAGAACCGGTTGATAATGCCGCCTGCCAGGATGCTGAGAACCGAGCAGATAATGATAAAATGGACTTTGTAATCGAAGACAAAATTGCGGAAGCTCTCTTCGCGGTTGAAGAGGAAAAAAGTAGAAACGTAGAGCGCAAACGTCAGCAGGACCGCCACAAAAAACCGGGCTCCCAATAAAAAACCCATCAACTGAGAAATCCGGTAAAGGGCATTACGTGAAGCCGGTTTTTTTTCGTTGGCCATTTACTGTGTTTTATAAAAACCCTTTCGGAGTTTGAAACTCAGAAAGGGTCCTGATTTATTTGGATTCATCCTCTTAAAAGCGGTAAATCACTTCCTTATGGAAACCGTCCAGCATTTTCTCTGCCTTCTCATAATCCTTGGCAAAACCAAGGATATAGCCACCGCCGCCACTGCCGCACAATTTGAGGTAGTAGGCATTGGAATCGAGGCCGTTTTTCCATGCATTGAAGAGATTCTCCGGGATCATTGGCCTAAAATGTTCATAAGCCCACACCGAGAGTTTTTTCAGATTACGGAAGAAAGGGTTCATATCTTTTTTAAGAAAAGCATCGATACAGGCATTGTTGTAACGGATAAATTCCTCTTTCAGGGTCTTGCGGAAACCTTCGTTTTTCAGTTTTTCAAAGAAAATCTGGATCATAGGCCCGGTCTCCCCTGTCATTCCCGAATCGATCAGAAAGATGGCACCTTTCCCCAGTTCCTCTTTCGGTATCGCCACTTTGTCCACGCTCTCACGGCTCTCGATGAGAATCGGCAGGTTCATAAAGCAGATCAGCGGATCGATGCCCGAACTTTTGCCATGAAAATAACTTTCGAGCTGGCCAAATATCACTTTCAGGTCTTTCAGCTCCTCTTTGGAGATCGTATCCGGATTTTTTTTGATCACCGAATATCTTTCAAATACCGCAGCAACCAAGGCTCCGGAACTGCCCACGCCATAACCCTGCGGAATATTGGAGTCAAAAAACATCCCGTTGGCGATATCGCTTTTGAACGCTTCCACATCCAGCTGAAACTCCTGTGGTAAACTGAGACTGCCCAGGTACACTGCATAACTGTGCAGGGACCGGTTGGATTTTATTTCAAAATCATTATCCAAATCAGAGAATTTGAGGGTGCCTTTATAAAAACTGTAGGGCAATGTAAGGCCCTGAGAGTCTTCGATGATACCATATTCGCCGAACAGCAGAATTTTAGCGTAAAATAGAGGGTTATTCATACCTTGTATTGATGATGCAAAATTACGAAATATTTTCTATTGCTATGTTGCAATTTCCGAGCCTAAATGCCACTACTGTCCACCGGCCTCTTATTCATTGGATTTAGTTTTCACAAAGCGGATAAAAACCAAGCCCAAAGCAAAGAAAATACTCATGGAGAGCGCTGCAAAACGCATGTTATTGTAATGCTCTATCAGGGTAGCAAAGATAAATGTCCCCAGGATAATGGCAATCTTCTCCAGCACGTCATAAAAGCTGAAATAGGTGGTGTTATCCATAGAATCCTGTGGCAGCAATTTGGAGTAAGTGGACCTCGACATTGCCTGGAGGCCACCCATTACCAGGCCTATCACTGCAGCTACCCCATAAAACTGGTACTCTACGTTCGGATTTTCCTTATTAAGGAAATAGGCCGCCAGGCAAGCGCCGATCCATAAAGCCACTGCAATGCTGATAACATTTTTGTTACCTATTTTGCGCGACAGCCAGGAGAAAAATAAAGCCCCCACAATCGCTTCAATCTGGATCAGCAACAGGGTCATAATCAGCTTGTCCTGTGCCATATTGATCTCGCTTTTGCCAAACAGTGTGGCCATAAGGAAGATGGTCTGCATCCCCACACTGTAGAAAAAGAAACTCGTTAAAAAATATTTGAGATTCCGGTTCCCAAAAAGATGGTTGCCCACCTTATACAATTCGCGGAAACTCTCTCTTGCGATATCGATGTAAAAATAGATATTAGACTTAAGCACGCACATAAAACCACCCTCCTGCTCATGGCTTTTAAAGATATTCTTATAATTAAGCAGTACCAGATCTTTTGGCAGCTGGTCTTTGACCTGGCCAAACTGCGGCAGGTGCCTGAATGTATACTGTGAGAAACCAAACCACCAGGCCCCTGTCAGCAGAAAGCTGACTCTCGTGTAGATGGCCGCCTGCTTGGGAGTCTCGGCACAAACCTGAATCAGTACCAGGCAGATCACTACCAAAATTACCGAACCTATGTAGCCGTAAACATAACCTTTTGCAGAAAGGGCATCCTGTTTATCTGTAGTGGCAATATCGGGCAGAAAGGAATTGTAAAATACCAGACTTCCCCAGAAGCCCACACTTGCCGTAACGCTGAAGAGCAATCCCAGCCATACCGTGCCCATCCCTGTAAACATCGCCAGCCCCATGCAGGAGGTCGCGCCCAGGTAGCAGAAAAACTGCAGGAAGGATTTTTTGTTCCCTATTGTATCGGCAAGCGACGACAATATCGGTGAGAGCAATACGACAATAAAGAAGGATAAAGTGAGGGAATAACCATACACCGCATCCGGCTGGTAGGCCTTACCGAAAACATGAATCAGATTGCGGACCGGCACCTTGATCCACTGCCCCGTTTCTTTGATATACTCATCCTTCTCATAGGCAGTGGTAAGAATCGAGTAATAGATGGGGAAAATCGTGGAGGTAATCACCAGTGAATAAACCGAATTGGCCCAGTCATAAAATGCCCAGGCGCGCATAATCTTGGGATTATTCTTGATTGATTTTACCGGTTTTGTATGTTTGTCTGACATTAGATCAAAATTATTTGGACAAAAATAAAAAAACCATCCATAAAATAATCATTAATGATTTTAATTAATCAAGATATTTTTATCGGCAATGATCCGTGCAGCATAACCATCCTCCACTCCCGCTGTATTGTACCATGCGAGTGACGGTAACCGCTGTTTTATAAAACGGGCAGTTTTAGGGCCGGGCAAGAGATGGATCTGTAAAAAAACTTCCGGCGCCCTCAGAAGCTAAGCCTCTTCAGAAACGCCGGAAGGATTTGAGTTTAACAGTGGCAAGGCACTTAAAAACAATTTTGATACTCAGTTAATTGTGGTATTATATTTTTTAAATCTTCCAGTAGCTATTACAGATTGAGCGGACTGTTGATTTATCTTCTGCTACATTCGTACAATCAGCGATATCTTTTCGTTTTCGACACCAAAAAATAATGAAAATGCGTTCGCCCAGCTGATTTAACATTTTTCTGGCCTACTGCAGGTTCTCTATGACCACTGCCGTGGCACCGCCGCCGCCGTTGCAGATAGCCGCCGCCCCGTATTTACCATTATTCTGTTTCAGCACGTTAATCAATGTTACCAGGATCCTGGACCCCGAGCTCCCCAGCGGGTGCCCCAGGGATACGGCGCCTCCGTTGACGTTCACCTTAGCAGGATCCAGACCCAAAATTTTGCTATTGGCAAGCCCTACAACCGAAAAAGCCTCATTCAATTCAAAAAAGTCAATCTCGTCTTTGGAAAGGCCGGCTTTTTTAAGGGCCAGCGGCAAGGCTTTGGAAGGCGCTGTAGTAAACCGCTCCGGCTCTACTGCGGCATCCGCGTAGGAAACAATCCTGGCCAGAGGTTTGATGCCCAATCCGGCTGCTTTTTCTGCCGACATCAGGATGAGTGCCGAAGCACCATCGTTTAAAGTAGAGGCATTGGCAGCGGTTACCGTCCCATTTTCTTTTTGAAAAACTGTTGGCAAAGCCGGAATTTTATCAAATTTAACGGCTTTATATTCCTCGTCCTCAGAAAAAAGGACTGGCTCCCCTTTTCGTTGCGGGATGCTGACCGGCACCACTTCTTCCCTGAATTTTCCCGCCGCCCACGCTGCTGCTGATCTTTCGTAAGACTGCACTGCAAAGGCGTCCTGTTCTTCGCGGCTGATATTATTTTCTTTGGCACAAAGTTCGGCACAAACGCCCATGTGCTGCTTGTTATAGACATCTGTAAGGCCATCTTTCAGCAGGCCATCCTGCATTTTAATCTCACCTAACTTTACGCCATTGCGGCCGTCGAGGTAATGGGGCACCATAGACATATTCTCCATGCCGCCAGCTACCAGGATCTCCACATCCCCTGCCTTGATGGCCTGCGCCCCCATGGTTACAGCTTTCATTCCCGAAGCACAAACCTTATTGATAGTGGTCGCCGCAGTACTTACCGGCAGTCCTGCCCCTATTGCTACCTGCCTTGCCGGCGCCTGACCTTCGCCTGCCTGCAAAACATTCCCCATATAAATTTCCTGAACCAGAGCGGGATCCAAATTTATTTTTTCTAAAGCACCTTTTACCGCAGTAACCCCTAATGTGGTTGCGGGTACACCATACAGGCTGCCCATAAAACTGCCCATCGGCGTTCTGGCTGCTGATACAATTACGACATCGTTCTTCATATTTTTATAATTGCTTTTTATTTTACTCTTTTTTTAGCGGTTAAAAAGATGATTACTGCGCCTAAAAACTCCAAAAACCATCCCCAGGACAATGTTACAGTTCCTGCCAGGGTACTTTGCCATGCCTTAACCGGTACAAAACTGAAAAAATCAGATGATTTTGTTTTGACGGCCATGATGGTCAGCGCAAAAAGCAGGAGCATCAGCAGGGCGGTAATCTGTAACCAGGTTTTTTTTCCAGTCCAGGCCAAAACAGCCGCCAACAGTGCTAACAGCCAGGCTGTTATTGCCAGACTATGGTCGATATGCCAATAATCCCAATATCCGATGACGGGGACATGAACCAGCGGTAAAAAGCTGCCGGCAATGACGATTATAATCCCTGTAAACTGTAGTGTTTTCATCTTTAAATCCTGTAAGGCAATGTAAAAAAAAATTGATATACCAACCAAAAAGATGAATGAGGGCTTTTGAAGATGGAAGATGGGTGATGGGTGATGGATGTTGGAAGATGGGTGAAAGGTGTTGGATGGATTTTTTTAACGCAAAGAGCACAAAGATTTTTTATGTTGATTATGTTGATCGGCGCAAAGGCACTTCGTTCAGCTAAGGGCAAGCGTGGTTTTTGGGTCGCGGAATGGGATTGCCGCGTCGTTCGTGCCTCACTTCTTGCAATGACGTTTTCGTTTTTTTTGATTTTAGTAAGGCACAAGGGAACTGAGGTTCTGGCGTACTTCCCGATACATTTTCCTTTGCGCTGCTGCGGAAAATACTCGAAGTGACGGGAGGATGTTAAGTGTGGGATGTTGGAAGATGGAAGATGGGTGATGGATGTTGGATGGTTTTTTTTAACGCAAAGAGCGCAAAGATTTTTTTATGTTGATTATGTTGATCGGCGCAAAGGCACTTCATTCAGCTAAGGGCAAGCGTACTTTTTGAGTCGCGGAATGGGATTGCTGCGTCGTTCGTGCCTCACTTCTCGCAATGACGTTTTCGTTTTTTTGATTTTAGTAAGGCAAAAGGGAACTGAGGTTCCGTCTGGCTTCCCGATACATTTTCCTTCGCGCTGCTGCGGAAAACACCCGAAGTGACGGGAGGATGTTAAGTGTGGGATGTTGGATGTTGGATGAAAGGTGATGGATGTTGGATGGATGTTGGATGGATTTCTTTAACGCAAAGAGCGCAAAGATTTTTTATGTTGATCGGCGCAAAGGCACTTCGTTCAGCTAAGGGCAAGCGTGGTTTTTGGCCGCGGAATGGGATTGTTGCGTCGTTCGTGCCTCACTTCTTGCAATGACGTTTTCGTTTTTTTTTGATTTTAGTAAGGCACAAGGGAACTGAGGTTCTGGCGTACTTCCCGATACATTTTCCTTTGCGCTGCTGCGGAAAATACTCGAAGTGACGGGAGGATGTTAAGTGTGGGATGTTGGATGTTGGAAGATGGATGAAGGGTGATGGATGTTGGACGGTCTTTTTAACACAAAGAGCGCAAAGATTTTTTTATGTTGATTATTTCGATGGGCGCAAAGGCACTTCGTTCAGCTAAGGGCAAGCGTACTTTTTGAGTCGCAGAATGGGATTGCCGCGTCGTTCGTGCCTCACTTCTCGCAATGACGTTTTCGTTTTTTTTGATTTTAGTAAGGCAAAAGGGAACTGAGGTTCTGTCTGGCTTCCCGATACATTTTCCTTCGCGCTGCTGCGGAAAACACCCGAAGTGACGGGAGGATGTTAAGTGTGGGATGTTGGAAGATGGGTGAAGGGTGATGGATGTTGGATGTGGGATGTGGGATGTTGGATGATGGAAGATGAGTGATGGATGTTGGATGGTTTTTTTTAACGCAAAGAGCGCAAAGATTTTTTTATGTTGATTATGTTGATGGGCGCAAAGGCACTTCGTTCAGCTAAGGGCAAGCGTACTTTTTGAGTCGCGGAATGGGATTGCCGCGTCGTTTGTACCTCACTTCTCGTAATGACTTTTTTAACAGAAAGGCACTATTCGTTTTTTTTGATTTTAGTAAGGCACAAGGGAACTGAGGTTCCGTCTGACTTCCCGATACATAAAAATGTGGTGATTGGGAATCATGGTTTTTGGGTGCCGGGTTCTATGATGCCTTAATGGTTCCGGCTTTTTAAGACTATTTCTATGTCTGTAAGAGAGGTGTTTTTGGCTTTGAGGAGCACCAACAGGTGGTACAGCAGATCTGAGACTTCGTTTCGGAACAGATCACTGTTATCGTCTTTGGCTTCGATGACAACTTCCACCGCCTCTTCCCCAACTTTCTGCGCTACCTTGTTGATGCCGCGTTTGTAGAGCTGATTGGTGTAGGAATTTTTGTCATCTGAATCAATCCTTTCAGAAATGATTTGTTCCAGTTCATATAAAAAACCCTTATTTTCTTTCTCCCCGAAACAGCTGAAACTTCCGGTATGGCACACCACATTTTCGGGAACTGCTTTGATGAGCAGCGTATCCTGATCACAATCCACCTTGATGTCTTTTACGTAAAGGAAATTCCCGGACTCTTCACCTTTGGTCCATAACCTGTTTTTGGAACGGCTGTAAAAGGTTACTTTTCCTTCGTTTTGCGTTTTTTGAAAAGCTTCTTCATTCATATATCCCAGCATGAGAACCTGCAATGTTGTGTCATCCTGGATAATTACGGGCACCAGCCCATTGCCTTTGTTAAAATCTATATTCATTTTTATTTTTGATTTACAATTGTTGGTTTACGATATTTAATAATTCCAATATCTGCTTACATTCTTACGGCGATATTCTGTTGGTTTAAAAACTGTTTCAGTTCAGGAATTGCCACTTCACCAAAGTGAAAAATACTCGCTGCCAGAGCGCCGGTTGCTTTGGTTTGTGCGAACACGGCCTCAAAATCTTCCTTTGTGCCGGCTCCGCCCGAAGCAATCACGGGGATATTTACCGTTTCCGCAATCAGTTTTGTGATCCTCAAATCAAAACCGGCCTTGGTCCCGTCTGCATCCATAGAGGTGAGTAAGAGTTCCCCTGCTCCCAGTTCTTCGACTTTTTTTGCCCAGGCTAAAGTTTCCCATTCAGTTGCTTCCCTGCCCCCTTTGATGTGCACCCTGTCTTTACCCTGCACCCGTCTGGTGTCAATCGCCACTACAATGCATTGTTTCCCAAACTCTTCCGACAATTCTTGGATTAAATCAGGGTTTTTCACCGCCGATGAATTGATGCTGATTTTATCCGCACCGGCATTCAGCAATTTCCGGACATCTTCCACAGCAGAAATCCCGCCGCCCACGGTAAAAGGAATACTCAGTTCGCGGGCAATCTTTTTAACGAGTTCCACAAAGGTTTTGCGCTCCTCTACTGTCGCGGTAATATCCAGGAAAACCAGTTCATCCGCGCCCTGATCCTCGTATTTTTTGGCCAGTTCCACAGGATCTCCCGCATGCGTTAAGTTCACGAAATTAACACCTTTCACAGTTTGCCCGTCTTTAATATCCAAACAGGGAATTATTCTTTTTTTAAGCATTTTCAATTAATTATTTACTTTTAATAACTGCTGCAGCGAAATTCTGTTTTCATAAATCGCTTTGCCAATGATAGTTCCGAAACAACCGATTTCTTTCATTTTTATGACATCATTGATATTGGAAATTCCGCCGCTGGCAATTAAATTAATTTTTGACTGAGTTAAAATCTCCTGATAAAGCCCTGTTGATGGCCCTTCCAGCATACCGTCTTTTGATATATCGGTGCAAATCACATTCTTAATTCCTTTCTTTTCATAATTTGAAATAAAATGGAGGACATCCAAATCGCTGCCTTCCAGCCAGCCGGAGGTTTTAATCTTGCGGTCTAAACAATCCGCACCGAGAATGATTTTTTCTGCACCAAATTGCTCTAACATTTCAAGGCAAAATTCAGGATTTTGAACGGCAATGCTCCCCAACGTAATTTGCTTTGCCCCAGAGTTGAAAGCCAGTTCCACATCTTCTTTTGACTTGATGCCACCTCCAAAATCAATTTGCAGACTGGTGTTGGCCGCGATATGTTCCAATACTTTCTGATTGATGATATGTTTCGCTTTGGCGCCATCCAGGTCCACTAAATGAAGGAATTTGATTCCGTTGGCTTCAAATTCTTTAGCGACTTCCAGAGGATTTTCGTTATAAATTTTCTTTGTATCATATTCACCTTTGGAAAGGCGGACACATTTTCCGTCGATGATGTCTATGGCCGGGATGATTTTCATTTTTGTTGTATTATGTAAAATGTATAAAGTAAAAAGTACGAGTTACTTTATACCTTGTACTTTTAAAAAGTTTTCCAATATTTTAGTACCGGTTTTTCCGGATTTTTCCGGATGAAACTGGGTGGCGAAAAAATTTTCTTTTTGCAATGCCGCTGCGAAATCCAAAATATAACCGCATGCTGCCACCGAATATTTGGAGTTTTCGCAATAATAGCTGTGCACAAAATAGACATTCTCATCTTCTGATACACCTTCCATCAGAGGTCCTTTGAGGTTTTTTAAATTATTCCAGCCCATGTGCGGCACGATATCATCTGAAGGGAATAATTTGACATCAATGTCGAAAATCCCCAAACCTTCGGCATGGCCTTCTTCCAGATTGCGGCACATCAGCTGCTGCCCCAAACAAATCCCTAAAACCGGCTGTCTCAAAGTGGGGATCAACTGCTTCAGACCGGCATCCCGAAGGTAACGCATGGCCGAAGAAGCCTCTCCCACACCGGGGAAAATCACTTTTTCTGCATTTCTGATTTCTTCAAAATCATCAGTCACTTTGGATTCGACACCCAACCGAAATAAGGCATTTTGAACGGATTCCACATTCCCGGCGTTGTATTTTATAATAGCAATCATTTTGATTTACGATTTACGATTTCTGATTTACGAGTCTGGAATTACGATGGACTTTACTTAAATCGAACATCATCATTCCAACATTTACAACATTCCTTTTGTTGATGGCAGATTAAAATTAGAATCTGACTGATTCACCGCCATTTTGACGGCTTTTGCAAAAGCTTTGAAAACCGACTCGATTTTGTGATGTTCATTCTCCCCTTCTGCTTTTATATTCAGGTTACACCTGGCAGAATCGGTAAATGATTTAAAAAAATGCTGAAACATTTCCGTCGGTACGTCGCCTACTTTTTCACGTTTAAAACCCACATCCCACACCAGCCACGGCCGGCCTCCAAAATCAACTGCAACCTGCGCCAGGCAATCATCCATCGGCAATAAGAAGCCATACCTTTCGATTCCTTTTTTGCTTCCCAGAGCTTTCAAAATGGCCTCTCCAAGAGCAATCCCTGTATCTTCGACGGTGTGGTGTTCATCAACCTGAAGGTCGCCTTTGACTTTAATTTTTAAATCCAAATTGCCATGCCTTGCGATCTGGTCGAGCATGTGATCGAAAAAATGAAGCCCTGTGGAAATTTCCGCTATTCCGGTTCCGTCCAGGTTCACTTCAATCAAAATATCGGTTTCTTTGGTGGTTCTTTTGACGGTTGCTTTTCGCGGTTCTGCTTTCAGGAACTGATAAATTTCCCACCATGAATTCGTTGTAAAAGTCGCTTCTCCAAAATTATCTTCAGCCAAGAAAATCGATTTCGAACCCAGGTTTTCCGCCAGCTGGACATCCGTTTTCCGGTCGCCAATAACATAAGAATTCCCGAGGTCGTAATTGCCGTAAATGTACTTTCCGAGTAAGGCAGTCCCTGGTTTCCGGGTCGGTTTATTTTCGTGTTCAAAAGAATCATCAATGATAATATCTTCGAACTCAATCCCCTCATTTTTAAAGGCCTGAAGCATTTTTCGGTGCGGCTTTTCGAAATCTGCAGTCGGAAAACTTTCTGTTCCCAGGCCATCCTGATTGGTCACCATGACCAATTCATAATCCAGTTCTTTTACAATTTTCGCCAAGTTTTGAAAGACGCCGGGAACAAACTCCAACTTCTCCAAAGAATCGACCTGGAAATCGATCTTTGGCTCTTCAATCAGCGTTCCGTCGCGGTCTATAAATAATACTTTTTTCATGTCTTTTATTCGAATTTTTGAAGGGTTTCAATCAGTTTTTTATTTTCTTCGGGCGTTCCGATTGTAATTCTAACACAATTTTTCACGACAGAATTCCGGTTGCGGATAATCACTTTTTCATTCACCAGATAATCATACAACTCATTGGCATTATCCACCTCTGCCAAAAGAAAATTGGCGTCGGTTGGATAGATTTTTTTCACCATTTCTAAATCAGTTAAAGCAGAAATTACAAGCTCTCTCTGTTTTAAAATCAATTCCAATTGTTTGTTAATTTCAGAAGCATTTTTCAATGTTTTCAAAACGGCTTCCTGATTCAGGCTGCTGATGTTGTACGGCGGTTTTACTTTATTTAATAATGAAATAATTTCCGGGTTTGAAAATGCCATTCCAACGCGCAAACCAGCCATTCCCCAATATTTGCTAAAGGTTTGCATCACTAACAGATTTGGATGTTTTTCTAATTGTGAAATCCATGATTCCTGATCTGCAAAATCGATATAAGCCTCATCCACCACCACAATACCGCTGAAATTCCCCAGGATAAAATCGACCGCTTCCTGTTGAATCAGATTGCCTGTCGGATTATTGGGCGAGCATATAAAAACGAGTTTTAAACCTGAATTTTGAAGTGTATTTTTTAGATTTTCATCAATAGAAACCTGAAAATTTTCATCCAAAGAAATTTGAAGCAATTCAGCATCATTAATGTTGGCCGCCACTTCGTACATGCCATAAGTTGGAGTAAATGTGAGAGCCTGATCTTTTCCCGGATTTGTGAAAACCCTGAACAGGAGATCAATCACTTCATCGCTGCCGTTTCCCAAAAATAGGCTGTCAGAACTGGTATTTTTGATTTTCGAAATCTCATTTTTAAGTTCCTTCTGATAAGGATCCGGATAGCGGTTCCATGATCCGAAAGGATTCTCGTTGGCATCCAGAAAAACACCTTCCGCACCGGAAAATTCATCACGCGCACTGGAATAAGGCTTTAAATCCAGGATATTTTTCCGAACCAGTTTTTCAATATTAATTTTTTTGCTCATGATTCTAAAGATTTTAAACGGACAGAAACAGCGTTTTTATGGGCAAATAAACCTTCTGCTTCCGCCATAATTTCGATGGTTTTTCCGAGATTTTGAATTCCCTTTTCACTTAGTTTTTGGAAGGTTACTTTCCGGACAAATGAATCCAGGGACACGCCGCTGTAATTTTTGGCAAAGCCATTGGTTGGCAGCGTATGATTGGTACCGCTGGCATAATCGCCGGCACTTTCGCAGGCGTAATTCCCCAGGAAAACCGATCCGGCATTCCGGATTTTGCCGGTCCATATTTCGGGATTTGCGATCGCTAAAATTAAATGTTCCGGCGCGTAGCAATTGCTTAATTCAAAAGCTTCGTCCAAGGACTCCATCAAAATAAAGCGGCTGTTTTCAATGGCTTTTGCTGCCAGTTCTTTTCTTGGAAGTTGGCTCAGCTGACCTTCAAGCTCCAATAAAGTTTCCTTGAAAACCGTTTCATCAGTCGAGATAAAAACCACCTGCGAGTCGGCACCATGCTCGGCCTGGGACAGCAGATCCGCCGCACAAAACTCCGGGACCGCCTGTTGGTCGGCAATTAGTAAAACTTCACTTGGGCCGGCCGGCATATCAATCGCAAGGCCCAGCTCTGTTGCCAATTCTTTGGCCGCGGTGACATACTGATTGCCCGGACCAAAAATTTTATAGACTTTCGGTACTGTTTCTGTCCCTAAGCTCATTGCGGCAATCGCCTGTGAGCCTCCGATTTTAAACATTTCGGTAATGCCGCAAAGTTGCGCTGCGTACAAAATGGCAGGATCTATTGCCCCCTCTTTGTTAGCCGGCGAGCACAGGACAATCTGTTTACAATCCGCCAATTTTGCCGGTATTGCCAGCATGAGGACGGTGGAAAACAAGGGCGCGGTGCCGCCCGGGATATAAATGCCCACTTTTTCGATGCCGCGGCTTTCGCGCCAACACTCTACGCCGGGCACGGTTTCTATTTTCTTAGTTTCTTCTTCTTGGGAACGGTGAAAAGTTTCAATATTTTTTTTAGCATGTTGAATCGCTGCTTTTAATTCATCTGAAACTTCATTGCTTGCCTTTTCAATTTCTTCCTGAGAAACTTTAAAAGAATCCAGTGACACGCCGTCAAACTTTGAGGTGTAATATTGCAATGCGGAGTCGCCATCATTTTTTACTTTTTCAAAAACTTCCGTAATGGTTGCCCGAAGGTTCTTTTTTTCCAAAACGGGGCGCCTGATAATCCCGGCCCAGTCGGATTTTTGTGGATATTGATAGATGTTCATTGTTCTGCTATGGAATTAATTTATCTTAAATGCTTCGAGAGCCTCAGCATGACATTTTTGTATTTACGAATTAGGATTTACAGTACTTAATTTTAGATTTTGGATTTTAATCAATAGATGAAAGAGACTAGAATAAAGACTTATAACCACTGTTTATTTTAAAATCTATTATCAATTCTTTAGAGGTCATAAGATATTGTCATATCCCAAATATTCTTTATTAAAAGGCTTTATGACTATTTTTTATTCCCGCAGATTATTCCGATTACGCTGATGCTAAATTTAAAATCCATAAAATCAGCCTTATCAGCGGGAATATTACATTTCTAAGTGTGAAATTAAGTTAGGATGTCTATCATTCTTTTCAAGAACCTACCTTTTAAATCCCCTATTTAAAATCCTAAATCAAATCACCATTTTATCAATCGGGATCACCAGGATATCCTGTGCGCCGGCCTGTTTCAGTTCATCGATGACTTCCCAGAAGCGGTTATCGTCAATCACAGAGTGGATACTGCTCCACCCTTCTTCTGCCAGGGGCAAAACGGTGGGGCTTTTGAGGACCGGAAGGATTTTGGAGACCTGCTCAATCTTTTCGTTGGGGACATTCATCAGGATATATTTGCTTTGTTTTGCTTTCAGTACTGCCCTGATCCTAAATATTAACCGGTCGAGGATGGCCTTTTTTTCTTCGGAGAGCGCCTGGTTAGCCACCAGGACCGCTTCAGATTTCAGGATGGCCTGCATCTCTCTCAGGCCGTTTTTGAAAAGGGTGCTCCCCGAACTTACAATATCGCAAATCCCTGCTGCCAGGCCGATATTGGGTGCAATTTCCACCGAACCTGAGATCTTGTGGATGTCAGCCCGGATGCCATTTTTCGCCAGGAACTTGGAAAGCGTATTGGGATAGGATGTGGCGATCTTCCTGCCCTGGAAAAAGCTGATATCATTGGTTTCCACATCCTTGGGAACGGCCAGTGAGACGCGGCATTTTGAAAATCCCAGGTATTCGAGAATGTCGATTTTTTTCTCTGTTTCTTCCAAAAGATTGGAGCCGATGATGGCCACATCCACCACGCAGTCTTCTACGTACTGTGGGATATCCGAGTTTCTGAGAAAATAAATTTCCAATGGAAAATTATCGCAAATGACCTTCAGCTGGTCTTTTCCGTCGTTGTAAGAGATGCCGCAGTCTTTCAGAAGTTTCAGGGATTCATCGTAAAGCCTTCCGCTCTTTTGGATGGCAATTTTCAGATTACTCATGTCCGTTTTTGTTTAACTGTCTGAGTCCGCCACACCTGAGCCTTGTAAAAACAAAAATCCCGTCTGACTGACTCAAACGGGATTAGATATTATTTTTTTTTATTACGTCATATCATGATCAGCTCGCTTGAGGGCAAGTATGAAAATGATGATGATGTAACTGAATGAAGTTCATTTTTCGATTTTGTTATACAAATGTAGAAAAAATTATTAAGGCCGCGGCAATTATTTTTATTTTTTTTGAAGATGGATGATGGGTGTTGGGTGATGGATGATGGAGGATGGATGTTTTTTTTAACACCAGGAGCGCCAGGCTTTTTTTTAATCATACTTATGTTGATGAGCGCAAAGGCACTTCGTTCAGCTAAGGGCAGGAATATTTTCGGGGTGGATGAATTGATGATGGATGTTGGA
>NZ_FTPU01000005.1:126601-133606 GCF_900108115.1 Epilithonimonas bovis DSM 19482
ATATTTTCGGGGTGGATGAATTGATGATGGATGTTGGATGAGGGGTGATGGAAGATGGATGGATGTCGGGTGATGGAAGATGGAAGATGGGAGATAGGTGCTGGAAGATGGAAGATGGAGAATGGAGGATGGAGGATGGAAGATAGAAGATGGATGTTTTTTTTAACGCCAAGAACGCCAGGATTTTTTTTATCAAACTCAAGTTGATGAGCGCAACGGCACTGCGTTCAGCTAAGGGCAGGAATATTTTCGGGGTGGCTGATGGAGGATGGAAGATGGATGTTGGAAGATGGAGGATGGGTGCTGGAAGATGGGTGTTGGATGTTGGAAGATTGAGGATTTTTTTAACGCCAAGAGCGCCAGGATTTTTTTTAATCATACTCATGTTGATGAGCGCAATGGCACTGCGTTCAGCTAAGGGCAGGAATATTTTCGGGTTGATAAAATGCATTACTAAAAAGATCACATTCTAAAAATGGTTATAACGGTTATTTTTAGGTAGGAATAGTTCAAGTTTAGTCAAAAAATGATTGGGTTGATCATCTCTTCGCCAGCGCCGCTTTGTAAAATCCGGAAAGCCCCATCCTCAGAGGCTTTAACCCCTAAAAAATGCTGTCAAAATTACATAAATCTTGACACGGTCACCGTTCCTTAACCAGCCCTTAGCCAGAACCGCTTTGTAAAATCCGGAAAGCCCCATCTACAGAGGCTTTATACAACGAAAAATGCTGTCAAAATTACATAAATCTTGACAGCATGTTCTTGTAAAACACCATGAGACCTGTTAGCTTTGACTTCAGAACATTCAGACATCTGCAAAGATTCGCAGCCTGCTGCAAGATGACTCATGATGCCTGGGATTGGCCGCCTGTTTACAGGCTGCCTCCCGGTTTAGATGTTCAAAGGCCAAAGGCCGCTCTGCAACAGGCTTGCCCGGCAATACCCCCCGGCGCAGGTTCTGTTGCTCTTTAACCGTAAAAAAAGAATTATGAAACGGATTATTACTTTTGCCGCCAGGCTCATCCCCTACGCTTTCGTCCTGCTGTTTATCTATGCCGCAGTGAGCAAGCTAATGGACTTTGAGAACTTCCGGGTGCAACTGGCGCAGTCTCCTATGCTGAGTGCTTATGCCGGCGTGGTGTCTTATGGGGTCATTGCACTGGAGCTGTTGATTTCTTTGCTGCTGCTGGTTCCTAAAACCAGGAAGGCCGCACTGTATGCCTCTTTTGGGCTCATGGCTGCTTTTACAGTTTATATTTACCTGATCCTTAACTACAGCGACTTTGTGCCCTGCTCCTGTGGCGGCATCCTGGAGAAACTGGGCTGGAAAGAGCACCTGTTTTTTAATATCATCATGGTTGGCTTAGCATGTACCGCCCTATTTTATGCTGAGACAAAACGGCCAGCCCTCAAAACAACTGCTTACCTGCTGACAGGCGCAGCCATCAGCAGTGCCGTGATGGTTGCCCTTTTCCTTTCTTCCGAATACATTATCAAAAAGGAGAATAATTTTACGAGGCGGTTTCTGCCTAATTTTATCATAAAGTCGGAAATTATACCATTATCTGACAGTGATTTTTATTTCGCAGGAGTGAATAATAAAATCATTTATTTTGGAAGCCGAAGAACACCTTTGATTTTTTTATCTCTAAATCTTGAAAACAATTCTTGGTATAAATACAGGATCTACCCGGATTTGGGAAGCTATAATTTCAAAAACTTACGAATCGCTGTAAAAGATTCCTATTATTATCTTTATGATGGTACAGTTCCTATCATATACCGCGGTAAGATTGGATCAAAGACATCTCAAATTATTAGTTATCAAAAGGCCTATTTTTCACAACTTGCAGTATTAGATTCAGCTCATTTCGCTATTCGAACACAAAGTTCCAAAACGCATGTTTTAACTTTAGCGAAGCTCGATTTAAGGTCCTCTCAAAAAATAAAGTTGTATCCAAAAATATTGAAACAACAACAAGACGGAATATTTGACCTTGACGGTCAGATAATTCCGAATTTATCTCTTTCTAACAGCGTCATATATGCGTATTTATACCGTAATCAATTCGTTATTATTGACAGCAGTTTTAAACGCATACGATATCAGAAAACAATTGATCAACAATCTAAAGCAGATATTCAAATAGTAAAACTTTCTAATGGTGATCATAAAATGAAGGCACCGCCAACAAAAGTAAATGCCGCTGTTGCGGCTTTTAACAATTATGTATTTATACTTTCTGAGCGTAGAGGCAGGCACGAACCCGCAACAATCCATCGAAATCGCAAAACCATTGATATTTATAGTACAGAATCGAATCAGTATGTAGGAAGTTTTTATATTCCTGAGCAACAAATTACTGGGATTATAGCAATTAATGATGGTATTTTAACACTATCCGGTAAGAATATTTACATGCATAAATTCAGAAAAACACTTAACTGAAGGGGAAGCCGAAAACCTTTTAAAGAGTAGGCATAATTTAATTTTTTTATTATGAAAAATTTCATGATTGCCGTTGCCTTAGTTTTGATGGGCACGGGGGCTGCATTTGCCACCAAAGCAGCGAAAGAAAATGCCGCAATGATATCTCCTGTATATAGGATTGATTCAGCAAGCGGCCTTTGTGAACAGGTAAACCAAACCTGTAGTGATATTCAGGGTGATGTTTGTACATGGGCAGTTGATGGTACTACAGCACTTCACGATGCACCGACTAGTCCGACTGAGTGCGGAAGAGTATTATTTAAACCATAACATTAAATAGGATGCTTTAATAGCATCCTTTTTTCATCTGTTTATTAATCCAAGAAATATCGTTTTTATTTTTTAAAAAATAATCCCACCAATCTAAAGCTCTCCTGTTAAAATCTTTTTTTTCGGTGATATCTGTGAGAGTATGTCCGCTCTTATCATACAGTAGAGCGATAACATCCTTTTTATAACGCTTGAAACTTAAATACAAACTCATTGTATTTTCAGGGACAACATTTTCATCAGCTTTGCCTGTCCATAACAATATTGGAGCACATAAATTATCAGCGTTATAGATCGGGTTATTGTCGAAAAATATTTTTTTGTTATCGGCAAATGATGATAAAATGTGGTATTGCCCAGTCTCCAATTGCCAATAGTGAGGTCCCGGAAAATTACGGTTTAGCGAGTAATAAGACTGTATGATGTCGCTAACTCCCGAGCCTGAAATATAGGCGGCAAACCGATCTGATCTTGTTGAAATAAAATTTGTGAGATAGCCTCCGAACGAGTGCCCTATGAGACCCAACTTTGAAAAATCAATATTTGCTATATCCCTTACAGCATCCAATGCCCTGTTGATGCAATCAAGACCTGAAATACCTGGTCCTCTCTCATCCGTTATAAGATCCGGTAAATATACAAAATAGCCTTTTTCCAACAGAATCCGAATATTAAATCCCAACGCATCATAACTCGCACGAAGAAAGTTCTTATTATTAGAGCTTTGAATCTGATAAATATGAACTATCATAGGATATTTCCTAGACGGATCGAAATGTTGAGGATAATATAGCAATCCTTTAAGTTTTGCTCCGCTGGATAATCCATACGTGATTATTTTCTGTCTGATAGTTTTGGCTTCTTTGTCATCATAAATTCCAAATATTTCTTTAGATTTACCATTACCATCAGAAATTTTCACTATAGGTGGTAGATTGTAGTTCTCTTCCAGCCAACAATATCGGTCCAGTTGATCAGAATACAGAAAAAAAGAGATCTGATTTTCACTTCTGAGCACTGTGCGTATTACTTTACTGTTTTTGATTAATAAATATGACACCTCACCAGCAAGAGGATCTTGAGTTTCAACAATGAGAGGTTTGTCCTGCATTATAGTTGAGCGATAAATATTATATCCTGTAATTAAATAGCTCTTTTCAGAATTTACGATTCTTACCCTCATTCCTTTAGCGATCGTCAAAGGTGTAAAATGACCATTTTTGAGATTATATTGAAGTAAGCCGTTGTCACTTTCAAAAAAAATGAATGAATTATCAATTGTAAATACAGGATTACGAATCGCCCTATTTAAGATTGCTCTCCTCTGTTTTGTTGAACTATCCAATATTTCCCACGATTCATCTTCTAAACGATAAAGCAGATACCTTCCATCTTCAGAAGCTGCCAATTCCGGTTCAATAGTCCCTATACAAAAATTTTGCTTGGTCTCTATATTATAAAGACTCATATTTAATAATGGACGGTGATAGGTATAATCCCGTAGTTCATTTCCATTAAAATTTAAAAATTGAGTAGCGCTTCCTATGTCGCAAATTGATCGATTTGCAGCCAGATTGAATTTCTCAGCATTTTTTGTTTTATTGTTCCATAACCAATATTCTTCGGCAGAGGTTTTCCTCATCATTACTGATTTTAAATCTTGGTCATTACTGTAATACATATCTAAATATGAAGGTTCATTTCTTTTTTGGTTGACCACTTTTATAATTGCTAATTCCCGGCCTTTGACCTCTTGTACAGTACTATAACCCTGTCTCGTAAATCCTGATCCAAGTGGATAACACACAGCATCTGTCTCTTTATCTATCACCACCACTCTTCGCAAGTCTGATAATTTCATTTTTTCAAAAATCAAAAAATAAGTCTTAAATTCACTTAATTCCATCCGTTCTATAATATGGGCGGTGGAATACACTGTAGTAACCTGATTGCCTACCATTTTTAAAACTAATCTTGAACCCTCATCATTCTGTTCTGCATATATAATTTCATTCTCATCACTAATGTAACGTTTCACCCTGTCAATATAACTAAGCCTTTCTCCATCTAAATTATATAAACTGAGATGGCTAGTGCTATCCAGTACCACATACTCTTTTCTGTTATTAAGTACATTGTGTTGCTTAATCTTCTCATAGCTTTTAACCTTTCCTTTTCGAAGATCATGTAATGATAGGTTACCGTTCCCGTAGCTCAATAGTTTACTGTTTTTCAGAAAAACCACCTTGCTTGTCCCAGATAACTTAATTGGAACAAATGATTTATATGTACTAAGGATTTCCAATGAGCCATCTTTAAAGGCTGACATTTTTTTTACACCAACCCATTTTCCATCAGAAGAAATCCCTTCCAACCGAAGTTCCTTAAATTTTGACAGCCATTGATCTAGGCTGTCAATCTGCGGGACATCCTGAGCAAAGACACTACACAAGGGTAATGTGATAAAAATTAAACAAATAAATCTTATTCTAATAACCATTATTTTGTGGATTTAGATTGGGATTAAGAAGTAATTCCTTCTGGGGAAGTGGCCATAATGCTGAAAAGGATTTCCAGTTGGGCTTGTCGGTAACCAGATACTGTAGCCTTCCAGCCTGCTTAAGATCTAAGAACCGGTGTCCCATTTCAGTAAAGAACTCTCTGCGGTTTTCAAGCAAAATTTCATTAGAGAGGCTATCGGCTGTAATATTATCATTAATTGCACTTAATCCTGCGCGTCCTCTTATGGCATTAATGAAAGGAAGGGCCTGAGAAATCTTGTTTTGTTTAGCGAGCACTTCGGACATCATCAGGTAAACTTCTTCAATCCTGAATATAATAGAATACTCTGTTGCATTTGTTGTTCTATTTTTATATTTATCTGCGCGATACCAAGTATTATTGCCCACGGTAACAGCTGCAATCCAGTTTTGTTTTCTTTTATCTTCTACAGAAAAACTACTGATAAGGCTCGGAGACAATGCATAGCGTGAGGGCGCTGCATTGACAAAATATAAAGATTGTATTTCCTGAGTCGGATCGTTCGCATTTTTAGGTTTGATCTGCCATAGAATATGGGAACCTGATTTTAAAAATACTTTGTTGACATCCGGTTCAAGACTGTAAAGTGGGCTTGAAAGAATATCGCCAAGCAATGCTTCTGCCTGGTCCCACTGCTGATCACTCATATAAATTTTGGCAAGAACCAGTTGCACCACTTTTTTATTGGGAAAAATTCTTTCCGTATTCCTGTAAAGATCATCTATCAGGCTCAAAGCTGTGATAAGATCATCTTTGATTCTAATTTTAAGATCGGATGTTGGCATTCTAGACAAGGAACTGTTCATGGTGTAATCCGTACTGGTCGTGTATGGTATATCACCAAAAACCTGCATCAGATAATAATAGATTAAGCTTCTTATCAATATGGCTTCTCCTATAATTCTTCCTTTATCTTTTTCTGAAATGCCTGTTGACTGTTCCATGCCTTGGATAATAGCATTCGACATATAAATTTCTTTGTAAGCGGCGGTCCAGTAGCCAAGTACTGCCGCATTTGAATCATTTTGTATATTCAGATAAAGATCACGAATGCCTGTGCTTTCACCCGCTGGGGAATAGCAGTCTAAATCATCGGTGTAGTTTCCCAGCAATATTCCGCTACCTCCCGCTCCTCCTGATATCGGAGAGTTATCCCGCAAATTTCCGTACAGGCTGGCTAGTGCAGCGTCAGCGCTTTGAAGGTTATTGAATACGTATTCTGTTGCTATTTGGTTAGCCGGAAGATCGACTTCAAGCATATTGTCGCAGGATTGCAATAGCGCATTGATCAGTAAAACTATTAAAAATGACGCAGCTATTGTTTTCATAAATAATTTGATAACAATCCTGTCCTAAATAAAATTTATCATACATTATTTAGACTATTTCATTGTGTTTATCCATTGAAATTTGCCAATTTTTAAAATAGAACCCCCTGCTGGAATTTTGGTGGTGGTTCTATGTGCTCCTCGAAGGGTTTATCTAGCCATTTTTGCAAGTCGATTTTAACAAAGAGATTCAGTCGTATAAAAGCTACCAAATTGGATAAGTACCAGTCGAATTTTGATTGCGCCTTCAAAGCCTTAAGGATGAGAATGGTAATCAAGGCAGTCCAAATTTGTATCATCACCGCATTTTCTGAAGTTCCGATAAAAGATTTTATATGAAGTAATTGTTTAATGTCCCGAAAAAATATTTCCACC
>NZ_FTPU01000071.1 GCF_900108115.1 Epilithonimonas bovis DSM 19482
CAAACTAAATCGAAGATATTTCGGAGACAAACTATTCGAAAGGCTCATTATTGCTAATATTACAGCAGTATGATTAAAAACGGATATACATATAATAATTAGAAACAATGACAAAAAAAATTGAAAATATTAAGCTACCTAACCAAGATGAAACTGATAAAATGTGGAATAACATTTCTTCAAGAATTGAAAAAAATAAAAAATATTCCATAAAAATCAGGTCATCTATTGCTGCAGTAATTTTGTTATTCTTGTCTTTAGGATTTCTTTTGGGCTATAATGAGTTTCTGAAACCGAGAACATATCAGGCAGTAGCAGGAAAAACTATCATTAATCTCAGAGATGGATCGCAGGTACAGCTATTAAAAGGTGGGAAACTTGTAGTTAATAGTTTTTATTTTTCTAAAGAAAGAAAAGTCTATTTAGACGGAGATGCCCTTTTTAAAATCTCCAAATCAAAGGATCATCCGTTTGTTGTTGCGACTAAAAATTATGAAACTAAAGTATTAGGAACTGTATTCACAATTTTTCAAAATAACGATAATTTTAAACTACATCTTTTTGAAGGAAAAGTTGCAGTAAAGAAAAATTCTGATCCTAATTATTACTATTTAGCACCTGCTGAAACAATGAATAATTTTGGGAATATGGATGCGATAACAATATTAAAGTCAAAAAAAATAGCAGTTAATCAATATAAGAGAGAAGACAACAATAGTATGTTGACAGCAGATTTGTTTTTTTCTGAATGTAAAGTTAAAAATGCCTTATCGATTATCGAAAATATTTATGGTATTAAAATAGAATATCCGGCTGAGTACGCAAATGAGACTTTTTCGGGTGATCTCAAAAATGAGTCAGTAGAAACAATACTCAAATCATTAGCCTTTTATTTAAATCTAAATCTTATTAAAAATGGTCAAAATTTTAAACTTGAAAAGTAACATCTGGAAACTATTAGTTAAAAGACTTATAACCAGTAATTAAAAAAAAAACCGGCATTGGGAGTGCCGGTATATAAAATCAATAACAATCATAATAAAGTTACTAATTAAACATTGCAAAAATAATGAAAAAAATTACTTGCTATACTGCAGTTGTATTTTTTATTACTTCTTCATATTACTATTCACAATTAAAATCAGAAAAAATAGTAGATTTTACTGCAAAAAATATTTATGCAGACGAAGTTTTAAACAAATTAGCTGCCACTAATAATTTGAAAATTGTTTATTCAAAAGAGAAATTAAAAAAATATAAAATACAGGAAGTCAGATGCAAAGAACAGACTGTATCCCAGTGTGTTAAAAAGATTCTTGAAAATTTACCTTTTGATTATCAAATTAATGGCAATATTATCACAGTTAGGAGTCGGGAAGCAAAAACCTTACCCAGTTCGGAAAATGAAGTAGATAATCCGCAAGATCATAGCGTCTCGGGCATAGCAATAGGGCAGATGCGGGTAGTCACCGGTACGGTAACAGCGCAACAGAAGCCCATACAGGGCGCATCAGTCTTCCAGCAGGGCACTGCCACCGTGGCCACCACCAATGCCTCCGGGCAGTATCAGCTGAGCATATCGGGCAAAGATCCCGTGGTTGTCATCCGCCACCAGGACTACCCGGAGCGCAGGCTACAGGTGGGGGAGAAGGCCGTAGTGGATGCGGAACTGTCTCCCAAAGAAAACCAGATTGAGGAAGTCGTGCTCAATGCCGGCTACTACAAAGTCAAAGAAAAGGAGAGTACGGGCAGTATTGCCCGCGTAACGGCCAAAGACATCGAGAACCAGCCTGTCAACAACGTACTCTCAGCCATACAGGGCCGCATGGCGGGCGTAAGCATCGTGCAAGGCGGTGGAACCGCAGGTGGTGGATTTGATGTACAGATCAGAGGGCAGAATAGCCTTCGTAGAGAAGGTAACATTCCATTGTACGTGATAGACGGTGTTCCTCTGGGGGCGGCCATCAGTTCTCAATATTCCACACAGGTACTTCCTATGCTAAACATTAACCCTCTTAATGCCATCAATCCCAACGATATCGAAAGCATCGAAATATTGAAAGATGCTGATGCCACAGCAATCTACGGAAGCCGTGGTGCTAATGGTGTTATTCTGGTGACTACCAGAAACGGAAAATTGGGCAAGGCCAGATTTTCACTGAATACCAGTTTTGGGGTAAGCAGGGCATTGATCGGACTTCAAATGATGAATAGCCAGCAATACCTCAATATGCGGCGACAGGCGTATCAAAACGATGGTATTAATAGCTATCCTGCGACGGCCTACGACGTCAACGGGACATGGAGTCCGGATTCCTATACTGACTGGCTTAAAAAACTGATCGGAAATACCGCAACCACCTCAGACATCAGATTATCGGTGAATGGTGGAAGTAAAGGGACACAATTCATTATCAGCACAGGCCATAACGAGCAAACCACCGTATTTGATAAAAACTTCAAGTATGTTACCAACAGCCTTTCAAGTCAGCTATCGCACCGTTCGGAAGATAAAAGGTTCAACATTAGTCTTTCGAATATGCTTAGCCAGCAGAAGAACAATGTGCTCAATGAGGATGTCACCAATAAGGCAACTTTGCTCTCTCCCAATGCACCAGCATTATATAAGCCGGACGGCAGCATAAACTGGGAGAACAATACTTTTGTGAATCCTATGGCAGGCTTCAATGCTACCTATCAGAATGAAAACCTCCAGCAGATAACAAATCTTACAACCCAATTGGAGTTAGTTCCCAACATCACACTTAAGCTGAATGCAGGACTGACACATAACAGTTTTGAAGAATGGTCGTTGCGACCTAATACAATCTATAATCCCGCCTATGTTACAGGTCAGTCCAGCTTTTACTCGGCGGCCTCTAAAAGTAGCCACAGCCAGCTGTCCTATATTCTTGAGCCCCAGATCAACTGGGATTACAAAAAAGAAAGACATGCCTTTTCAATACTGGTAGGTTCCAGCTTACAGAACGAAACAAACAAAAGAGAGGCAATCACGGGAAGCGGCTTTGAGAGCAATGCCTTTATCAATAACCTGGCGGCGGCACAGACCAAGAATATCGTCGACCAGAGCGAGACGGAATACAGGTACGCTGGTTTCTTTGCAAGGGTCAATTATCAGTTAGACAATAAGTACTTCGTCAATATCACGGGTCGCCGGGATGGGAGCAGTAGGTTTGGGACCAACAGGAAGTTCGCCAACTTTGGAGCTGTGGGCGCAGCATGGCTGTTTAGCAAAGAAAGGGGTCTGAAAGACCTGAGTTGGCTGAGCTTCGGGAAACTCCGTGCCAGTTTAGGTACTGCGGGAAGTGATAATATTGGAGACTATCAGTACCTGAATACCTATATCGTTTCTGCCCAAGGCTACAACGGGGTTAATGGACTGGATCCTTCACGTCTCTTTAATCCAGATTACAGCTGGGAAAAGACTCAAAAGATGGAGGTAGCATTGGAAACTTCATTTTTAAATAACCGGTTAAATATGACAGCATCGTACTATCGGAACAGATCATCCAACCAGCTGGTGGGATATCAGCTTCCCGCTACCACGGGTTTTGCCTCGGTATTGGCGAACCTTGCTGCCACTATAGAGAACAAAGGATTTGAATTGGAGGTCAGTACTACACCTGTTAAAGGGATTGAATTCAAATGGGAGAGTAGTTTTAATATCAGTATTCCTAAAAACAAATTGCTGTCATTTCCTGGACTGGACGGATCTACGTATGCTACCAAATATGTTATTGGCGAACCGACTAGCATCATCAAGCTCTATCAATTGGAGGGTATAGATCCTGCGACAGGGCTATATCAATTCACAGACTTTAATGGCGACGGAAAAATTTCTTCACCCGATGACAACAGAGTCATCGAGAATATAGGAGTCAGGTATTTTGGTGGATGGAGCAATACTATTACGTTTAAGAACTGGAACATCGCATTTCTTTTTCAAGGGGTTAAACAGAGAAATCTGAATTATAATACCTCGCTTCCTCTCCCGGGTGGCCTCTTTAACCAACCTGTCGAGGTGCTGGATGTCTGGTCTCCGTCCAATCCTAACGGAACATACATGCCCTACAGTACAGGGGTATTAAACAATCAGAACACTGCTCAGACTAATTTTAGAAGCAGTACAGCTACAATATCTGATGCCTCATTTATCAGGTTGAAGAACGTCCAGATTGCCTATAAGATTCCCTTTGATGGCAGTATTGTCAAAGATGCAATAATTTACGTTCAGGGTCAGAATATGTTGACAATTACCAAATATTTCGGAATGGATCCAGAGTTTACGGCACGCGGTTATCTTCCGCCTCTAAAAACTGTTTCTCTGGGCACTCAGTTTAATTTTTAATATCCTCTATACCAATGAAATCAATTATCAAATCAATCGCGTCCTAAACGTTTAAAAAAAAGTCAAAAAAAAGAGGGTTGAATTAAGTATCTCAAATTATCTTTGAGGTTGCACAACCAAACTCGTCCCTCTGATGCCAAATATAACATTGTTTTCTCAGATTATTGCAAAATTAGACCGTTCAAAATTCAATAAATTAGTTGCAAGTAAACAAACCGATAAACATACTAAAGGATTCAGCAGCTGGAATCATTTGGTTTCAATGCTTTTCTGCCAATTTGCAAAAAGCCAGTCTGTTCGGGATATAAGTAACGGGATACGTTCTGCCACCGGGAATTTAAACCATCTTGGAGTAAACAAAGCTCCCTCAAAATCTTCCATCAG
>NZ_FTPU01000051.1 GCF_900108115.1 Epilithonimonas bovis DSM 19482
AACTCCTTACGATGGTCACACCATAGAACCACTTTTGGAACAGATGGAAACCGGTGGTCAAAAGCTCCCAAAAGAACTCGTTTACGATAGAGGTGGCAGAGGAAAATCAGAAATAAAGGGCGTGAAAATCTCCATCCCAAGCACTCCAAGAAAAAAAGACACTGCTTATCAAAAGCAGACAAAGCGCAAAAAATTTAGAACCAGAGCGGCAATAGAACCTATCATCGGACATTTAAAAACCGATTTTAGGCTGGCAAAAAATTACTTCATGGGAGAAACGGGACCACAAATCAATGCATTACTAGCTGCAACCGCTTGGAACATGAAGAAAATGATGGAGCTACTGAAACAGAAAATTATTTTCTTATTTTATAAGATACAAATTATGCTGTTTTCTAATCCTGTTTTTAAAAATAAATTAAATAGTAGGTTTTGTTAAGGAACGACTATTTACTTTTATGAATTATAATTCCAAAATAAAAGTAACAAAATATAATAAAGACACGATTTGGCTTTATGATTCGGAGAGGAAAAGAAAAGAGATGCTAATAAAAGTTAAAGGCAATCTTAATATTGAAAAGTCAAAAGAATTAAAACTAATAGATGAAAATACGGGAAAGGAAATTGAGACGTTGAATCTTTAATGACCCTAATTTTACAATAAAGAATTATGCTGAAAATCACTTCCAAAATTGCTGTAAAATTCGTAAATTTGAGGAAATTTTATTTCGAATAATAATCACAAAGATATGAGTCAATTTGATGTAACCGTTATCGGTTCTGGTCCTGGCGGATATGTAGCAGCTATCAGAGCTGCACAATTGGGTTTTAAAACAGCAATTATAGAGAAATATCCTACATTGGGCGGTACTTGTCTCAACGTGGGTTGTATCCCATCCAAAGCGTTGCTGGACAGTTCAGAACATTTTGAGAAGGCTAAACACGATTTTGCAGATTTCGGAATTGTAATTAATGAACCTCAGGTGGATCTGGCAAAGATGATAGAACGCAAAAATGGCGTGGTAGAGCAAACTACAAAAGGAATCAACTTCCTGATGGACAAAAATAAAATTACGGTTTTTGAAGGTGTGGGAAGCTTTGAATCTGCCACCCAGATCAAAGTCACTAAAAAAGATGGCTCATCAGAAACAATTGATTCAAAATATACCATTATCGCCACTGGTTCCAAACCTTCCAGTTTGCCATTTATCCCGCTTGATAAAGAAAGGGTGATTACTTCTACAGAAGCACTTAATCTTAAGGAGATTCCTAAGCATCTGATTGTTATTGGTGGGGGAGTTATTGGTCTAGAACTGGGTTCTGTATACTTAAGACTTGGCTCTCAGGTAACTGTGGTTGAGTTTATGGACAAAATTATCCCAGGAATGGACGGTTCTTTATCAAAAGAATTGCAAAAAGTCCTTAAAAAACAAGGGATGAAATTTGAGCTTTCAACTGCTGTTTCTGCAGTAGAGAGAAACGGAGATTCTGTAAAAGTAACCGCTAAAAACAAAAAAGGTGAAGAAGTTTCTTATGATGGTGATTATGTTTTGGTATCTGTAGGCAGAAGACCTTATACAGACGGGCTTGGCCTGGAAAATGCCGGCGTAGAACTGGATGAGAGAGGAAGAGTTAAAACCAATGACCATCTGCAAACCAATGTTTCTAACATCTACGCTATCGGAGATGTTGTAAAAGGTGCGATGTTGGCTCACAAAGCAGAAGAAGAAGGAACTTTTGTTGCTGAAACTTTGGCTGGGCAAAAACCTCATATTAATTATAATTTGATTCCTGGTGTGGTTTACACATGGCCAGAAGTCTCAGGTGTTGGTAAAACCGAAGAGCAGCTGAAAGCAGAAGGTGTAGAGTACAAAGTGGGCCAGTTCCCAATGAGAGCTTTGGGAAGAAGCCGTGCCAGTGGTGATACAGACGGATTTGTAAAAATTATTGCTGATGCCAAAACAGACGAGGTTCTTGGCTTCCATATGATTGGTGCCAGAGCAGCAGATTTAGTTGCAGAAGGTGTAACGGCCATGGAGTTCCGTGCCAGTGCAGAAGATATCTCCAGAATGTCCCATGCACACCCAACTTATGCAGAAGCAATAAAAGAAGCTGCATTGGATGCTACAGACAAGCGCCCAATCCATATGTAGTCATCATTGCAATAGATAGAAATGAGAGAAGCTTTTGCTTCTCTTTTTTTATAACTTTACGGTATGAGAACAATTCTTAGTTTAGTTTTACTATTTAATCTTACGTTTTTCCAATCGCAAAGTATAAAGCAAATCAGGAGTACTGTTTCTTCGATTAACACCTACAACGACTATGAAATCAAAAGTCTTGATGATAGTTCTTTCGCTGATGATGAAGCGCCGGATAATGGGCAATCGGTAACGGGATACTTTCTTGGGAAAGAGTTATGTAGAATAATCCATTTTGTCGGGTTGTCTTATAAAAATGTGTTATCTGCGGTCATGTTTGACCTATATTGCGTAAATAAATTTGGAAGAAATACCATAACTTGGTATATTTGATTTAGAAATTAAATCAAATTGTTATGGCTAAAAATACTTCGATTTTATTGGGCGATTATTTCGATAATTTTATCAGTTCGCAAATCAAAACTGGAAAATATTCTTCTGCAAGCGAAGTTGTAAGAGCGGCTTTACGAATGTTTGAACACGAAGAAACTAAAAAATCTGAATTAATTAAAGAACTTAAAAGAGGTGAAAAGTCAGGGTTTTCAACCAATTTTAATCGTGAAACTTTCAAACAAAACTTACACAAAAAATATATTGCTGAATAATGAATTACAACATCAGCAAAGAAGCCGAATATGATTTAGAAAGTATTTGGCTTTATACTTTTGAAGAATGGTCACTCGAACAAGCGGATTATTATTTTGATTTGATTATGGATGAAATCGAATATATTGCTGCAAATCCTAAATCTGGAAAAGATTACAATGATGTAAGAAAAGGATATTTTCATTCTACAGTAAAATCACATGCCATTTTTTACCGAATTAATTTAAAAGAAGAAAAAGTCGAGATTATCAGGATTTTACATAAAAAAATGGATATTGAAACACACTTGAATGAATAATAAATAAATCGCTCATTTTTGTTTCAGAATCGGAATTTCAGACTTTGGGAAAGCAGGGCGAGCTAGTTAAACCAAAATTAATAAACGTGTGGCGCTATTATTTTAATAACCGGAAAATGATCAGTAAGGACCCGAAACCCAATGATAGCAATATGATTTTCTAAAAAGTGCAGAAGCTTTTAAAAAGGATTTGAACAAAAAATGATGCTTTTTTATAATTAATTGTTCTTACTTTTGTTAAAATATTAATTATGATAAAGCAACTGGATAAAGATTTTACAAGCCTTAATGAATTCATAGATTTGCTAAGTCCGAGTAAAATATTCATTCTTGTAGATGAGAACACGCACGATCATTGTTTGCCAATATTATTACCCAACCTTGTAACCGATGCACCCTTTGAGATTGTAGAGATAGAGGCAGGCGAAGAGAATAAGAATATCCATTCTGCAACACAAATCTGGGAAATTTTCACTGAGTTGGAAGCCGACAGAAAAGCCCTTCTTCTTAACCTTGGTGGCGGTGTGGTAACAGATCTTGGTGGTTTTGTAGCTTCTACTTACAAGCGCGGCATTAGGTTTATCAATCTTCCCACGACACTTCTGGCGATGTGTGATGCATCAATCGGCGGCAAAACGGGTATAGATCATATTTATCTTAAAAATATCATCGGGACATTCGCATTGCCCGAAGCTATTCTTTTCTATCCGGAATTTCTGAAAACGCTTGATTTTACAGAATTGCGAAGTGGTTTTGCGGAGATGTTAAAACATGGCCTTATTGCAGATGCAGCCCATTGGAAGGATTTGACTTCTATAGAAAAATTGACGCCGGACTCGGTTGCACCGTTTATCAAAAGAAGCATGGAGATAAAAGAAGAGGTGGTCAGCAAAGATTTTAAAGAACAAAATGTTCGGAAAATTCTCAACTTTGGGCATACCATTGGCCATGCAGTAGAAAGCCTGTTTATGAAAAACGGAAATCTGATTCCTCACGGAGAAGCCGTTGCATTAGGCATGATCTGTGAAACGCACCTTTCTCTGCTTACTGGACTGATTGAGTTAGAACCTTCTTCTGAGATTATAAGCAAAATTAAACGCCTCTTTCCGTATATTGATATTTCTCAATTTAAAAATGCTGCAATTATGGATCTGATGTTTAATGATAAGAAAAATGCAGGCGGTCATATAAATTTTTCATTGATCAATGGTATAGGTTCCTGCCTTTTTGATCAGAAAGTAAACGTCGACCATATTATGATGGCTTTGGATTTTTATAAAGAATTAAACAATGCATAATTTTTATCAAATTTAAATTGATTGGTTAATTGGTTGTTTATTAAGCTTTTAATTAATTTTTAAGTTTTATAACTGGATAATAAATATCATTATGTTCTGTTTTGGCAGAGTATTTGGAATTACCCTCACCGTAAAACAAAAATTTAAAATTAAAATTTGAAATTATGAAAAAGTTATTTTTAGGATTAGGTTTAGTAGCAGGGTCTTTTGCATTGGCACAAACCAGTCCACAATTTGGATTAAAAGCAGGTCTTAACGTTTCCTCAATTTCTGATGATGGTTATGAAGATTCTAAATCAAAAGCTGGATTCTATGGTGGTGTTTTTATGAACGCTCCATTATCAGAACAATTCAGTATTCAGCCAGAGGTTTTATATAGCCAGATGGGAGCAAAAACTGTTGATAACGCGACAGTTCTAGGAACAACCGTTAAGAATTCTGCAACACTTAATTTAGATTATATTGCTGTACCGGTAATGTTCCAATTTAAGGCTACACCAAACTTTTATATAGAAGCTGGACCAGAATTTGGTTTCTTAGTTAGTGCAAAAGCTAAAGGTGATAGAACCATTACTACCAGTGGAGGTTCATCAACTACTACAAGTTATTCTTCAAAGGATATCAAAGACAATTTCAGTGGTTTCAATATGGGGGCTGGACTTGGTTTAGGATTTAATATTACCAACAACTTTGGGATCAATGCAAGGTATGTAGCTGGTTTTACTGACATCAGTAAGAAAAATGATGGTTCAGATGGTACCACATCTACTGGCAATAGCAATAACAAAAATAGAAACAACACATTCCAAGTTGGTTTGGCTTACAAATTCTAGTCATTAACCAATAAAGATTATTCAAAGACCGATTATTTCGGTCTTTTTTGTTTTTATAATTTACTATTTTTGTCATATATAAAATAATATATATGAAGAAATTTTTTGGATTGTTGGGGCTTGCAATCGCTTCGGTGTCTTATGCGCAATCGTTTGGTGTAAAGGGTGGATTAAATATTTCTACCGTAAGCCAGGAACGTGAGTGGTCGGATTCTAATTCCAAATTAGGTTATTATGCAGGTGTTTACATGCATGCACCGGTGAATAATGTATTTAGCATACAACCGGAGCTGATTTACAATAATATGGGCGTGAAGTACGATAATGGCAGTACATCTCACACGCTTAATCTCGATTATATTGCGATGCCTATTATGTTTCAGTTCGAACCTATACCAAAATTATATTTTGAGGCAGGCCCGCAGTTTGGCTTTCTTGTAGGTAACAAAAATAAATACGAGAGTAATAATAAAACCATCATAGAAAAAGATAAAGATGCCTACAATCAGTTTGACCTTAATGCAGGGATTGGTTTAGGCTTCCGGTTCAATAATATGGCCATTGGCGCACGTTACCTCATAGGTTTTACCGATATCAAGAAGTCTGGCTCTACAAGCTGGAGTAATAGTGAGAAACAGCTTAGGAACAGTGGCCTGCAGATCGGTTTACAATATGGTTTCTAATAACTGAATTCTTTTAACCCAATAAAAATGTCCCGATCAAGTGATCGGGACATTTTGTGTAATTAGAATTAAGCTTCTGCAGGAGGTGTTTGGTCAGCCGGCTTTTCAGCGTTTGGCTTATCCTGTCCTTCAGGTCTTGGTTTCTGTTCAGGTTTTGGTGGTCTTGGCAACAAAACTTTTCTTGAAAGTTTCATTTTTTTACGGTCATCATAACCCATAAATTTAACTTCCACTTCGTCCCCTTCTGCATATGGGACTTTTTCAAGTCTTTTCCATTCGATTTCTGAGATGTGGAGAAGGCCTTCTGTACCTTTGGCAATCGCTACGAATGCGCCGAAATCCATTACTTTTACAACCTTACCTTTATAGACTTCGCCTACAACCGGTACAAAAGTAATTTCGTTGATCTTCGCCACTGCAGCGTTGATCTTTTCTCTGTCTGTACCTGCAATCTCGATACGTCCGATTTCGCCAATTTCCTCAATAGCGATTACGGTATCGGTATCTTTCTGCATCTGTTGGATGATTTTTCCGCCAGGCCCGATTACAGCACCGATGAAATCTTTCGGAATTTCCATCACTACCATTTTTGGAGCGTGCGGTTTAACATCAGTTCTTGGTGCAGCGATGGTTTCGGTAATTTTATTTAGGATGTGAAGTCTTCCTTCTTTTGCCTGTAACAGAGCTTTTTCCATAATATCCATAGAAAGCCCCTGGATCTTGATGTCCATCTGGCAGGCGGTGATTCCGTCCGCTGTTCCGGTTACCTTGAAGTCCATATCTCCCAGGTGATCTTCATCACCTAAGATGTCGGAAAGAACGGTCCATTTTCCTGATTTTTTATCAGTAATCAATCCCATGGCAATCCCAGAAACAGGTTTTGTAATTTGCACACCGGCATCCATTAATGCTAATGTCCCGGCACAAACAGTGGCCATAGAAGATGAACCGTTAGATTCCAAAATATCAGAAACGATACGGATCGTGTAAGGGTTTTCTTCAGGGATTACTGCCTGCAAAGCTCTCTGCGCAAGGTTACCGTGGCCAACTTCTCTTCTGGATGTCCCTCTAAGAGGTCTTGCTTCACCGGTTGAGAATGGTGGGAAGTTATAATGCAAAAAGAATTTTTCATCATGTTGTGTGATCACGCTGTCTACCATATTGGCATCTTTTACAGACCCCAAAGTTACTGCAGTTAATGACTGTGTTTCTCCTCTGGTGAAAATGGCTGACCCGTGTGCACCAGGCAGGTAGTCAACTTCTGACCATATCGGACGGATGGTTTTTGGATCACGGCCGTCAAGACGGATGTTGTCTTCCAAAATCATTTGTCTCATAGCTTCTTTCTCTACATCGTGGTAGTAGACTTTTGCAAATGGTGTCACTCTTTCCAGCTCTTCTGCATTATCAACATATTGTGATAAAAATTCATCCAAAACAGCTTTGAATTTTTCGCCTCTTTCTTCTTTTCCGGAAGGTGTTCTGGCTACTTCATATACTTTGTCATAAGTCTCTTTCCAGACTTTTTCGCGGATATCTTCGTCGTGAACCTCATGAGAATATTCTCTTTTTGGGAAAGCTTTTCCTACTTTTTCGGCTAATCTTTCCTGAGCTTCGATTTGTTTTTTGATCTCAGCGTGGGCAAACTGGATAGCTTCAAGCATTTCCTGTTCAGAGATTTCTTTCATTTCGCCTTCTACCATTACGATAGAATCTTTTGTAGCGCCTACCATGATGTCCAATTCTGCATCCTTTAGAGATTCATAAGTTGGATTGATAGCCAATTGACCACCAAATCTTACCACGCGCACTTCTGACATTGGCCCTCCAAAAGGGATATCTGTCACGGCGATGGCTGCTGACGCTGCCAAACCTGCAAGGTCATCCGGGATTGTCTGTCCGTCATAAGAGATCAGGGAAATCATCACCTGTACTTCTGCGTGGAAATCTTCCGGGAATAATGGCCTAAGAACTCTGTCTACCAAACGCATGGTTAAAATCTCCTGATCGGATGGTCTTGCTTCTCTTCTGAAGAAGTTTCCGGGGATTTTGCCGCCTGCGTAGAATTTTTCCCTGTAATCGACTGTTAATGGTAAAAAGTCAACACCAGGATTGGCTTCTTTGTTAGCTACAACGGTTGCTAAAAGCATTGTCCCGCCTAGTTTTACAACAACAGATCCATCAGCCTGCTTGGCTAATTTTCCTGTTTCTAATGTGATTTCTCTGCCATCTGCAAGAGTAATCTTTTCTGTAATTGCTTGAGGTGTACTCATAAATTGTTGCGATGCACTCCGTATTGAGTGCTTTAGTTAATGATATTTCGTCTAAAATTTCAGCTGCAAATTTACTGTTTTTATTTGGATCGTAGAGAATAAGGCTGGGTTTTGCATAGTAATATTGTAAATAGTGCAAAACTTATCCTGATAATCACTTTTTAATGATCCTAAAAATCAGAATGATTGCTAAAACTGTTGTAAAAATACCGAGGATGATGCTGCCCGCAGAGAAATGTTGGCCATCCGATGATAACAGGATTGCCATGGCAATGATATTGGCAGCAATAATGAGTGTCAGGATTAGACTGGTAAAACTGGATTTTAGAATATGGTTGGTTTTATCAATGTCACGGATCTCGCTGGTTACCGTAAATTTGTTGCTATCCAGTTTTTCCAGCAAAGATCTCAGTTCTTTTGGGATGTCTTCTACATTGTCTGTAAAATCAAGGACTTTATTCAGGCTGTTTTTAAAAATAGTTTGTGGCGCAAATTTTTTAGCAATGATTTTGCGTGTATAAGGCGCCAGTGTTTTTACAATGTCAAGATCTGGATTAATAGTTCGCCCAACGCCTTCTATAAGTCCAATTCCTTTAAATAGCAGGTAAAAGTAGCCCGGCATGAAGAGATGATTGTTGCTCAAAACATCTTTCATTTTGTTGATGATCTGTTGCGGATCAATATTTTTAAGAGAAGTATTGTGAACAAAATCCAGCACTTCAGCAACATCATTCTCAAATTTTTTCTCATCAGGGATGTCATAACTTACCGCCATTCTTTTGAGGTTTCGGATGATTTTTTGCGGATTTTTAGCAACAAAAGCAACAATCAGGTTTTCCAGGATATCTTTATCGTTAGGTTGTATTTTCCCAACGGCACCAAAATCTATGAATACAATTTTCCCATCGTACGTCACAAGAATATTGCCTGCGTGCGGATCCGCATGGAAAAAGCCATAATCTAAAATCTGTGATGCAAAAAGCCGTAAGCCTTTTTCTGAAATTTTTATGGGATCAAGGCCGTTCTCGGTTAGTTTTGCAGTGTCCGTAATCTTGATCCCGTCAATATAGCCCATGCAAAGGACATTATTATTGGAAAACTGGTCATAAACTTTTGGTACAGCGGTGTCTCGGTTATGCTTAAAATTAAGCCCAAACTGATAGATGTTATTCTTCTCGTTAACCAAGGAAACCTCTTCCAGCAGTGATTTCTCAAATGTGGAAACGGCCTGGTCCAGATTGAGCCGGGCACCAAAGTCTGAGTAGCTGTTGATAAGTCTTACCAAGTCTTTGACGAGCAGCAGGTCATCTTCTATAACAGCTAAAATGCCTGGTTTTTTGATTTTTAAAATAACCTTTTCTCCATCCAGAAGGACTGCTGTATAAACCTGAGCAATAGAGGCTGTGGCAATTGGTATTTTGTCTATACTCAGGAAATAATCAGGAGGATTGATATCAAATTCAGTCATAAGGACAGATTCAACATCCATTGGGATCGTTTCTACCTTATCCTGTAATTTTTGCAGTTCGGTGATAAGGTCTGCCGGAAGCAGGTCCTCGCGATTGCTGAAACTTTGCCCCAGTTTTACAAAAGTAGGACCTAGCTCTTCCAAAGCCAAGCGGATGCGCTGATATAATCCCTGATCCGCATTCAGTGTATCGTTACCGGACGCTTCATTTGTTTTGCCTGGATTAATTCTTGAAAGTAAATCCTGAAATCCATACTTGCTGAGAACTGCAACCAGTTTTGCAGAGCGTTTCAGTTTTCGCTGTTGTTTGCCGAACATTTTTTTTGATATATGACCCTGGCGGATCTGGCTTCAAAAACTATTCCCAAGTGATTACAGCCGATTTTTTTTAGGATTGAGGAAGGTGGGGAATATCATGACTTCCGGTCCAAATTTTTTGGAAATCCGTTCTTCGATATTTAGCATTTCGCTTTCCATAAAGTCGTTGCGGAGCGTGTCATCTGCAAAAATCAAAAGCAAATTTGTATTTTTTCCCTCGTTTAGCATGTCAGACTCTACTTCAGACAAGATATACTGTTCTACATCTATCAGGTTTTGCACCATCTGGTGCAGTTCGTTGTCCAGATAGAGATCCCATTCAGTAATTTGATTTTCTGTCGTATGGAAGGTGATGCTTAGTATGCTCATTTTTTTGGGATTAATGTTAATAAATTGAGACTGTAAAAATCGTATTTTTTTTGTAAATTAGCCCGTTATAAAAATCAGAAAAATTCAAAAAATCAAAAGCTGTTATAACTTTTTGATTGACAATAAATTAAAATATTTATGCATAAGGAAGGAGAAAGGTTAATACCGATCAATATTGTTGACGAGATGAGAACCTCATACATCGATTATTCGATGTCGGTTATTGTATCAAGGGCTTTGCCGGATGTCCGCGACGGGCTAAAACCTGTTCACAGACGTGTTCTTTACGGTATGTACGGTCTTAACGTGTTTTCTAATAGAAAGTATCTTAAATCTGCTAGGATTGTAGGGGATGTTTTGGGTAAATACCACCCACATGGTGACAGCTCGGTTTACGACGCTATGGTGAGGATGGCGCAGCCATGGAGCTTACGCTATGAGCAGGTAGACGGGCAGGGTAACTTCGGTTCTATGGATGGCGATCCGCCTGCAGCAATGCGTTATACCGAGGCCAGGCTTAAGAAAATATCAGATGAGATCTTATCCGATCTGGACAAAGAAACCGTAGATTTCCAAAACAATTTTGATGACTCTTTGCAGGAGCCAACTGTCTTGCCTACAAAAATCCCTAACCTTTTGGTGAACGGGACATCCGGTATTGCAGTGGGTATGGCCACCAATATGGCGCCACACAACCTGTCAGAAAGTATAGATGCAATTTGTGCTTATATTGATGATAAGGAAATTACCATAGACGAGTTGATGAAGCATATCATAGCACCGGATTTCCCAACTGGTGGTATTATCTATGGCTATGATGGTGTTCGCGATGCATTCCATACGGGTAGGGGACGTATTGTTCTCCGTGCTAAAGTTAATTTTGAGGAAGTCCATAACCGCAACGCGATTATCGTTACAGAAGTACCTTATCAGGTCAATAAGGCGGAAATGATTTCCAGAACTGCAGAGCTTGTAAAAGAAGATAAAATCCCAGGAATCTACGAGATCCGAGACGAGTCAGACAGGCGCGGTCTTCGGGTGGTTTACGAATTGAAAAATGATGCCATCCCTAATGTTGTCCTTAATTTATTATATAAATATACTTCTTTACAGACATCGTTTTCAGTCAACAATATTGCGTTGGTAAAAGGCCGGCCAGAACAGCTGAACCTAAAAGATTTGATTCATCATTTTGTGGAACACCGCCACGAAGTGATTGTCAGAAGAACGCAGTACGAATTGAAAAAAGCCAAAGAACGGGCACACATTCTCGAAGGCTTTATGAAGGTGATCGGCACTCAGGATTCTCTGGACAGAGCCATTGCCATTATCCGTCACAGCGCAACGCCGCAGGCTGCAAAAGAAGGTTTGATAGAGGAATTTGAATTGTCAGAAATTCAGGCTCAGGCTATTCTGGATCTTCGTTTGGCCCGTCTTACGGGAATGGAGCTGGACAAAATCCGTGCTGAATACGAAGAAATAATGGCCTTGATCAAAGATTTGGAAGATATCCTGTCCAACGAACCAAGACGTTACCAGATCATCAAAGATGAATTGATCGAAGTTAAAGAGAAATATGGTGATGAGAGACGTTCTGAGATCGATTATTCCGGAGGGGAAATGTCCATCGAGGATATCATTCCTGATGAAAAAGTAGTTCTAACGATTTCCCATGCCGGTTATATCAAGAGAACGCTTCTTTCCGAATATAAAGTACAGTCCCGAGGTGGTGTAGGTAACCGCGCTGCGACTACCAGAGACGAGGATTTCTTAGAATATATCGTAACCGCTACAAACCATGAGTATCTATTGTTCTTCACCGAGAAAGGAAAATGCTTCTGGCTGCGTGTTTTTGAAGTTCCGGAAGGATCTAAAACAGCAAAAGGCAGAGCGGTGCAGAATTTGATCAATATCGAGCCAGATGATAAGATCAAGGCTTATATCAGAACCAAAGACCTTAAAAACCAGGAGTATATCAGACAGATGAATGTCGTGATGATTACCAAAAACGGTACCATCAAGAAAACATCTCTGGAAGCTTACTCCAGACCAAGAACTAATGGTGTTAATGCCATCGAGATCCGTGATAATGATGCGCTTTTAGGAGCCAGATTAACCGACGGAAATTCCGAAATTATGATCGCGACCAAAAACGGTAAGTGTATCCGTTTCCCAGAAGAAAAAGCTAGGGCTGTCGGCAGAAGTTCGATTGGTGTAAGAGGTATTTCTCTGGAAGATAATGACGAAGTAATCGGAATGATTGTTGTTAATGATCTTGAGAATGATACTGTTTTGGTAGTGTCAGAACGTGGTTATGGTAAGAGAACTGCTGTAGAAGATTACAGGGTGACCAACCGTGGTGGTAAAGGTGTTATTACACTGAATATCACCGAAAAAACAGGACATCTTATCGCAATACAAAGTGTAACGGATGAAGACGGATTGATGATTATCAATAAATCCGGTGTTGCTATCCGAATGAATATGAACGAAATGCGTGTAATGGGCCGAAATACCCAGGGTGTAAAAGTGATTAATCTTAAAACAAAAGATGAGATTGCAGCAATCGCTAAAGTAGAAATGGATAAAGATGTGGAAGAGGAGGAAACCGAAGAGGTTGCCGAATCAGACAGCAATAACCCTGAATTTGCAGATAAACCACAAACCGGCGATAACCAGATTAATATCGGGGATGAGGCAGATTTGAAAAAGATAGAAGATGAGGAAGCTGCTGAAAATGATGACGATCAAGAATAAGTAACAAATTTTAAAGTATCATCAATGAAATCGCTATTATTGGTAAACTTAAATAGCAATCAAAAGTGATAACATTTGATAAATAAAAATCAATAAATATCCATATATGAAAAAATTAGTTTTAAGCATGGCGCTTCTTTCTGTAAGCCTTGTTTGGGCTCAGAAAAAAGAAATTGCCAACGCTGTAAAAGCCGTAGATTCCGGAGATACTAGCACTGCTAATTCCGAAATTTCCAAAGCAGAAGCTATTTTTGGAGATAAAACCTATCTATTGGAACCGGCCGTGCTGGAGCAATATTATTATGCCAAAGGTCTGGCCCTTTTAAAAGATGGTAAAAATACCGAAGGCGCAGAATATCTTGCCAAAATCAATACGCTGGATTCAGAGACGATCTACACCGGAAAAGATGCTCAAAAAAACAAAGTCTATTTTGTTGGAAAAAGTGCAGCAGATCAGTTTGGCAGCGGTATTTCTTTGAAAGAAGAAAAATATAAACCGGCTTTGGGAGAAAAAGTAAGAGCCAATGTTAACAGCCTTTTGCAGGCGGCTAACGCAGAAGCTACCAAAGAGTATAACGCGAAGAATTTTGACGTTGCCGGCGCTAAATTTACAGAAACTTATTATCTGTTAAAAGCTGCAGGTCAGGATAATAAAACTTATCTATATTACGCTGGTGCAGCATATGCGCAGTCAGCAAACAACAAAGCAAAAGCTGTTGAGATACTGGATTCTCTTATCAAATCTAACTACACAGGTGAAGAAACCATCTATTCTGCAAAAAATACCAAAACAGGTAATGTAGAAAATTTGGATAAAGCTGCTTTTGATCTTTATAAAAAGGCTAATGCGGGTTATACCGATTTCAAAACAGAAAAAACACCTAATAAGCAGGAAGAGCTTTACGAATTGCTGGCATCATTGTTATTCGAACAACAGAAGTATGATGAGGCTGCCAAAATTGCTAATGAAGGTCTTGTAAAATTTCCAAAAAACCAGTCTTTATCACAGGTTCAGGGGAATGCTTACTACAAATCCGGTAAAACCGATGAGTTTGTAAAAACCCTGAATGCTAAGTTAGCAGCCAATCCAAACGATAAGGAAAGCTTGTACAACCTTGGCGTAGTGCAAAGTAAGGATCCGTCTAAACAGGCAGAGGCAGAAGCAACGTACAAGAAGTTAGTGGATCTGGATCCTAAATTCCCCAATGCGCTGAACAATCTGATCTTTACAATTATTGGTGATGATGATGCCGCAATTAATGAATATAAGGAACTAAGAAAAGCAGGCAAAATAGATTCTGCTAACAAAGTTCTTGATCAGAGACGTGCAAGATTTCAAAAAGCATTGCCATATGCGGAAAAACTGTACGCTAACGAGCCTAATAATAAAGAGGTAGTTTCGCTTCTGAAACAGATGTATATGACAACACAGAATACGGCAAAATACAATGAGTTTAAGGCTAAAGAAGCTGCACTCAAATAATGATATTAGAAATAATATTTAAGACTGTCTGAGAAGGCAGTCTTTTTTATTTGCTACTTTTGCAGCTGTAATGAACCTTCAGGAAAAATACAGCCGGTTAATTAAATCCAAAGCGTCAGCTTTCGGGTTTCAGTCGTGTGGTATTTCCAAAGCAGATTTTTTAGCAGAAGAAGCGCCAAGGCTGGAAAAATGGCTCAGGAATGGTTTCCATGGCAAGATGGGTTATATGGAGAACCATTTTGATAAACGGCTGGATCCGCGTTTGTTGGTAGAAGGTGCAAGGTCTGTTATCTCGTTGAGTTATAATTATTTTCCCGAAAAAGAACAGAACCCCGGGAATTATAAGATTGCAAAATACGCGTACGGGGAAGATTATCACGATGTTATCAAAGAAAAGCTAAGGCATCTGGTGTCAGAACTTCAGGACGAGGTAGGAGAATTCGGATTCCGTGTTTTTGTAGATTCAGCGCCGGTTTTAGAAAAAGCCTGGGCCAGAAAATCAGGAATCGGCTGGGTGGGCAAAAACTCCAATCTGATTACCAAACAGCACGGTTCTTTTTATTTCTTGGCGGAGATTATCTGTGATCTGGATTTATCAGAGGATTCGCCGGTTACAGATCATTGTGGCAGCTGCACCAGATGTATAGACGCATGTCCTACGCAAGCCATTGTTTCGGATAAGATTATTGATGGCAGCCGTTGTATCTCGTACGCTACCATAGAGCTGAAAGACCAGATCCCTGATTCTTTCAAAGATAAGATGGAGGACTGGATGTTTGGTTGCGATATATGCCAGAACGTCTGCCCATGGAACCGTTTTTCCGCACCCACGCTGGAAGAAAAGTTTCGCCCAAAGCCCGCGATAATAGATTTCACAAAACAGGACTGGAAAGAAATTACTCAGGAGATTTTTTCCTCAGTATTCAAGGGATCAGCAGTTAAGCGGACCAAATTTGCGGGTCTTAAGAGAAACCTCGATTTCTTATCAGAATAAAAATTGATTATAAAATCATTTTCTCTTCTGAACTCTTTTGGGGGCAACTTTCACTCTTAGTTTTTGTCTTTTGTTAGATTGTCTTTTCTTTGGCATATTTTAGTCTTATTTTGATAATAAAATTGATAAAAATTTGCCGTAAAAACAATAGAATTAAATAAAATTAATCACTATCAAACGGATAAACACACAAATGAGTAATATTCCTTCATAAAACATTGTTTTTCAATATGTTTTTATAAGAATACAAAAACCCACCTCTCTGTTTTTCAGAACAATTCTGTCTGTATCCAAGGTGGTTTTCTTCGTTTTTTCTGTTTCGTGTAAGTTCTCCTGCTGTTCTGTACCATCCAAAATATTTCCAGATGGCTGATTAAATGAATCCTGATGAGTGCCGCAATGGTAGAAAATGCCTTTTTGCTCTTTGATTTTACACGTAGAACCTGCAACAGTAGCTGTGCAATCAGGGTACACCAAATTTGGGTTTTGATGCCGTTTTCTGTTTCG
>NZ_FTPU01000046.1 GCF_900108115.1 Epilithonimonas bovis DSM 19482
CATTAGAAACATGGTTTTGTACCAAATTAAGAATGAAAGATTAGAATTTTGCATAATCGTTCCACTTTTCAAGGAAATTCTTTTACGACACTTTTTGCATTCGTAGCTCCAGATGCTTTTAATCCAGAAATGCTCCTTGTGACCGCACTTGCAAACCACTCCGATTTTATCTCTCTGCTCCTTAAAATGAATTCTGCAATCTTCCTCTGTCCCAAAATGCGTTGTAAAACTAAATATATTCATCTAACTAATTGAATTATAAGTAAATATACGAAATTATGTGTAATTACGGATATTCATTTAAATTTTTAATTTATAATTCCTTTCAAAAAAATACCGTTTAAAATCTTTAAAGTGTGATACGGAGAACGAAGTGATCCGCATTTTTTTTGAGAAAGAAATTCAGTTACTTAAACCAATAAAATCGGTAATAGGTTCTGAAATTTCTATAATAAAATCCAAAAAAGCTAAATAACCCACCCCAGTAAAAGGCAGATTTTGTAGTTATAAAATATGGAAATTGATTTGATTCCATTAGTATAAATCCTTTTGACAAGGACTTTTAGCTTGTTTTGATTAATAATTTCCTTCTGTTACCAGAGAAATGTTTAACAAATATATAAATTTCCTGCAAGCTGCAAAAAATAATTGTATTTTATTTATGTTAAATCGAATTTCATCAGATCATCAAGATCTTTGAGCAAAGGGTTTATCTCGGCAAATTTTTCAAAAATCTTGCGTTTGGTCATAATCTCTTTTTTGATGGTCATATCCATTGTATAGTCTACCTCAATTTTAAAATTATTGACTTTACGCTTAAAATGATTGAAGAATTCCCCACTCAACCTGTCAAATTCAGATTTTGCAGTCTCCGAAGAATACCTGACCACAACTTTGTTCTCCTCATCTTTTAGCAGCTTAAAACTGCTGATGGCATTATAAGCAAAAGTATTGGTCTTGGAAAGATTTTTAAGAAAAAGGTCCCAGGCCTGATCCAGTTCTGTCTGGGAAAAATGATCAGACGGCAGATTTTCATCCTTGATTTCGGATAGAACATCTTTTACAACCTCTTCTTTTTTTTCCAGGGCCGCTTTGATACTGAACTGAGAACCATGACTAACCTTCTGGATCGGTTCAGAAGCTTTTTGAATGACTTTTTTAGGTTCTTCAAATGTAGATTTAGGTAAAGATGAATCAGTAGCTTTTGGCTCTGACTTAGCTTTCTGATTTTGATTTTCTGATTTAGGTAAAAGATTGGCTTCAAGAAGCGGTGCTAATATCAGGAACTTTTTTTTTTAGCTTCCGGAACTGCAGTAAGACTTGATAATTGCATCAAGGCAATCTCTACAGTCAGTCTAGGATTTTTAGAATTTTTGTAATTGATATCGGCAAAATTACAGATCTCGATGCCGTCAATCAGTTGCTGAGCTGTCCATTTTTGGGATTGCTCCGCAAATTTGGATTTTGTTTTCTCCCCAACTTCGATTAAGCTGAGTGTTTTAGGATTTTGAGCCATCATCAGGTCACGGAAATGATTTCCTAATCCTGCGATAAAAATATGCGGATCAAAACCTTTTTTAACAATCTCATCAAAAGCGGTTAATACTCCCGGAATATCATTTTCTTTAGCAAGGTCAGCGATTCTCAGATATTGGTCATAATCCAGAATATTAAGGACTTCTGCCGCTTTCTCCAGGGTGATATTTTTCTGAGAAAAAGTACTTAGCCTGTCAAAGATCGACAAAGCATCTCTCAATGCCCCATCTGCTTTTTGAGCAATCAGGTAAAGCGCATCATCTTCGTAAGCGATGCTTTCTTTCTCGGCGATTGTCCTGAGATGATTCTGAATGTCCTCTATGGTAATCCTTTTGAAATCGTAAATCTGACATCTTGAAAGAATGGTTGGGATAATCTTATGTTTCTCGGTTGTGGCCAGAATAAAAATGGCGTGCGCAGGCGGTTCTTCCAAAGTTTTCAGGAACGCATTGAAGGCAGCCTGAGACAACATATGAACCTCATCAATAATGTAAACTTTGTACTTACCGACTTGTGGTGCAAATCTTACCTGATCAATCAGTTCCCTGATATCATCCACAGAGTTATTGGATGCAGCATCCAGTTCGTAGATATTGAAGGCGAAACCGTCATCATCAGCCGCACCGGATTTTTCATTGATTTTGCGTGCGAGAATCCTGGCACAGGTGGTTTTACCAACCCCTCTTGGCCCGCAAAACAGCAACGCCTGAGCGAGCTGGCTTTCATCAATTGCATGTTCCAAAGTATCTGTAACGTGGGATTGCCCAACAACAGTATCAAACTCTTGTGGACGGTACTTGCGTGCAGATACGATGAAATTTTCCATTGCTCAAAAGTAAGGATTAATTGTGAATTTTGGAAATGGTTTTTGTTTTTGTGGAAATATTTTTTAAATCCAAAGTGCTCAAATATTTTATTAAAATTGAAAATGTTTTTAAGAGTTCGCAAAGTTCTAAAACTCAGGGAAGAAAGAACTCAATGACTGAGCAAACTTCAAATAAAAGACAAATATTCAACTTTGCGCAGCGCAGCCCGACTTGAGTGGAGCTCATTTTTTTAAACCTCATAGGTTTTGAAAACCTATGAGGTTTAAAAAAATAGCGGGAACGGAAGGCGGAAATAGCTGCCCAAATAAAAAAAAAGAGAGCAAAAACTGCTCTCTTAAATATGTTGTAACTGTAAATTTTACAATTCCAAAGCTTTTCTCTCGTCACCACCCATAAGGAATTCTACAGGATTGTCGATAGCTTCTTTAACAGCAACTAAGAATCCTACAGATTCTTTACCGTCAATAATTCTGTGGTCATAAGATAATGCCACATACATCATCGGCCTGATAACCACTTGTCCGTCAACAGCAACTGGCCTTTGGATAATATTGTGCATTCCCAAAATTGCAGATTGTGGCGGGTTGATGATTGGCGTGGACAACATAGAACCAAAAGTACCACCGTTGGTAATGGTAAATGTTCCGCCAGTCATCTCGTCCAGGGTAATTTTGCCATCTCTTACTTTGATCGCAAGGTCTTTGATATTAGCTTCAACTCCTCTAAGTGTCATATTCTCAGCATTTCTAAGAACAGGAACCATTAATCCCTTTGGCCCGGAAACCGCAATCGAAATATCGGCAAAATCATAATTGATTTTGAAATCACCATCTATAGACGCATTGACATCTGGGTAAAGTTCCAAAGCTCTGGTAACTGCCTTTGTGAAGAATGACATAAAACCTAGCCCAATGCCGTGCTTAGCGATAAATTCTTCTTTATATTGCTTCCTGATTCTGAAGATCTCTGACATATCAACTTCGTTAAAAGTTGTCAACATCGCCGTTTCGTTTTTAACGGAAACTAATCGTGCTGCCACTTTTCTTCTAAGAACTGAAAGTTTTGTTGTAGACTGACTTCTGTTTCCACCAGCAGGAGCGGTACCCATCGCAGGAACCGAAGCTGTAACGGCGTCTTCTTTTGTAATTCTGCCATCTCTGCCTGTTCCTTTTACCTGAGTAGCCTCAATCCCTTTCTCGTCAAGGATTTTTTTAGCAGCAGGGGAAGGTGTTTGCGCGGCGTAAGAATCAGTTTTAGGAGCTTCTGCTTTTACCGGTGCAGGCTCTTCTTTTTTAGCTTCAGCTTTTGGTGCTTCGGCTGGTGCAGCAGCTCCACCTTCCGGCTTGGCAGCATCCATATCAATCAGGCATACCACCTGACCTACCTGTACCACTTCACCTTCCTCTGCTTTCAAAGTGATTACGCCACTTTGTTCTGCAGGAAGTTCCAGAGTTGCCTTATCAGAATCTACTTCTGCAATAGGCTGATCTTTTTCTACATAATCACCGTCCTTTACCAGCCAGGTAGCAATTTCTACTTCTGTGATAGATTCTCCCGGTGAAGGAACTTTCATTTCTAATATTGACATACTTATGATTTTTTTAATTAAAACAGCCAGAGACTGAGTATTTTTATAGTTTATTAATTTTGATTAAGCCTTAACTGGTTTTTCAACAGCTGCTACGCTGGTCTGGAAAACCTGAGAAATAATTCTGGTTTGGTTTTTCTCGAACATCTTATGGCTGCCCGGCGCTGGTGTTCCGCTGGCTACAGGAGAAATCACCTGAATACCAGTATCACGGAAGTTGCGTAAAATATAACTCCATGCTCCCATATTTTCCGGTTCTTCCTGAGCCCAGATGAGATCCTTTCTGTTACTGTATTTTTCAAAAACAGCATTGATCTTTTCCTGATCTAATGGATAAATCTGCTCGAATCTTACCAGAGCAACCTTATCATCATTCAGTTCTTCTTTTTTCGCCAACAGATCATAATATAATTTACCGGTACAAAGAACCACTCTTTCTACTTTTGCAGGATCAGCCGTTGGATCATCCAAAACAGTCTGGAAGCTTCCATTTGCAAGATCTTCCAGCGGAGAAACTACTTTTGGATGTCTCAACAAAGATTTTGGAGTCATCACAACCAAAGGTTTTCTAAACCCGAATTTCATCTGTCTTCTCAACAGGTGGAAGTAGTTAGCCGGTGTTGTAATATCCGCAACAATAATATTTTCATTAGCACAAAGGGCTAAAAATCTTTCTAACCTTGCAGAAGAGTGCTCTGCACCCTGACCTTCGGAGCCGTGAGGCAACAACATCACCAAACCATCCTGAACTTTCCATTTTTCTTCTGCAGCAACCAAATATTGGTCTATAATAATCTGTGCACCATTGGCAAAATCCCCAAACTGAGCTTCCCAAATTGTTAATGTCCTAGGTGCTGCCATGGCATAACCATAATCAAAACCAAGTACACCATATTCTGAAAGGAGTGAATTATATACATCAAACCGCTGGTCACTTACGTGTCTCAACGGGATATATTCTTCTTCGGTATCTTCGGTCTTTACCACAGCATGGCGGTGAGAAAACGTTCCTCTCTCAACATCTTCCCCGGAAAGCCTTACATTGTAACCTTCTGTAAGCAATGTTGCGTAGGCTAATAACTCTCCCATGGCCCAATCCAGCGAGTCATTCTCCACCATTTTGACCCTGGCATCAAATAATCTTGTAATTTTATTGATGAATTTTTTATCGGCAGGCAATGTGGAGATCTTAATGGCTAATTCTTTGAGTTTAGCCAAATCATAAGTGGTATTAACACCTGTGTTAACGGCACCTTTTGCTCCGTTAGGAAAATCTGTCCAGTCATCTTTCATAAAGACGTCCATCGTATTCCTCTCGATCTCTTTGGATGCATCAAAATTCTCATCAAGCAAGGCTTTGAACTCCTGCTCCATTTTTTTGAGTACTTCGTCAGAAACTACATTCTCTTTAATCAAAAGATCTTTGTAGATCTCTCTTGGGTTCTGATGTTTAGAAATCAGTTTATAAAGGTTCGGTTGGGTAAACCTTGGTTCATCCCCTTCGTTATGCCCATATTTTCTGTATCCTAAAAGATCAATATAAACGTCTTTGCCAAACTGTGCACGGAAATCAGCTGCAAATCGGATCGCATGTACTACAGCTTCCACATCATCCGCATTCACATGCATTACAGGAGAGTCTGTCACTTTTGCAATATCTGTACAATATACAGACGATCTTGCATCCAGATAATTGGTAGTAAAAGACACCTGATTATTAACCACTATATGAACGGTTCCACCAGTTCTGTAACCTTCCAGATTCATCATCTGTGCTACCTCGTAAACAATACCCTGCCCTGCAATGGCACCATCGCCGTGGATAACAATTGGCAACACTTTACCAAAATCATTTTTATAATTATTGTCAACTTTGGCGCGGCAAATACCTTCTACCAAAGCTGCAACAGTCTCTAAGTGTGATGGGTTTGGCGTAAGGTTGATTCTCACCTCTTCGCCATTAGCCGTTGTGATTTTTTTAGAAGATCCCAAATGGTATTTTACATCACCGGAAAAAACATCTTCTTCAAATTCTTTACCTTCGAACTCGGAAAAAATCTGTTTGTATGATTTTTGAAAAATATTGGTCAAAACGTTTAGACGGCCTCTGTGAGCCATTCCCAGCACCACCTCATCTACACCTAATTGTGAAGATCTTGTGATCAACTGATCAAGAGCCGGGATCAATGATTCTCCCCCTTCCAGAGAAAAACGTTTTTGACCCACAAATTTGGTGTGAAGATAATTCTCAAATGCGACTGCCTGATTCAGTTTGAAAAGGATTTCAGTTTTCTCATCGGCTGACAGATTAGCATGATTTTCATTGACATTAACCCATTGCATAATCCATTTTTTCTCTTCAACATTCTGGATGTGCATATACTCTACACCAATGGAGTCGCAATAGATATTTTGCAAATGCGTGATAATCTCCTGCAATGTCGCCGGGCCAGGCATCCCTGTCTGGATGGCGGAATTAAATTTTTTGTTAAGATCGTCTTTTGACAATCCAAAATTCTCTACATCAAGTGTCGGGAAATAATGCCTTCTCTCTCTGATGGGGTTGGTTTTTGTAAAAAGGTGGCCTCGGGAACGGTATGCCTCAATCAGGTTAACCACCATAAACTCCTTGGCAATGTCATCGGAGACTGTTTTGTTGGCAACTGCCTGCTGCGCATACTGCACTGGTGCAGTTGAAGCTGTAGCATTGTTATCGGCAGAATCATCATCGTTGTAATGTTCCAGCGCAAAATCAAAACCCTGGAAAAAAGCTTTCCAAGATGGTTCCAGTGCGTCCGGATATTTTTGGTACTGCTTATACATGTCATCAATTAACTGGGCATGTACGGCATTTAGAAATGAAAATTTATCCATTATTACAGATTATCTGTTAAAATTTTAATTTTTGTGTAATTGCCAACAAATTTACTAAATTTTTGCTGACTGGCATTTTGCTGCAAGATTTATTCCGATAAATATAGGTGATTTTTATCAGATTTGGCTATCGGTAAACCGGCAATGACAATTTTAGCTTTACAGGTTGATTTTCAAAAGGTTCTTCCAAAAACTCCTCCATCAGCTGACCGTTTCTCATTGTATCCTTTTTTGCTTTTTTCAGAAGTTCCTGAACACTTTGCATCCTGTTGTTATAATTCCCCTGATAATAGATATAATATACCTTCCCGGCGTTAAGGGTATGAAAGCTAAAGTTATTATCGCTCACTGAGATTCTCTTTGGCAATGGCACTCCATAGAAATATGACACTTCCTTATCCTTAAGATTGGCAGGATTTGTCAGCAGGACTGGTGTCCCAAATTCGTCATCCTTCTTACCAAGATCCGAGCGTACATAATTGACCACCTTGCCATGATTCATAACAATATTTTTGAAAAGGATATCCTTTGTATTTCTGGTGCTGACATTAACTCCCAACAGTAACTCACCATCCCTGTTTTCCACCATAATACTGTCATATTTGATTGAAGCCAGTTTTTGATCCTTATCCACCTTGTTGCCCAATAACTGATAAAGATTCTTCATACTTTTATCGATATTATCAACAAAAAAATCTTCGGTAATCAGATTGAGGGAGCGCTCCAGATAATCGCGTTTTGGGGTATGGATGTTCCATATAAGTTTAGTTTTTTCACCTTGCGGCACAAACTTAACATCAATCAAATAAGGATTATCATTATCACCTTCAAAAAGCTGATAACGCAAAGTGCGGTTGGGATTAGAATAGCGGATAAACACATCGCCGTGTACGTCATTATTCTTATCAGAGAACTTCATGGCACTGCCCAAACCCTCATAAGGTGTAAAGTAGGCAAAAGACAAATCTTTTTGCGAAGCAAAATAGTCATTCCACACAGAGAAGTTCTGTAAATTGTTAAACTGAGGAAACACCTTATCTATAGGATAATTGATCTCAGACTGATGTGTAAAACTCTTGCTCTCATCAACAAAATTCATAGAGACAGAGTACGCCCCAAAAAGGCAGAATGACAGGATCAATATAATTTTTAGCCAGCGCATGTTTTTTATATTTTAAAAAGGATAACCAATTGCGAAGTTAACTGTTGGCTGCAAAGGTTTTATTTTATCAATCACCCAGCGTTCGCCCTCAGGACGGTTAGGATCATGGATTTTATAGGCCATATCCAGCCTCAGATTGACATAAGCAATATTAATCCGTAAACCAAACCCACTGCCTACACCCATTTGGCTGATAAATTTTTTGAATTTGAACTGATCTCCAAATCCAGAATCTTTAAGCCCCCAGATATTACCTGCGTCTGTAAAGATTGCAGCTTCAAATGTATTATTGAGTGGAAGACGATATTCTACACTGGTTGTGAGTTTGATATTATCCATAGCGTAAGACCTCACTTTCTCATCCAGTTGAGAATCTGCCGGACCCAAACCACCAAATGCCACCCAGGCGCGGATATCATAAGATCCACCATTAAAATAGGACCTGATAAAAGGCATTGATGACGAGTTACCGTATGGGATGCCAATCCCCAAAAGTTGCCTGAAAGCTAATGTATGAGGTTTTGCTTTGTCATTAAAAAATGAAAAATACTTCCTGAAATCAAAATCAAATTTCACAAACTGAGAAAAAGGAATCTTAAATATTGTTTTTGAATTCCCAGAAACCACACCATCTTCCCGCTCTTTGCCGGATAAAATATTGAGAACATTGCCTGCAACCTCCACTTTCCCACTGAAGAACAACGGATTTTTGTATTCTTTTTTCCCCATCTCATTATACGTATAATTATAGATGAGAGATGAGATAATCACATCCTGTGTCTGCCGGTCCTTATTATAAAGCGATTGCAAAAAGGTATAAAGTGTCTGTGGATCATTACTTAACATCTGTGAAATAAATGCCGCATCCTGAAGAATAACTGAGGAAATCTCATCATAAGCAGCGTCTGAGTTTATTAACGCAGGATTAATTAAAGCATATTGTTTAAAAATCTTGTTGCGAATATCATCATCTCCAGGAAAAAAATCATAGTATTTATCCTTATTCTGAGTAAGACTGACCTGTGTATTAAATAATGTTAAGCGGTGCTGGATTCTTCCATCTTCTACATTGGCAAAATATGACAATCCAGTATTGAAATTGATCCGCCCCAAACCGATATTATTCTGCACAGATGCGCCCAAAGTCAGGCTGGTAGTAGGAGAATAGCGTTTAGGCACCAATTTCCAGTAATTTTTAAAAGGTACCAGCAGTCGCGGAAATTGCAAAGAAGTTTGCGCCGATAACTCATAGGCATTGAAAAAAGCATCATCCTTTTTAGGATCTTTTGTTGTACCTATAATGCCGGAAAAACTTGTAACCAGGTTTTCTGCCCCTCCAAAAACATTTCGGGTAGTCAAATCCACAGAAGGTGAGAAACCGAAATTAAGAATCTGCGAATAGTGCACGTCTGTTGCAACACTAAACTCGTATTTAGGCAGTGGTTTCAGCACATACTCCACGTCTACAATACTGTCCCGTTCAGCGGGCGTTCCTTCTTTCCGAAGCTCATCCGAGGCTTTCAGAATTGTGAAATTATTCATAGAAAGAATGTTCCTTCTGGTAAGATCCAGATTGGATTGCTGATAAAGAGTTCCGGTTTTTAAAATAATAGGCAACCAAAGCGACTGAAGTTTGTAAGCAGAATCTTTTCTTTTGATTGCGATACCTCTCAGAGAATCCTTCAAGGGTAGTTTATCAACATCATTAACTTTGTCTGCAACCGAAACCGTAATTTTTCCAATAGTTGCTCTTCTGTAAGGTGTATTGATAGAGTCTTTTATAATGTTTAATGTTACGGGAACATTTTTTCTGCTCTGTAGAGAATCTGCTACAAAATATATATCCTGATTATCATTATTAAACTTATAATAACCTTCATCTTTCATAAGGTCATTAATCCTTGTTATTTCTTTTTCCAAAACCGTTTCGTCCAGGATCTGTCCTTTTTTCACGAGACTTTTTTTAATATCTCTTTCATACACATTCCTCACATTAGCATCGGGAATATTATAAAAATAATCTTTGATAAAAGTGGGGTCTTTATGGGTAATAACATAGCTTACTTCTGCTTTTTTTGCAGCAGAATCTTTCTTAACAACATTATCTACTACAGCGTCCCAATAGCCGCGATTTATCAATCTGTTATTGATACTTTTTGCACTCTGTTTAGTTTTTGCATCGCTATATATTACTGGTGGCTGACCAACTGTGTGAAAAAAACGATTCCAAAAAAGATTTCGACCCAGATATTCTTTATGCCCATATTTTACGAATAGAGAATCCCTAAGTTTTTGATTCCTCATCTCTTTTGGATAAGTCATATATTCTTTCAGTATGGTATCATACTTAGGATTGGCTCTGTTATAAAATATCAGTCCCAAAGGCAATACAAAAAGCGTTTTCTTATTTGGTTTTTGAGCCACAAGATCCGGTATCTCGTCAGAGAATACTTTACCGTCTGTGTATTCGAATTTGTTTTTGGTTAGCAAATATTCTCCGTCAGGAACTTTTTTAGTCACATTACAGGCGTACAAAAACACGCTGAAAATTGTGGAATAGTAAAATATATGATATTTTTGAAAATATTTTTTGATATGCTTACAGCTCATACTATAAAGATAATACAGTCTCTTGACAAAAAGAAATACAGGCAAAAATACAATTTGTTTTTAGTTGAAGGTAATAAAATCATAAAAGAACTTCCAGATTCTGATTACCAGATTGCTGATCTATACTCTGCAGATCCCGAACTGTTACCTATAGAAACGGTAAAAAAGGAAAAAATACTGCCTGCTGAGCTCAAAAAAATAAGTTTTCTGCAACATCCTAAGGATTCTGTAGCAGTATGCAAACTGCCGGATCAAGCGGTTATAAAAGATGTGGATATCCAGATTGTGCTGGATGGCATACAGGATCCCGGCAATCTTGGGACCATCATAAGGTTGGCAGACTGGTTTGGGATAGAGCAGATTATTTGCAGTACAGACACCGTGGATGTTTACAATCCAAAAGTAATTCAGGCTACAATGGGTTCTTTTTTGCGGGTGAATGTTTGTTACACAGATCTCGAAGAATACCTTTCGCAGTACAGCTGCCCTATTTTAGGCACCGACATGACGGGTGAAAATATATATAACACAGATTTCCCTAAAAAGTTCTCGCTGGTGTTTGGGAATGAAGGCAATGGTTTGAGACCCTCCACAGAACAGCTGATAACAAAAATGATTACCATCCCCAGATTTGGCAACCGCCAGTCTACAGAAAGCCTGAATGTTTCTATGTCAGCGGGAATCATCCTGGGAAACATCTTCTCTACAAGATAGCGACCCTAATTGCCGCAATCTTCAAGGAACTTAATTATAATTTAGAGAACAACACTTCTCTTCAATAATTTTACAGATCGAAAAAGTTAATTATTTATAATTTGTAATCAAAAGAATATTCTCAACTCAATAAAACTATATCAACTTTTCCAAGCTGGAAGTCGCCTTATTTTTCTGATAATTATCCAGCTTTTGACGAATAAAACGTAATGCATAGGGTGCCAGGTACACCATACCTAAACCGATCAGTTTCCGTTTCCAATTTTTATTCATCACACTTTTCTTGGCAAAGTTACCAACCAATGCCACAACGCCCATTTTGATAGTTGTCTCCAGAAGGCCTGATGAGAGGCTGTCTTTGGCGAGGCCCGCAATATTTTTTTTGGAAGCGGACTCCCTGATACCTTGTGATATTTGCTGCATAATATATTGTGTATCGAGAGAGAGGCTTGTGCCACCATCAGCATTTACACGTTCTTTGATAATATTATCCGTAAAACCATGGGTCAGGATATCGAGGCTTTCTTTTTTATCTTTAAAAGTCAGGATATCTTCCAGACCTTCAATTTCTCTTTTCAGAAGGTTTTTTTGAGCTCGCAGCTCCATGATATTGTTATAATCAGCCATACCTATTGTTTTAGAAAATCAATTACTCTGTTAGCCACGGCGTTGACGATGGCTTTTTTGAATAGGACAACGATGAGGATCATTAGGAAATAAAAGCCAGATACAATCAGAAAGCCGTATGATATGTTACCCAAAGATTCGCCTATCAGATAGGCAATCCCAAAATTGAACAGAATAATAAAGAACGAAAACGCCACCAAAATTATCGATAGAAAAGCGATAATGCCGGCAGATAAAGAAGATTTCTCTGTTATTTGCAGCTTAATCAGCTCAATGCGTTTTCCCAAATAATCTTTTATAATTTCTACCATAAGAATCTTCTTTATAAGTTTTTAACCACAACGATTTACAAAAAAAGGAACTTAGAAACTAAGTTCCTTTTCTGCAGAATACAGCCGAGGCTTATTTAAGACCTTCCAGCTCAGATTCTACATCTTTTACAACATCAGATGTTTTAGAAACGACCTGATCTTTATATTTGTCATAGCTGTCTTTTACGGTAGAAGCCACATTTTGAGCAGTTTCTTTAAATTGAGAAGACAACGCATCATATTTATCTTTTACATTTGAAGACACTTCAGAATATTTATCTTTCACCCTTTCGGAGGTTTTGCTGTATTCGTCAACTGCTTTATCCTTAAGATCGTTAGCTTTTTCTTTGATTTTTTTTCTGGTTTCCTTACCTTCTTCCGGTGCATAAAGCAATCCTAGTATCACACCGGTTGCTGCTCCTGCCAATAGTGCAGCTAGTACGGCTGCTGAATTTGATTTCTTAGACATTGTTATAATTTTTAAGTTATTATTAAATGGTTGTTAACAAGCCTAAATTTACAACTAAAATGCCAAAGAAAAAACTAAGCTCTTAAATTTTTGTTAAAATAAATAACCAGAGCTAATTTTGCAGCAATAAAAAGCGAAAATAAAATAAACAGATGGACAATATCTTGTTATTTTGGAATAAAAATTTATATCATTAATTCTCTTTCATCCTCATGCAACATCAGATATCAACAAGGATTAAAACTGACTGCTTATTATAATTTTTCTTACCTGAAAATATCAACTTTTATACTAACTTTAATTTTTTAAATTTTAACCATTGAATCCTATATTAGATATTGTTCTCCGTTCGCTCGCTGTATATGCATTTATGGTAATTGCTGTCCGAGTTTTTGGTAAAAACCAGTTATCACAACTTAATGCCGGTGACGTCATCCTCCTGCTTCTCATTAGTAATGCCGTACAAAATGCCATGGTAGGTTCCAACAGCAGCCTTCAGGGAGGCCTGGTTGCGGCCATCGTTTTGTTTTTGGCTAATTTTATCCTGAAAAAATTTATTTTTAAAAATGAAAAAATCAAAGAACTGATAGAAGACCGGCCCTATATCCTGATAAAAGACGGAGCTGTCCTGCCTGATGTGCTAAAAAAAGTCCAGATCTCTGATGACGAGCTGGAAGAGGCTGTACATGAACATGGCATCGAAAAGATCTCTGAAGTTAAACTGGCTATCCTGGAAGTGGATGGCAATATCAGCGTCATCTCTACAGATAAAGTGACCGGACAGACCCATTTCTCCAGGCACCGTTTCAAGCTTAGGAGAAAACTACGTAATGAATAAAAAAGACCGGGAAAGTTTCCGGTCTTTGTGTTTTACAATTAACGTGAGAGAATATTACCAGAGAATCAATCCCTCTGGACTGTGTTGCTGCTTTTCCTCTGTACTGATTCTTCAATTAACCCAGGATAGTAACACCGCGCTCCAGCATGTCATAAATCGCATTTTTACCATTTTCCGGTTTTACGTTGACTGCTTTGGTACCATTAAAATGCAAACAGGTTACAAAGCCTGCATTGATGGCATCCAGCGCTGTAAATTTGACACAATAATCCAAGGCCAGGCCTACAATTTCAACCAACTGGATATCATGGTATCTTAGAAAGTCTTCCAGACCGGTTTTCATAAAATGGTTATTATCCTGAAAAGCACTGTAGCTGTCAATCTCAGGATTTTTACCCTTTTGTATAATGTGCGTGACCTTATCACGGTTCAGATCACTGTGAAAATCGGCACCAAAAGTTCCCTGCACGCAATGATCCGGCCACATAAACTGAGGCACACCATTCAGAGAAATGGTCTCGCCCACATTCTTGCCATTGTTGGAGGCAAAACTCTTATGGTTCGCAGGATGCCAGTCTTGCGTGAGAACCACCTGGTCATATTCATTTTCTTCCAAAAGAAGATTGATGTAAGGGATAATGCTGTCTGCATCGGGCACAGCAAGAGCTCCGCCTTCGCAGAAATCATTTTGAACATCAACTATAATAAGTGCTTTTTTCATATATCGATTTCTATTTTTTTAATAGTCTTACAGAATCACCTAATCCGCATTGGCTTTAGCTAACTTCTTTGACTTTTCATCGGAATTCGATGATTTATCAATTGGGATTTCCCAATAATTGTGATTTCACCTTTAAAATTCAGGAATTTAGTCTTACACTAAAAACAAAATGTCATTCTGAAAGAATCCTGCCAATTGTAAAATTAACGATAAGATTCCCACAGAATGACATTTTGACTTAATTTATGATGATTCTAGCCCAAATAAGGATATTTATAATCTTTTGGAGAGACAAAAGTTTCTTTGATACTTCTTACGGATACCCAACGCAGAAGATTCATTTTAGAACCGGCTTTGTCATTGGTACCCGATGCTCTAGAACCACCGAATGGCTGTTGGCCAACAACCGCTCCTGTTGGTTTGTCATTGATATAGAAGTTTCCGGAAGCGTTTTCCAGTGCTTTGTAGGCTTCATCTATAGCATATCTGTCCTGCGCAAAAATAGAACCTGTCAAAGAATATTGTGTAGAGGTGTCTACCAGTTTCAAAGTGTCATTCCACTTTTCATCTTCGTAAACATAGACTGTAAGGATTGGCCCAAAGATTTCCTCAACGATACTTTCGTAAGAAGGATTGGATGTTTCTATTACTGTTGGATGTACAAACCATCCTTTTTTGTCATCATACTGCCCACCGATAATCACGCTGGCATCGCTGGCAGCATTAGCCCTGTCGATATAGCCTTTGCATTTTTCAAAAGAATTTTTATCAATAACGGCATTCACAAAGTTGGACGGATCTTCCGGCGAACCGATTTTGATCGTTTTGATCTGTGCTTCCATCACGGCTTTCACATCATCCCAAAGCGATCTTGGAATATAAGCCCTTGATGCCGCAGAACATTTCTGTCCCTGGTACTCAAAAGCACCTCTTACAAGGCCTGTGGCAACAGCTTCTACATTGGCAGAAGGATGTACCATCACAAAATCTTTTCCTCCGGTTTCGCCTACGATCCTTGGGTATGATTTATAATTATGGATATTATCACCAATCATTTTCCACATCCCCTGAAATACTTTTGTAGAGCCTGTAAAATGCAATCCCGCAAAATCCGGATGTGCCAAAACTTTCTCAGCCGTTTCTTTCCCGTCTGTAAAAATCATATTGATGACACCGTCCGGAAGGCCGGCTTCCTTAAGCACATCCATAATAACTTTTGCAGAAAAAACCTGCTTATCCGATGGTTTCCAAACTACAACATTGCCCATCAATGCCATACAGGCTGGTAAATTACCGGAAATAGCCGTAAAGTTAAACGGCGTAACGGCAAAGCAAAAACCTTCCAGCGGCCTGTACTCTACCCGGTTCCAGATGCCTTTTTCAGAAATAGGCTGATCTGCATAAAGGTCCGTCATGAATTCTACATTAAAACGGAGAAAATCAATAAACTCGCATGCTGAATCGATCTCTGCCTGGTGCACATTTTTGGACTGGCCAATCATGGTTGCGGCATTGATGGTATCTCTGTAAGGCCCGGCCAAAAGATCAGCTGCCTTTAGGAAGATGGCTGCGCGCTGTTCCCAGCCCAAAGCATTCCATTTTGCTTTTGCTGCCAATGCCGACTCGATAGCGCTGTCTACATGTGACATATCACCTTCATAATAAAAACCGAAGTCGTGCTGGTGGTCCTGCGGAGAACTTAGCTGTATTTTTTTATCTGTTTTAACTTCTTTTCCGCCGATGATCATTGGGATTTCGGCTTTCTCCTTCCATAATTTTTTGTAAGTCGCAATCAGGCTTTTAACTTCATCAGAACCTGGTGCGTATGATTTTACAGGCTCGTTGGCAATAGCCGGAACTCTGGAAATGGCTTTAGACATATTTTTAATTTTAGATTTTCACAAATTTACGATAAGGATTTTAATCGACCAATGGATTACATTTTTTATTAATGTGAATTGATGATTCGTGTTCCAATGACTTTTATTAAAACAAAAACCCACAGAGATCTGAGGGTTTTAATTCTTGAGTATAAGTAATTCTTAAACTTTCAGTATTTCAGCTTCTTTTACTTTCAGCTGATCGTCTGTTTTTTTGACATAAGCATCTGTAAGATCCTGGATCTCTTTCTCGGCACCTTTTATAAGGTCTTCTGATACGCTTTCCAGTCTTTTCAGTTCTTTGTTGCCATCCTGTCTGGCATTCCTGATCACCACTTTGGACTGCTCAGACTCTGCTTTTGCCTGCTTGGCCAGTTCGCGTCTGCGCTCCTCGGTAAGCGGCGGCACATTAAGAATGATCACATCACCATTATTAGAAGGCGCAAATCCAAGGTTAGAATTGATGATGGCTTTTTCTATCGCACCAATGGCAGTCCTGTCCCAAGGCTGGATAGAGATCGTCATGGCATCCGGAACAGAAACGTTTGCCACCTGATTAAGCGGTGTTAAAGATCCGTAATATTCTACCATCACATCCTGTACCATATTGGTAGAGGCACGGCCAGCCCTGATTTTTTGAAAAGCATGATCCAAATGCTTTACTGCAGCATCCATCTCCAGCTTTACCGATGCTACAATGAGTTCTAATTCTTCCATTGTATATTTAAAATTTGATTATTGACAGATATATTTTTTTATAGATGATAAATGATGATTGATAAATGATTGTTCTAACCTGTGGTGAAATTCCTGATTCCATATAGAACTGAAGTATCATATCAATGATCAGTTACCTTTATTATGACACATTAACGAGGGTGCCGATATTCTCTCCTTCTATCAGTCTCTCCAGATTACCCGCTTTGTTCATATCAAAAACGATAATTGGCAGCTTATTCTCATGGCTGAGTGTGAAAGCGGTCATATCCATTACCTTCAGGTCTTTTTCAAAAACTTCTTCAAAAGACAGACTGTTGAATTTTACAGCATCAGCATTTTTCTCCGGATCGCTGTCGTAGATACCGTCTACCCTAGTCCCTTTCAGGATGACGTCTGCATCTATTTCTATAGCACGCAGCGTGGCAGCAGTATCGGTTGTGAAGTATGGGTTACCTGTTCCGGCTCCAAAAATGACCACACGCCCTTTCTCCAGATGACGAACGGCTTTTCTCTTGATAAATGGCTCTGCCACCTTATCCATTTCTATTGCAGACTGCAATCTTGTGATAATCCCGGCATCTTCCAACGCGCCCTGTAGCGCCATCCCATTGATAACGGTGGCCAACATCCCCATATAGTCACCCTGTACACGGTCCATACCTTTAGCTGCACCTGCCAGCCCGCGGAAAATATTGCCTCCGCCAATAACAATGGCAATTTCGCAGCCCTTATCTACCGCTTTTTTGATCTCGGCAGCATAATCTTTCAGCCTGTCATTGTCAATGCCGTATTGGCGGTCACCCATTAGCGCTTCGCCGCTAAGTTTCAGTAGGATTCTTTTATATTTCATGATATCAATTGCTTATTGTCTTATATATGATCCGGCACATCTGCTTTTGCTATTTTGACAGCCACGGCAGGTGTTGCTCACTTTTATTTCATTTTTTGACTGTGCAAATATAATGAAAGCAATAGAATTACGTTAATGAAAAAGATAGTCCCGCAAAAATTTTGACGGGTATCAAAATAGATTATTTTTGCAAAGACAAAAGCGTGTGTTGAAGAAATTTTACAGTCTCCTATTATTATCATTATCCGGCGTGGCCTTTTCCCAGACAGGGACCACGGTCTATCAGTTTCTTAATATCCCTATGTCTCCCAGGCAGGGTGTGTTAGGTGATGCAGTTTCTGTGCGGGACTATGATGTTAATTTCACGGCGGCCAACCCTGCGCTGATGAACCTGGAGATGGATAATATGGTATCTGCCAACTATGCGTCTTTCCTTGCCGGCACCAAGATTGGCAGCCTGAGCTACGTAAGAGATCTGGGGGAAGGCCACCTCATGTCTTTCAATGCCAAATATATGGACTACGGCAGCATGCCCAGGACCGATGAGAATGCTAACATCAATGGTGATTTTTCTGCAATGGATGCCGCTGCAGGTATTGGCTATGCCTATCAGTTTGAGGACGACTGGACCATAGGCATCAATGCCAACTATGTGACTTCAAAAATCGATACCTATACATCCTCAGCCATCACGGCCAGCGCCGGCGTTACCTATTACTTTGATAAATCTCATGAGACGCTGGCACTGGTATTCCGTAATTTTGGTTACCAGATACGGCCTTACAATGGTGTCCGGGAAAAGCTGCCCTTCCGTGTAGATTTGGGCTACACCAAGATCCTGGATGGTTTTCCGGCTGCGCTTACTGTCACTGCGCACGACCTGCAGCAGTTTGACATATCCCCTGCAACCAATATCAACGGACAGGAGACTTCCTTTGGGCGAAAGGTGCTGGATCACTTATCTTTTGGCGCAGAACTTTTCCCCGGCCAGCCCTTCAACATCCGGTTTGGCTATAATGTAAAACGGGGCGGAGAAATGGCCGTGCTGGATCTGCGGAACTTTACGGGCCTGTCTGCCGGCTTTAGCCTCAAGATCTCGTCTTTCCGTTTTGATTATTCCCACATGCGGTACCACAATGCCTCCAACGTAAATATGCTCGGCCTAACAATGGACCTGATAGAATTAGGAGGAAACCGGCGATAGGAAAATTAATTTTTATTTTTTTGGGAGACTCATTACATTTGCACCATGACAACAAAACCTGTAATTGCTATTGACGGTTTTTCCTCCACGGGAAAAAGCTCTATTTCCAAATTGATTGCTAAAAAATTAGGGCTTATCCACATGGATACTGGTGCACTCTACAGGGGTATTACTTACTTTGCTTTGCAAAACTGTACAGGCGATAACGGCCAAATCAACATCGCGCAGCTGATCTCCAGACTGCCGGAAATCAGGCTCGAATTCCAGGATATAGATGGTGAGTTACAGCTTTTCCTCAATGGTGTAAATATCAATAAGGAAATCCGCTTCCCTCAGGTGTCTGACAACGTGAGCCTGGTGGCCAAAGAGGCAGAGGTAAGAAATTATCTGCTGCAAACCCAACGGGATATTGCGTCCAAAGGCGGCGTTATCATGGACGGCCGCGATATTGGCACGGTAGTGTTGCCCAATGCGGATTACAAATTCTTTATGACTGCCAGCCAGGATGAGCGTGCAAGACGGCGTTTCCTGGAGCTGCAACAGGCCGGTGAAGATACCGACATAGAAACCGTCAAACAAAACCTTATCACGCGCGACACGATTGACAGTGAGCGTGCTGTATCGCCACTGAAGCAGGCTGATGATGCCATCCTTATCGACAACACCAATATCAACAGAGAGCAAACCATCGATTTGATTCTGTCTTATATTAAGTAAGCTTCCATTTATTGTTTGGTTATTAACATCTATTTCCAAATTTTTTAGATCCACGTTGTCTCAGAGCATTACACTTACAGCTGTGAAACAATATATGAGTGTGGACGCAGGTTGGCCGAGACAGCAGATATTTTGAATTATTGATATCTTAGTTGTATATCTATTAATAATTTCATAATACCGCTCCAGTTTCTGATCCATGAACTATCCATGGCTTTGCTATGGCTTTACTATGGCTTTACTATGGCTTTGCTATGAATGGAGAATCCTTAAAAAAATTATTGTTTACAAAATTGATAAACCAAAGGATTAATGCGTAGTGGGGCATTATCGAGAGTGATTCAACAGCCGTGAATGGTTGCTGTGAAACTATTTTCAATCTTTAATGTAGATTAATTTAAGTGTATCGTAATTAAGTTTTGAAAGGAATTAATAATATATTTTAGACTAAAATAGTTTGACTGTAAGTCTTTTATCTGTTTTCCTTTATCTACTTATTACAAAAGATCGAGAGGGCTTTTGATGGATGATTTTTTTACATCGCTGATATGGGTATATATTTGTGTTGTTTTTATAGAATGATGCCCGAGCAGTTCCTGAATAAAACGAATATCGGCTCCGCAATCCAACAGGTGGGTAGCATAACTATGCCGCAAACCGTGGATCCCGATAGTTTTATGAACACCGGCTTTTATCATGGCATTTTTGAAAACTGTCTGCACGCTGCGTACGGAATAAGAGCCGCCATATTGGCCTTCAAACAGCCATTCTTTTGGGCGGTAAGCCTTATAGTATTGGCGCAGCGAGCCTAGCACAGACGCCGGCAGATTGGTATATCGGTCTTTTTTCCCTTTTGCACCGCTAATGAGCACCAGCATGTCTTCGGAATTGATATGCGCCACTTTCAATTTTACGATTTCACTTACCCGAAGGCCCATACCATAGGATAGCTGTAACATAAGAAGATGTTTGGGGTTGTTGCAATGATCAAATATTTTTTTGATCTCAGACTTCGTTAATATTTGAGGAAGCTTTGCCGGCGTTTTAGGCCTTGGAATATCAAAAAACATCCTCTGCCTGTGCAAAACCTGTTCAAAATAAAATTTGATAGCATTGATTCGGCTGTTCAGATGCCGTTCTTTTATGCCTTCTTTTTTAACACAGTAAAGAAAATAGTCTTTCAAGCGTTCTTCTGACAAATCATTTACAGGATAATTTTTCAGCGTGGTCAAAAGATGGGCAAATTCCGACAAATAGTTTTTAATAGTTCGTGGAGAATAAGCTTTCAGCATCAGCTGATCTATGTATCTCTTGAGGGCATCCTGATTAACGGGCTGTATTTTTCCGGATATCCTTTCTCCCCATTCTTTTGGTGGCAGTTTAAGAACTTCCCGGATGGCAGGAAGATCCGGCAGGTACCAGCAAGTATGTGTACGGCTCCATTTGACATGGGGAAATCTTTTTTTGAGATCATTTATCAAATTTTGGTCAAAGGGAAACCGGATAAAGATAATATCTTTGTCGTGATGGGCACCAAAAGAAAAATTATAATTTGAGAAAACCATTGCGTAAAACATATTAAACAACACCTAACAAATGTAATAAAATATTTCTATTCTAGATAAAATGCGCAATAAATAAAATCTCCTAATGTACTGATATAATAGGTTTTGAATAAAAATGCAATTTTTGTTTGTACAATTAAAAACTTTCGTATATTTGAGTGTTGTACGACATAGTAAAACCGAACCAAACAAAATGAAAGTCAGAGAAGAAAAGTTAAGAACAATTATAGAATGGTCGGAGAAAAACGAAGATGTAAGAGTTCTTCTTCTGACAAGTTCACTTGTAAATCCTTTAGCACTTGTTGACGAATTTAGTGATTTAGACATTGAATTTGTTTTTGAGGATAATACAAATTACATTTCAGACAAAAGCTGGACGCTTAAATTCGGAAATCCAATTGCTATGATTGAAGAAGACGAAAGTTGTTTTAACCATAAACACGCAATGAAAATGCTACTTTATGAAGACGGTGTGAAAGTAGATTTTAAACTTTACAGCAAATCAAAATTTATAAAGGAAACGCAAGAGAAAGAATTACCAGAAGATTGGGATATTGGTTATAAAATTTTAATTGATAAAGATGGTATTACAAAGCAAATGCTGAAACCAACTTATCAAATTTCCATTATCAAAAAACCGTCTGAAAAAGAGTTTCAAAATCTAATAAACGATTTTTGGTGGGACACAACTTACGTGGCAAAGTGTCTTGTGAGAGATGAAATATTCTATGCGAAATTTATGTCGGAAACCGTTATTCGCACAGAATATTTAATTCCTTTAATTGAATGGCACATTGCAAGTGAACACAATTGGAACATAACGACCAATAAATATGGACGACTTTTCAAAAAGTATCTTAACCAGGAAATGTGGGCTAAAACAGAACAAACATTTTCAGGGAGCGATATAAAGGAAAATTGGACTGCTCTATTTTCAATGACTGATTTAGTTTCAGAAATAGGAACTGAATTGTCAAAAAAATTAGAGTACAAATACCCGGATAAATTAGAAAATGACATACGAAAATATTTAGCTGGACTAAAACCCAAAACATAACTACGTCGTACAACATCGTATTGGCAATAGGCGGGCTGAACGGCTTCGTATCAACGGAAGTGCAAAATTCAACTTCTGTTCTTCGATTAAAGTTCAGTGCTAAAAATCCCGCCCATCGCCAATACGCGGCACGTTAGCGGCAAGTGTACCGAAACTCACGTCAGAAAAGAAACGACAGAAAAAATGAATATTGACAAATCGAAAATATTGGACAACATTTGCTACACAGAACTTGTTTATGAGCGAATTAATAAAAAATTGAAAACAAACAATTCAAAACCAGAAATTGAAAAAAAACTTCTCGAAATTTTAAAGCAAACATCAAAAGAGAATTTCGAGAAAAAAGGAAAGAATTTTTATGCAACGAATATTGAAAACAATATAATTGTAACAATAAATTCAAACACATTCAGAATTATTACTGTTGACAGAATTGTAAAAAAATAAAAATAAAATGACAAACGGATTTAAAATAATTGGAATTTCGACACGAACGACAAATAAAGACAATCAATCTAAAGAAGATTTAGGGAAGCTTTGGGAACGATTTTTTTCGGAAAAAATAATTGAAAAAGTTCCTAACAAGAAATCATTTGAAATTATTTCAATTTACACAGACTATAAAAGTGATTTTACAGACGAATACACGACAATTATAGGCTTGACAGTTTCAACACTTGACGAAATTCCAGACGGACTTATTGGACGTGAATTCAAATCTGACAATTTCCAAAAGTTTATAGCGAAAGGAGAAATGCCAAAAGCGGTTTTGGACATTTGGTTTGACATTTGGAAACGTGACAATGAACTGAATAGAAAATATTCTTATGACTTTGAAGTTTATGGAGAAAAATCACAAAATGGAGAAAATTCAGAAGTTGAAATTTATTTATCAACGAAATAAAAGCACCAGCCGCTAATAGCTAAGTTTTCGTTGCGTGCGAAGCACGAACAATGAAAACCCTGTTGAACGGAAGCTTCGGGAGCTTTTGGTTGGGTATTTTCCCACACTATGGGTTTATCGACAAAAGATTTTTAGAGATACAAGAGACTTTGAGAAGAGTCTCTTTTTTTGTGGGTGATTTTGGTGGTTTTTTCTTGGTTTTATTGTGTTTTCTTTCACCTTTAGACATAAAATCCCTTACCCAAATCTTTTAAAATGCAGATTTAGGAGCAGGTAAATTTCGGCTCATCTCCAAAAACCATTGCGGCGGACCTCGAAGATCGAACGTGGCAATCGTCACAAGATTTCCATCTTTACAACAACTACATTTCGGCTGAAAAGCTTTTGGCGGAAGCTTTTCTTTGGACTGGATGCCTAAATTTTGTTGTAGATTTTTAAGTTTGATACGCTTCCAGGTGCTGCTCAAAAAACCATAATGACGGATTTTTACAAATCTTTTCGGTAAAATATGCATCGCAAATCTTCGGATAAACTCTTCATGGCTTAAAACCATCTGCTTTTTGATGCCTTTTTGGCGGTAATCTTTGTAAGAAAAAGTTACCGTTTCCGCGTCAATTTTCCTGATTCTCTGGTTGCTGATGGCGATTTTATGCGTGTATCTGCCCAAATATTCTACCACAGATTTTGGGCTTCCAAAAGGCTTTTTGGCGTAAACCACCCAAGGTTTTTCCCACAGATTTTGCCTGATTTTGGTATATTCTTCAAGGTTTTTATCTTTTAATTTCTCACAAAATTTAGCCCTGAAAACTTTACTCAAAGCCTTTACCGGAAACAAAAATTTGCCGTCTGAACGTAGAT
>NZ_FTPU01000037.1 GCF_900108115.1 Epilithonimonas bovis DSM 19482
AGAATTTTGCCTGACTTCAAATCAGTCCATCTTCTGCGTTTGATATGCAGCTGTACGGCTTTTCCACGAAGCGGAAAGTCATCAACCGTAATCTCTTCATGAAAGCCTTTAGATTGAAGCTGTAAAACTGAAAATTCTTTGGGAATTGTATTTTTCTCTTCAAAATAAAGGTGAAGCAAGCCATCAATATCTTCAAATTTTACAACATCAAAGTATTCAATTAAGTATTCAGGTAATAATAGCTTGAGTAGGTCTTCTGTTTTCATCCTCTACAAAAGTATCAATTTTTGCCATTACTCCCCAACTTTTGTTGCTGATCCTATTTTTGTGTAAGAATATTTTAGTACGTTATCTATGACTAACTTCTATATCGCAATATATATTCTAATGGTAACCTTTACAATCCTTGTCCCCTTCTATCTTGCAGGGCGGCTTTGGTTTGCGTTCAGTCCGTTTGCGATAAACTATTACTCCAAGGAAAAGGCAAACTGGTATAACGAGTGGAACACCCAGCGGTTTTTAATCGTTTTGAATTTATTTTTGGTTTCATTGTCGCTTTCCTTTTTCTGGGGCGGGAAAATACTGGAAGATATCCATGCCGAGAAGATCGACTTTACCCAAATCCTATTCTATATCATTCTTCAAATTCTCGCCGTAATACTGTTCGAGGTAAAAATGGAACACCCATTTAAGCCAATTCAGGCATTCAAAAAATTCAAGAAAAACAGTTATAGCGAAAGGTTTGAGTTCCGAGAAAAGCAAGACACGGCAGATAAAATAGAACACCATTCCAATGAGTTAAAAAGAGAATTTTTGAAAGTTGGCACTAAGATTTCAAACGAATTAAATAATCAACAAATCATTTTATCTGAAACCAACGAACTCGCAAAACACAACAATAATATCCTACAGGAATCCGATTTTGCTTTTGAAATAAAAAAGAATCCGAATATGGTCATTGATGACATTTTGCGGGATTATTTTATTTCTAAAGATTCCGAGAGGGTTTTATCGGACTTTTTACTGCGGAAGAAAAACTCTGGAAAGATTCTGTTTACAAAGCCTGCAAGGAACGGCGTGAGCGTACAGCCTATTTTGGACTTTTTATCGGCCTTTACTAATGTTATGGAAAGTTGTAAATCCGGCACAATAACCCAAGCCGAAACCTGCAAAATTATCAACGCCGTCACCTCGGCAAAAGACAGGCTCGGAAATATCGCAGAAGAGCCAATAAACAGCAGGAACCTCTCAAAATATCTTTCCAACAGCGATGTTCAGGATGATATATAGTCTAAAATCCAAAAAAACATTTTCTCTTTAAAAATCATATTTGTCTGATAATCAGAATTATAAAGGCGACAGTTAGTCGCTTTTAATGGTTTATTGACTAAACCATTATAAAACAAAACCTCCTGCGAAATGCACATTTCTTTAGGTTGTTTTATTTTACAAAAAACTTTTTAAGTCGCTTTTAGGCGGCTTTTTCTTTGGGAAATATCTTGGCCTCAACAAAATTCAACGAAATGAAAGACCAAGAAAGACTAGCTGCGCTAGAAAGCCAAATGTCCACCTTGGTAAACTCGCAAAAAGAGTTTACCTCGAAGGCGCTACAGATGCTCGCCCTCGGAACCAAGAACATCTATTCTAAGGAAGAGGCCGCGCTGTTCCTCAACCTGGATCCGGACTATCTCTACCAACTCAAACACCACGGCAAATTGAAGGCCTACAAAAAGAAGGGGCAAAAGAAAATCTACTTTCGCAAAGAGGACCTCGAAGCTTATCTTCTGGGGGATAATGTGGAGGAAATACAAAATGATGACTACGATGCATTCGAGCAGGAAATTCTGGAGAGATGGAAGAAATAACCAACAAGCCGGCTGAAGAGCAAAAAATCCCAGTACTCTACCAAACCGCTTCCGAGACCACTACCATTTTCGATATGGTGATGAAGTATCTTGAAAGCAAGTATGACCTTCGCTTTAACGCCATCGCCCTGGAGATAGAAATATCGCTCAAGGGAAAGGATGACTGGACAGAGCTAAACATCAACTCCCTGCTGATAGAACTCGTACAGGCCGGGATGCAGATCACCATGCAGAAGTTGGAGATCCTCGTACGGAGCCACCTGATAAAGAGATACAACCCGATAGCGGAATACTTTAAAAAACTCGCGGGCTGGGACGGCGAAGACCATATCCGGAAGCTGACGGGATTTGTTCGGACCAACGACAGCATAGCGTTCCGCTACCATCTCGAGAAGTGGCTGACCCGCGCCGTGCTTTGCGCATTGAAGAAAGACTATGTCAACAAGCAGTGCCTCGTGCTGGCAAGCTCCAAACAGAACACGGGCAAAACCACCTTCCTGCGGTTCCTCATCCCGGACGGGCTCAGGGATTATTATTCCGAAAATGTCACAGTGGACAAGGACGGCATCATTGCCATCTGCAAAAATTTCATCCTCAATGCGGACGAGCTGGCCGTGCTGTCCAAATCGGATGTCAACACCCTGAAATCCTTCATCTCGATGGGCGGCGCAAAAGTAAGGGTGCCTTACGGACGGAAGCCGGAGAACATGGATAGGATATGTTCCTTTGTTGCCTCCACCAACAGAACAGATTTCCTTACCGACGAGACAGGAAGCGTAAGGTGGCTGGTTTTCGAAGTTTTAAGCATTGACTTCAATTATTCCAAGGAAATAGATATCGACCAAGTATGGGCGCAGGCGTACCACAATGCTTTTGAAAGAAAAAATTACCAACCGGAAATGACGCTCTCGGACATAGAGGCTAATGAGCTGAGGAACGAGCAGTTTTCCCAGCTTTCACTTGAGCAGGAAATCGTTTCCGCACACTTCGAGAAATCGAAGGACATCAAGGACTTTCTTACGGCGACGGACATCGTTGTGGCAATGAACAACGCCCTGAATTTAAGATTGAACAACATCAAGGTCGGAAAGGCGCTCACCAGGCTCAAGTATGAAAGAATCAAGCATCCGAAACTCCAGGTTTACGGCTACCTGATCCGAAGAAAGATTGACTGAAGGAAATTCTAAACCAAACTGGCAACACACCTACCTACTTACCTAAGTGGACTTACAGAACTCATTTTCAAATTTTTATGAAGGTAATAAAATAGCTAAGACTTTACCTAAACTACCATAGTTAAAGAAGGGATCCAATTTACAGGTAACAACAAGGTAAGTCATAAAATAATATAACTAACTGATATTCAATATTTAGGTAGGCAGGTATGGAAAAACGGTAAAAACATAACTGGATATAAAAAGATAAACTTTAAAAAACACAAAAAATGAACTGCAAACAAGCGAACGAGAATATCAGCATCAAAGAAGTAATGGAAAGTTTTTCTCTATTCCCAAGCAAAGAACATCCGAAAACCGCCTATTATTATGCTATCAATCGACAAGAACGAACGCCAAGTTTATTAGTGAATTATGTGAAAAATATTGCCTTTGATTTTGGCATTGGAAAACAATACGATGTCGTGTCGATAGTTCAGGAGCTCAAACAATGCACTGTATCCGATGCTCTTGAATATCTTGAAAAGTTTGATTTTTCTTTTCAAAAGCAAAAGGGAAATTTAAACAATCCAAAAGAAGAAACTAAATCTTATCAAATATTAGAAGTAAAAGAAGTGTCACATCCAGCGTTGATTGAATATTTAAAATATAGAAAACTCGAATCTCAAAAATCTGAACTTCAGGAAATTCATTACGAAATGAATGGGAAGAACTATTTCGGATTAGGATTCAAAAACGATTCGGGAGGCTACGAAATCCGCAGCAGTTTTTCCAAAATCTGTCTTGGAAAAAAGGATATCACCACGATAAAAAATAATTCTGAAAACCTCAAGGTTTTCGAGGGATTTACCGATTACCTCTCCTTTAAAATTTTAGAACCGGAAAAGATACCCTCCGACCATCTGATTCTGAACTCTGTCGCCATGGTTCACAAGGCATCAGGGCTTTTTGAAAATTATAAATCTGTTGAAATGTACTTGGATAACGACCGCGCCGGCGAACAGTGCAGGGATTCAATTTTGAAAATATTCCCGGAGGCAGATGACCGGTCGAATGAATATTTCCCTCATCAAGATCTGAATGATTTCCTGATATCACAGGAAGAAAAGACACTTGAAAATAAGCTTGAAAAAAATCAAACAGCCATACACGAGTCCGAGGGAAACCGGGATATTTACAGGAGAAAAAGATGAAGATTCATACAAGCCGGCCTGCTTAAAATAAGCACAAGTGGAATACTCTAAAAAAGCTGGGTAAAAACTTGCCATGTACTTAGTGCAAAAAGTACCCAATGTTTACAACAAGCGTGGGGCTTGTCGTAAAAATCGGGCTTTTTGGTTTCCTCCTATCGTCGGAAACGCATGTCTGGAACTACGATTCAAGCCCATAGTTTAAAATTATAAAAAAATTAAACACCACATAAACACAATATGAAAAATGACTTTTTAAAACAGTTTGTAAGACAGATTTCCGAGCAGCAAATTGCCAAGGTTGCCGAAGAAAAAAGGAGGAACCGCTTTCGCGAAATCGGTAGAGAGGGAGGTTTGAAAAAGAAGACGGCGAACCAATTTTCGAAGGTAGTCTCAGTTCGTTTTACCGAAAAGGAGTTTGAGAAAATTCGAAAGGAAGCAGAAAAATATAACCTGAAAATTTCAAAATATTTAAGGCTGATTTCTACCGAAAAGGAAATTAAAGTTAACGAGTTTCAAACCGATGCGGTTCTGTTGAATTACGGCAACAACTTTATAAGGATATCCAATCTGCTCAGGAACAGAGAATGGAACGAGTTTGAAAACAAGAAAGAGATCCTTGAGGAAATTCAAACCACAACGAGGTTAATCCGGGAATACCTCTACCAACAAATCATCAAGCATGAACAATTCGGCAACGACGAGGAGGATCAGTAAGATCGCGATTGAATACAATGGCAATGACAAAGGCACGGCGGAATGTATTTATTCCAACAACCTGCTTTCAACAATGCCGGAGGAAAGATTTGAAGAGATGAAGATTGTCGCCGAGAGAAATCCCAATGTCAAGAAATGGGCTTTGACGGGCTACATTTCTCCACCAAAGGAAATCGGCGACAGACTGACCAACGAAGAGCTGAAGGAACTGGCTTTAAAATCATTGAAAGATGTGGGACTTACAGAAAATAACCTGATCGTCTTGAATGTCCACAATTCCACGAAGCAGAAACATATCCACTTCATCGTGAACCGCATAGATGTTTATGGTAAATGCACGGTAAAATCTGCCAATATCGGAAAGCGCTTCGGTGAATCAGTGAGAAATGTTTGCAAAGAGATGAACCTGAAAACAGATGTGGAAATAGGGAAAGAGAAAAAGCAGCAGATGCTGAAAGTGCTGCAAAACTGTCTGAAGGTCTCAAGAAATTTTGATGACTTGGTCGATTATATGCGGCGATGTGGTTATAAAGTGACGCTCTCGCAGAATGTGAAGGACGGCGTGTCGGGGATGCGGATTGTGAAACTGAGCGATATTAACGACGAAACCCAGAGGCAGTACCATCCCGGTTACAAACTTTCCGAGATTACAAACAAACTGAAAATCAAAGATATCAAAGAAATTCTAAACCGGAATGCGGAAAGCCACCAGTCGGCAATTTTCAGTCAGAGTAATCCACAAACGAACGAAATAAAAAATCCGGAAAAATCAGCCCTCAGGGAGATTGAAAATGCCGTGAAGGAACTCCTCAAACCGAGCTACACACCGGCGGCTGACGACGAATTGCTGAGGAAGAGAAAAAGAAGGAGATAAGTTAAAACAACATCAAAAAAAGTAAAATGAACAACGAATTTAACAACCAAGACATGAATACAGAAAATTATTCTTCACAAGATGCAGGCATCGAACTTTTGCACCGCGTCATAGAAAGTAATAAGGCGGTAGAAATTTCGGGGAAGGCGATTTTCCACATGTACTGCGACATCAAGGAGGATGTAAAGAAAATCCAAGCACTGGCACATCAAGAAAATCTAAAACGGCAGGAATTGCTCAAATCCATCCCCAACAATATTATCGCGGAATTATCTCCGGACGTTATAAAGCATCTGGAAAAATTCCATCAGAAATCAGATACAGTTAAATATTGGTTTTTCGGAATCCTGGCTATATTGCTGGTTGCATTTTTTATTTTATCAGCAACTGTTTATCTCGGAAAAATCTGGTACCGCGAAAGCATCCGCACCAAGACCGAGGTTCGAGAGGAAATCCTCAAGGAGATCAAGAATGAAAACAAGGCGATTTATGAAAACGAGCAGGTGAAGCAACTAGAATACAACACTAAGCTGATGAACAAATGGATGCAGAAAAACCCAAAGGACGCAGAAAAGTTCTTGAAGTTTAAGGAGGGGGGTATGAGAGTAGGTAGACTAAAAATTATTTGTCCATTCTAAAATAATTCCCTATCTTTGTGCTGTTTACCTACAATGGTCGGAAATTTTAAAATACTGTTGCTTTCCCTTACACTCGCGTTATTTCTGGCGCCAGGGATTTCTCAGGCTTGCAGTACAAAGGAGAAGCAGGTTATTAAAACCGCGACCAGTTCGCAAACTTTCATAAAACAGTCATTCGCACAGATACAGCCGTCTTGCGACAGCGGCGATTGCAAAGAAGAATGCTGTCACCCAAAATCACACAATTGTCAAACCGATGGATGCTCAGGAAATTGCAGCGGTAACCTTTGCAGCACTGCTCAGTATACCATTCTAGCAGACAGCAAATTTTTAGAGGATTCTAAAAACGAAGCGTCCGGTTACGATGACAAAAATTCTAATTTCTTTTATCAGAATCCCCATTACTCCGGTGGATTCCATACCATTTGGGAACCGCCCAAAATAGGTTAAGATCTTCTTTTACAGCCCGAATTGTGTCTGGTCGTGAAGTGTTTATGACACTTTAGCCCGTTCTTTTTTAGCGGCGCTGTAAATACATTTGAACTTCAAACGCTCCTTTAAGCTCTTTCAAAATAGACTTTCCTTTTTTAGTAAAGGATAATTTGAGGAACCGGATGTTCAAAAGCACTTTCTCAAACAAGGAGGCTCACTATTAACCTATAATATAAAATTTAATGAAGAATATTCTTTTGGGAATACTCGCTTTTATAGCGGTGTTCCTCGTTTCCTGCAACAATTCAAAAGCTGAAAGTACACAAATTGCGGTCGCAAAGTTCACCACCGGTGACATTGTTCCCAACGATGAGGTATGTATGGTAAACAATGCCTATATGGGCAAAAAACAGCTCGAAGTAAAACATGACGGCAAAACCTATTATGGTTGCTGTGAAAACTGCAAACTCAGAATCCCGCAGGAAGAAAATGCCCGCATGGCATACGATCCCATATCTCATCAACTCATCGATAAAGCAACCGCAATTATTGCGATCTCTGATAAAAATGATAATGTCGTGTACTTCGAAAATAAAGCAAACTACGAAGCCTTTTTTAAAAAATAATCAATAACCTTTAACCTGATAAAATAATGAAAACAATACTATTCAGCCTTTTGGCAATCGGCACTTTTGCATTCACTTCTTGTAAGGAAAACAAAGAACAGAAAAACACCACTGGTACAACCATGCAGCATGATATGAGTACAATGTCGGACAGTTCAGCGATGGACAATATGGCAATGGATGCTAAGGTAACCGTGACCACCGCCAAAAAAACTACCGCTGACCTTACGGAGCTCTATTCTCATTACACCCACCTTACATTCGCGTTGTCCGGTGATGATGATAAAGAAGCGGTGAGTGCGGCCAAAGGGATCCTCGCTTCTTTTCCCAAAATAGACAAAAACGGTTTTTCTGCTGAACAGAAAAAAGAATTTGCTGATCTCGAATCAAGCATCAGTGAAAACGCCGAGCACATTGCAGATAACGCCGGAAAGATTGATCATCAGCGCGAACATCTGGATTTAATGAGCGCAGATTTTTACGACCTGCTGAAAGATTTCGGAACTCCAAAACCGGTGTACAAAGTATTCTGCCCGATGTATAATGATAACAAAGGGGCCTTCTGGCTTAGCGATTCACGTGAGGTGAAGAATCCTTATTACGGCAAAGAAATGCTTTCATGTGGCGAGGTTCAGGAAGAAATTAAGTAAAACCGTACAGAACCATGATTCAAAATTTAATCAAACTGTCCCTCCGCAACAGGTATTTCGTTTTGCTGATAGCAATCGGCCTTTTTATCTGGGGTATTTTTGCGGTAAGGGACAATCCCATCGATGCAATTCCGGATCTGAGTGAGAACCAGGTCATCGTTTTTACGGAGTGGATGGGCAGAAGTCCCCAGATTATTGAAGATCAGGTGACTTTCCCGCTGGTCAGCAACCTTCAGGGAATTCCGAAAATTAAGAACATCCGCGCCTCTTCCATGTTTGGGATGAGCTTCGTGTATGTTATTTTCGAAGATAACGTGGACATATATTGGGCCAGAACCAGGGTAATGGAACGGCTCAATTATGCGCAGCGCTTACTCCCGCAGGATGTTACCCCTACTCTCGGACCGGATGGCACCGGTGTAGGTCACGTCTTCTGGTATCATTTCGATGCACCCAAAATGGATTTGGGAGACCAGCGCGCCCTCCAGGACTGGTATGTGAAATTTGCTCTGCAGACGGTTCCCGGCGTGGCGGAAGTAGCCTCCTTTGGCGGCTTCGAAAAACAGTACCAACTCATTGTAGATCCTGTAAAACTCCAGTACTATAACGTATCCCTCATGGATGTGATGAACAAAGTGAAAGCCAACAATAATGATGTGGGCGGACGTAAATTTGAGATGGCCGATATGGCTTATATCATTCGCGGCCTGGGTTATATCAAGAACGTAGCCGATATCGAGGAAATTGCTTTGGGAAATTACAACGGTATTCCCGTGCGGGTCAAAGATATTGGCTCTGTGCAGATGGGTGGTGATTTGCGTCTGGGTATTTTTGATGCAGACGGTGAAGGCGAAGTCGTGGGCGGTATCGTAGTGGCACGGTATGGCGAAAATGCGGATAAGGTCATCAACGATGTGAAAGAGAAAATGAAGGACGTTGAAAAAGGACTCCCTGAAGGCGTCACCTTCAAGACATCGTACGACCGCAGTACGCTGATTGAAGGGGCAATAGACAATATTAAAACCAAGCTGATTGAAGAAATTATCGTGGTGGCAATCATTGTTATTCTGTTCCTATTCCACTGGCGAAGTGCATTGAGCATCATCATTCAGATTCCAGTCACCATTGCCATCAGTTTTATTCTGCTCAATGCGTTTGGACTTTCCTCCAATATCATGTCCCTTACAGGAATTGCGCTGGCAATTGGGGTGATTGTAGATAACGGAATTATCATGTCTGAAAATGCCTATAAAAATCTCTCCGATTGGCAGAACCATCAACAAAATAAAAACCCATAACAATGAAGACCAACTGGTTTAAAAATATATTCAGAAAAAAAGACAAAGAGAAAGACAGTTACGTTAAAATTCCCGAAGACATTCGGTTGAAGATTATCGAAAAATCATCCTTACAGGTATCCAGAGGCGTATTTTTTTCTACGGTAATCATCGTGGTTTCTTTTCTCCCGGTATTTATGTTGACCGGTCAGGAAGGTAAACTTTTTCATCCGCTGGCGTACACTAAAACATTCATCCTGATTGTTGATGCAATCCTGGTGCTTACCCTTGCCCCGGTGCTCATCTCCTTTTTCATGAAGGGAAAATTTAAGGACGATAATAAAAACCCAATAAACAGAGGCTTGGAACGGATTTACGAACCGCTGATAAGATGGTGCATGAAATGGAAAAAAACCACGCTGGGAATTAATATTTTGGCACTGCTCATCAGTATTCCAATGATAATGAACCTTGGACGTGAGTTTATGCCGCCTTTGGATGAAGGATCCCTGCTCTTTATGCCGGTTACCCTTCCCGATATTTCAAACTCTGAAGCCAAAAGATTACTGCAGGTACAGGATAAAATCATTAAGGGAATTCCGGAAGTGGATCATGTCCTCGGAAAAGCCGGAAGAGCCAACACGGCGACAGATAATTCACCCATCTCCATGATTGAAACCATTATTTTGTTGAAACCGCAAAGCGAATGGCGCGAGGGCAAAACAAAAGATGATCTCATCAATGAGCTGAATGCCAAACTGCAGATTCCAGGCGTTACCAATGGCTGGACCATGCCGATTTCCAACCGAATCAATATGCTTTCAACCGGGATCAGAACGGATGTGGGCGTAAAAGTGTACGGACAGAACCTGGACAGTATTGCCGTCCTTTCAGAAAAGATTAAAAAGGAACTCACCGGTATTGAAGGAATAAAAGACATGTATGTAGAACCCATCACCGGCGGAAAATATGTGGACATTCAAGTGAAACGCGAAGAAGTAGGAAGATACGGGCTAAGCGTGGATGATGTAAATGCCGTCGTGGAAAGTGCCCTTGGCGGAATGAAACTAACCACCACCGTCGAAGGCCGACAGCGCTTTTCGGTAAATGCCAGATACGGCCAGGATTTCAGAAATAATTTGGAATCTCTGAGAAGATTGCCCATGCAGACGATGGAATTTGGTTCCATTCCGCTAAGTGCAGTGGCTGACATTCGTCTTACAGAAGGACCACCAATGATCAATTCTGAAAATGCAATGTTGCGTGGAACTGTTCTATTCAACGTACGCGACCGGGATTTAGGCAGTACCGTAAAAGAAGCCCAGGCAAAACTCAATAACATGGTTAACAAAATGCCAAAAGGTTATTTCGTGGAATGGAGCGGTCAGTACGAAAACCTGATTCGGGGCGAGCAGACTTTAAAAATGATTATGCCCCTCGTATTAATAGTGATTTTCCTTTCGATGTATTTTGCGTTCAATTCTTACCGCGAAGCTTTCTTTAATCTCATCAGTATTCCTTTTGCCCTAATCGGGGGTGTCTTTATGATTTCGATTTGGGGAGTGAATCTCTCGGTAGCTGTAGCAGTGGGCTTTATTGCCCTGTTCGGACTTGCGGTGGAAACCGGAATCGTGATGGTAATTTACCTGAACGACGCTATGGTTCAGCTTATTGCAAAAAATGGCAACTCACGGGAGACCATTACCAATGAAGAACTTCGTGAATATGTGATCAACGGTGCAGCCAAAAGATTAAGACCTAAAATTATGACAGTGTGTGTTACCCTTTTTGGACTGGTTCCCATCCTGTGGAGTCACGGCGTTGGAAGTGATATGATGAAACCAATCGTATTACCGATGGTGGGTGGCGTTTTTACTTCCGCAATTCACATCCTTTTGGTAACACCTGTTATCTTTTATATGCAGAAAGAGTGGGAACTGAACAAACTGGGGAAAATTGACGTCCTCGACGCTTCCCATTAATCCTTAAATGATTACAAAATGAAAAAATTCATAATAACAGGAGTACTTACCTTGCTTTTTACCGCCACTTTTGCTCAGCAAATGTCCCTGCCCGCTGTAATGGACAGTATCGCAGCCAACCATCCGGTGGTAAAAATGTACAATGCCGAAATCCGGTCAATGGATGCTGCCGCAAAAGGAGCAAGAAGCTGGATGCCTCCAACGGTGGGAGCAGGTTTCTTCATGACGCCCTATAATGCAAAACTCTGGCAGCGCGACGGCGATATGCTCGGCATGGGCTCAGTAGCAGTTTCGGTGGAACAGATGTTTCCTAACAGAAAGAAACTCAACGCCAACGAAAATCTGATGAAGGCAATGTCTTCCGTAGAAAAAGAAAAGCTTTATGCGGCCCTCAATGAAAACTTTCAGGATGCGAAAAAACTGTATTACAGTTCAATCGTCCTGGATAAAAAGCTGCAGGTCGTAAAGGAAAACGAAAAGATGCTGGATTTCATGATCAGAAACGCCGAGATCCGGTACAAAAACGGGCTTTCCAAAATATCTGCATATTACAAAGCCAAAGCCGCCCTCGGAAGCTCCAAAAACATGCAGCTCATGTACGAGAATGACCTCCGCGTCAACCGGATCCGGTTGAATGCCCTCATGGGAAGAGACCCGCTCGCACCGCTGGAGATTGAGCCCGAATACAACCTGAATGACTACTCTCTCGAGACTTTTGGTCAGGATCTCTTTTATCAGAACAGAAGTGATCTCCGCGGCATCGACCGGGAAATCAATATTGCCAAACTCAAACAGGATCTGGAAAAGCAGAATCTAAAGCCGGAATTTGGCGTAAAGTTCGAAAACATGTTTGGTTTTGGTGGCCAGCCCATGCAGTTTTCTCTGATGCTGATGGCAAAACTGCCTTTCGTATCCTGGGCTTCAGGCATGAATAAAGCCAATATTGAAAGCCTGAAACTGAAAGAAGAAGCCTTGCAGGCACAGAAAGAAATGATGGTGAACGAATACAGCGGAATGGCCTACGGAATGCGCAATGAACTGGACCTGAATAAAAATCAGCTGAAACTCTATGAAGACACCATTATTCCGGCCTTAAAAAACAACTACAAATCCATGCAGTTGGGCTACGAGCAGAATACGGAAGAACTCTTCATGTTATATGACGCATGGGAACAGCTGAATATGGCCCAACTGGAATATTTCGAGATCCTTACCAAAGCACTGCAGACGCAAACTGAAATTGACCGCTTAATTGAAAGTAGATGAGAAAAATTATAATATTCACTATGCTTTTATTTGCTTTGACGGCGTGTGACAAAGTTAAGTTCTGGGAAGATAAGCACTCGGCAGAAGCTGCAATGCATACTTATACCTGTCCGATGCACCCGGAAGTGATTTCAGACAAACCCGGCAAATGTCCCAAATGTGGGATGGATTTGGTCCTGAAAGATGCCCCTGAAAAAAAGGAAGAGGGGATTAAACTCGACGATCTGCTGAAACCAACCAATGAATTTGTAGTGTCGGAACAGCCCGTAATAAAAGTAAAAAGAGAAAACATACCCACCACGGTTGATGCTTTAGGGACGGTAGAATACGATACTCGACAGATTGGCAGTATTTCCTCACGCGTTGCGGGCCGTATCGAGAAACTCTATGTGCGGTATAAATACCAGAAAGTGTCGAAAGGGCAGCGTATTTTAGATATATACAGCCCGGAACTTTTAACCGCACAGCAAAACCTGCTCTTCGTTATTAAAAATGACCGCTCAAACAAAACAATGATCGATGCTTCACGCCAGAAACTCCTTCTTTTGGGAATGCCGGCTTCACAGATACAGAAAGTCATCCAGCGAGGGAAACCTGATCTCACAGTTCCGGTTTTCAGCAATTACAGCGGACACATTCAGCAGGCAGGATCGGCCGGAAGCATGGGGTCATCACCACAATCTGCACCCGCAATGGCTTCAAATACGGCAGCCACCGCTGAACTACCCCTAAAAGAGGGAATGTATCTCCAGAAAGGACAGAATATTTTCAGTGTCTACAATCCCAACAGAACCTGGGCCCTGATCAATATTTTCTCTGAAGACATTGCACTGGTCAGCAAAGGACAGTCAGTCATGATCATCCCTGAAGCCAATCCTGAAAATCGCTTCAAAGGAATCATTAGTTTTATTGAACCCTTTTTCAGGCAGGGCAGCAAAACCGTAACGGCGCGCGTCTATTTTGATAATTCCACCGCAAAAATTCCTGTCGGAAGTCAGGTGAAAGCGGAGATTATGAGCCACAACAGAATGGCAGACTGGCTACCGAAATCAGCGGTGGTTTCTTTAGGGATTGATAAAATTGCGTTCAAAAAAGTTGAAGGCGGTTTTATTGCCCAAAAGGTTGTTACCGGCGCGGTGGTAGGCGATAAAATTCAGATCGTCAGTGGTTTGCTTCCTGAAGATGGAGTTGCCGAAAATGCACAGTACCTGATGGACAGCGAAAGTTTCATAAAAATTAACAGATAAAAATTGATAAGATGAAATTTAATATTTTAATGCTGGCCTTGCTGGTTTTTCTTTACTCCTGTAAAAAGGAGGAAGATCCGCATGCCGGCCACGATATCTACTACACCTGTTCCATGCACCCGCAGGTAGTCTCCGATAAACCCGGAAAATGCCCCATTTGTCACATGGATTTGGTGCCTGTCGAGAAGAAAAAGAATGCTGATCCTAACGAAATTATCTTGAATGACGAGCAGGTTAAACTTGGGAATATCAAAACAGTCGCGCTATCTGATGGGTCTATGGCCGACAAACTTACCCTGACTGGAACACTCAATTTTAATCAGTACCAAATGCAGGCAGTAAGTTCCAGAGTAATGGGTAGAGTTGAACGGTTGTATTATAAAAACATTGGCGATTTTGTTCCGAAGGGGGCGCCGTTGGTCGATATTTACAGTGAAGAACTCAATAATGCAAAGCAGGAATATTTGCTGGCATTAGAAAGACGCAAGCTCTTCGTCGGCAATACGTCCATTGATTTTGACCAGCTGCTCCAAAGTTCCCGAAACAAGCTTTATTTATGGGGAATGTCGGAAAGCCAGATCAAACAGCTGGAAAGATCAGGAAAAGCCACACCTACCACCACTGTGTTCAGCAATGCAGCCGGTTACATCACCGATCTGAGCATTGCCGAAGGCGATTATCTTGCAGAAGGTGGCACCATCGTGAATCTGGCAGATCTTTCATCGCTTTGGGCAGAGGCGCAGGTGTATTCTTCCCAAATGGCTCTCCTTCAGAAAGACAGCAAGGTCACCGTATATATTCCCGATCTGGATAATTTGAAGATTAATGGGAAGGTTGATTTTACAAACCCTGAAATAAGCGCCTCCAGCAGGATAAATCTGGTTCGCATTTCCGTGCCCAACAAAGGAAATCTGCTGAAACCCGGCATGCCGGTATATGTTCTGGTGGAAAACAAATCCCGTGATGGTCTTTCAATGCCTGTGGATGCGGTAATCAGGGATGGCAAATCTTCCACGGTGTGGGTGAAAACCGCGAAGAACACCTTCGTCAACAGAATGGTGGAAACGGGTCTCGAATATGAAGACAGAATAGAAATCACATCAGGAATTAAGGCGGGAGACGAAGTAGTGGTCTCCGGGGCCTACCTTCTGAACAGCGAATATATATTTAAGAAAGGGGCAGATCCCATGGCGGGTCACGATATGAGCACAATGTAATATGAGAAAATTGAATATCATAGGTTGGCTGTCGGTGATAGTAGTGGCGGTTGTTTTAGCCATTCAGTTCATACCGGTGGAGCGTAATGTCTCCACCGTTCCGCCAGGTCAAAGTTTTGAAAAAACCGAAAAGGTGCCCGCCAACGTGGCTGCAATCCTTAAAGTTTCCTGCTATGACTGTCATTCAAATAATACCCGTTATCCCTGGTATTCGGTATTACAGCCGGGCGCGTGGTTCATGGCCCGGCATATTAAAAAAGGCAAAGAAGAACTCAATTTTGATGAGTTCAATAACTATTCAAAAAGACGTAAAAAAGCAAAAATAAAAAGCATCATCAGCCAGATTGAGAAAGACGAAATGCCTTTAAAATCATACCGCATGATGCACGGAAACGCGAGATTATCAGCAGATAAAAAAAAAGAACTGTTAGATTTTTTTCGTGACAACGAATATAGTAAGTAACGCAGAACATAAGAAATGACGCTCGCCTGTGGTCTTTAGAGTATCAGAAATGGTCGTTTAGAATAAAAAAGGATCGGAAAAGACTGTGCTGTAGAATCAACAAAAATTAAAAACAACGTGATGAAATTAAATATTAAAAATATGGTTTGCAGCCGATGTCTCAAAGTGCTTAGGCAAGAGCTTGAACAACTGGGAATTAAGGTTTCATCAATTGAACTCGGGGTATTGGTAATCGACGAGATGGCTGGTAATCATACTGAAATCTTGGCGAAAATTGAAAGCGTTCTCCATACCAATAAATTTGAAATAATCCATAGTCCAGAGGAAGTGCTCGTCGAAAAAATTAAACATTTTTTGCTTTGTAAAATAGAAGAGCCCCCTCTCGATTCCACGGTAAACCTATCTCAAATTTTAAGCACGGAGTTCAACCACGAATATAAGTCACTGAGCAAGTTGTTCTCACACTTTGAAAATACAACGCTCGAAAAATATTTTATTAAATTAAAAATTGAGAAAGTAAAGCAACTTATTCAACTCAGGCAGTACACCTTTTCAGAAATAGGGCATCTCCTGGATTACAGCAGCGTCAACCACCTATCTAGACAGTTTAAAGAGATTACCGGAGAGAGCATGACTGAGTATAAAAATGCTGAACTAGCCAATCGAAGACCCTATGATGAAATTAGTTAACCTTAGAACTTAGGCGTATGAAATTATAAATAGGAAATAGTTGCGAAATAGAAACGGCAATCACAGGGACTTTTGCGCAACTCTCGATAAACTTCAGGTATAGTTTTGATGTTACTTGGCCTTTTTTTCAAAGCGAAATTATACAGAAACTAACGAAAATTATGCAGAACATCCGTTTAAGAAACTTGTACTTTTACAGTAGTAATTACAGCCAGCTCGCTTTCAAAAAACTATTTTATTGCAACACGAGTTTGGCCAAGTAAGGCTCACAGAACGTATTGTAAAACAGATAGTCGGAAAGTAACAATATATAAAAGAATAAAATCAAACAAAATGAAACAACAAATTGAAATAACAGGAATGTCCTGCGAAGGCTGCGTTAAAAATGTCGAAGAAGCGTTGAAAGAAATTGATGGCGTACAGAATGTAAAAGCGAGTCTGCATCCACCACGCGCAGTTATTGAAGCAGAGAAATCGATTAATACCGCGCAGTTAACGCAAGCCTTGGCGAAAGTAGGTTATAGTATTGCCGGCGCTTCCGTAGATGAGAATTTAAAAAAGTCTGGTGGCTCCTGTTGCTGTTGAAAAGTATGAACTGCGCGGGCAAGTATAATGTTAGTACGATGTGAACGATAACGGTAGAAATGCTCCGCTGAAAACTAAGTTAAAGAAGCAAATAAATTTTTTAAAAAAAATCAAAGTAGCCAGCAATAGCTTGCCTGATCAAACGCACTTATGATTGCGACAGGATCAGCGCAGGAACTGCATATTTATTGAAAAAACCAACCTATTTATTAACATAAAAACCAACAATTATGACAGGTTATCACACGTACCAAAGTTGTATTGAAGCATGTTTAAAATGTGCTGCAATATGTAATCACTGTGCTTCATCATGCACTGAGGAAGAAGATGTAAAAATGATGGCGAGATGCATTCAGTTAGACATGGAATGCGCAGCGATCTGCTATGCCTCAGCACAGTTAATGAGCCTCGGCAGCGACAAAGCAAAAGAAATTTGCCGCATTTGTGCCGACATCTGTGAAGCATGTGCTGCAGAATGTGAAAAACATGCACAACATGGAATGGATCATTGCCGTGAATGTGCAGAAGCTTGTAGAAAATGCGCCGAAGAATGCCGGAAAATGGCAGCGTAATTTAAAACGGGTGGTGATTTAAGAAGGCTCACGGTGTAGTAGTAAGCAACGATGGTAAATCAGTTTTTGTAACAAATACTTTAGATAATACCGTTTCTGTGATTGATGTGGCAAGTCAAAAAGTGATCCACACAATCCCGGTTGGCAAAGGCCCTAATGGAATAAGCTATTGGTTTGAAACTGGTGGAATGCCATAAACAGAATATTAAAGGAAATACACATCGGAAACCTTTTAATTTAATCGATAAGCTAAATATATATATTATGGAAAAAATAAGAGTTGCCATTAACGGATATGGTGTCATTGGCAAACGGGTTGCCGATGCAGTGCATTTGCAAGAAGATATGGAACTGGCAGGTGTATGCGATGTAATAACAGACTGGCGCATTCAAATGGCAGTATTGAAAAAATATCCCGTGTTTGCTTCCGATGACATGTTTAAAACAAAGATGAACGAAGCCGGAATAAATTCATCAGGCACATTGAACGACCTGCTTGCATCATCAGATATTATTGTGGATTGCACACCCAAGAAAATCGCTGCTCAAAATATAGAGCTTTATAAAAAACTTGGTAAAAAGTTTATTTTACAGGGAGGTGAAAAGCATGAAACAACCGGTCATTCCTTTAGTGCCGAAAACAACTATGCCACTGCACTTAACCTTGATGCTACAAGAGTAGTTTCCTGCAACACTACATCCATTGTGAGAACATTAACCGCCCTGAAGAATGCAGGCTTGCTCTTAAAAGCAAGAGGTACTCTACTTCGTCGTGCAACCGACCCATGGGAAAGTCATTTGACCGGGATTATGAATACCCTAGTTCCCGAAAAAGAAATACCAAGTCATCAGGGGCCGGATGCGCAATCCGTTGACCCCTCTTTTGACGTTATCACATCAGCAGTTAAAGTACCGGAAACGTTAAGCCATCTACATTACTGGAATGTACAGTTGACCAGAAAGGCCGATAAGGAAGAAGTTTTGGATGCGTTCAATAAATCTACCAGAATTGCAATGATTAAATACAGCGATGAGTTAGCCGCTAATAATACAGTTAAGGAATTAATGCTTGCAATAGGCCGCCCTTATGGAGATATGTATGAAGTAGCCTTGTGGCAAGACATGCTGAAAGTGGTTGGAGATGAAGTGTTCTATGCTTACCTAGTCGATAATCAGGCTATCGTAATCCCCGAAACCATTGACGCTATCCGTGCCCTAACCGGAATTGAACCAGACGCTGAAAAGTCGATACTTAAGACCAACGAAAGCCTTGGAGTTAAACAGAGTTTTTATTAGGAGTAAGCAAAAAGTAAATTATCAAATTAATAAAACGGAATGTTAAGGAAAATGGTTTTGTACCCTGCAAATATTTGTAAGACGCGCACTTCCGCAAATGCCTATTTCTAAAACAAATAGAAATTTAGGGATTAAATTAAAGTTTAAAAAAAATGAAAATGAACGATAACATTGCAGACTTATTAGGCAAGAAGGCAGCCTTCTATTTGGATCACGTTTGCCAAAAAATTACAAAAGATGAACTGCTGACTCCAGGCAAATACAGTCTGGAAAAGGTCTTTGGCGATAGCAACAGAAACCCGCAGGTTCTGCGGAGTCTCGCTCAACTTTATGGTCAGGGTAATCTTGGCGGCACGGGTTATCTGAGCATTCTTCCCGTTGATCAGGGTATTGAGCATAGTGCTGTGTACTCATTTTATAAAAACCCCGACTATTTCGACCCTGAAAACATTTTAAAACTTGCACTCGAAGCCGGCTGTAACGGTGTGGCTTCTACCTTCGGGGGGTTAGCCTTGAATGCCCGAAAATATGCGCACAGAATCCCTTTCATTGTAAAGATTAATCACAATGAATTACTGAGCTTTCCAAATAAATATGACCAAACGCTATTTGGAAAAGTTAAAAACGCCTGGGATATGGGGGCCCTTGCCATAGGAGCAACCATCTATTTTGGTTCCGAAGAAAGCGACAGACAGATCAAAGAAATTGCCGAGGCGTTTGAGCACGCCCATCAGCTCGGTATGGCGACTATATTATGGTGCTATCTTCGAAATGAGGCATTTAAAACAGCAGATCAGGATTATCACTCCGCTGCGGATTTGACAGGACAAGCCAATCATATCGGAGTAACAATTCAAGCTGATATTATTAAACAAAAATTGCCGACAAATAATTTTGGATTCAAAAACATTAAGTTCGGTAAATACGATGACGCGATGTATGAGGCACTAACAACTCCCCACCCGATTGACCTCTGCAGGCTGCAGGTAGCGAACTGTTACATGGGCAAAATCGGATTAATTAACTCCGGTGGCGATTCAAAAGGTGAGTCAGATCTGGTTGAGGCCATTACAACAGCGGTCATCAACAAAAGAGCGGGCGGCACTGGACTGATTATGGGTCGGAAGGCATTTCAGCGCCCGTTTAAAGACGGTGTGCACTTGCTACAAAGGGTACAGAATGTATATCTCGATAATAAAATAACAGTTGCCTAAAGTAAGTTTCAACAAACTATCAGAAAATGAAGATTCCCATTAGCATCGTAAAAAAGTCCGGAGATATTGTCGTATTTGATGTCGAAAAACTCACTAATTCACTTAGGCGCGCGTCTGCTGGGGAAAACGTCATTCAGCAAATTGTTGGTGAGGTTCAGTCCACGATTTACGAAGGCATGACCACCTCAAAGATCTATAAAATTGCTTTTGATTTGTTAAAAAAATATTCCCGCGTAAGTGCTTCAAAATACAAACTCAAAAACGCACTCTTTGAATTGGGTCCCTCCGGTTTTCCCTTTGAAAAATTAGTGGGCAAACTGATGGCTCATGAAGGTTTTTCCACCCAGGTTGGGGTCATTGTTCAGGGAAATTGCGTGTCGCATGAAATAGATGTCATCGCTGACAAAGACGACCAGCACTGTTTTATTGAATGTAAATTTCACAGCGACCAAGGGAGATTTTGCAATGTAAAAATTCCTCTGTATGTCAATTCCAGATTTCTGGATGTAGAAAAACAGTGGAAAAAACAAAAAAGTAACGAAGGAAAAATATCTAAAGGAGGTGTGTACACCAATACAAGATTCACTTCTGATGCCACACAATATGGGAAATGTGCAGGTTTACTAATGGCAAGCTGGGACTATCCTTTTGGGAACGGTTTAAAAGAGAGAATAGACAAATCCGGTTTGCACCCATTAACCGCATTAACGACCCTGACAAAAAACGAAAAAACAAAATTGTTAGACCTCGGCTTAGTCCTGTGCAAAGAAATTTATGAAAACCCGGAGGTCTTAAACCAAATCGGTATTTCAAAACCTCGCCATAAAAACATTATAAAAGATGCAAAAGAATTATGTTCTTTACATTAAACAATCTGACCAATGAAAAACACTAAAATTACCATTCATTTTTTGGGAGCTGCAGGAACAGTAACGGGTTCCAAATATTTAATCGATACAGGAGATCATCAACTCTTAATAGACTGCGGCCTTTTTCAAGGGTTAAAGGAATTACGGCTTAAAAACTGGGAATATCCGCCTGTGGACGTTTCAGCCATTGATGCCGTTTTATTGACTCATGGTCATTTCGACCACACAGGATACCTTCCACGATTAATAAAATATGGTTTTAACGGACCAGTTTACGGAACAAATCCCACTTTGGATATTGCCACAATCATTCTGAATGACAGTGCCAAAATCCAGGAACAGGAAGCGGCGCGAGCTAATAAAGAAGGTTACTCCAAACACAGTCCGGCAGAACCGCTGTATGGTGTGAAGGATGTAGCAAAAACCATTTCCCATTTTAAGGAGGTTCCACCATCACAGTGGATTCCGTTGTTTGAGGGCATCAGTGCCCGATTTCAGTACAATGGGCATATCTTGGGTTCTACTTTCATAGAGCTGGAGATACATGAAAAACGTTTTGTTTTTTCCGGGGATATTGGACGCACAAATGATTTATTGTTGTTTCCACCCCTGAAACCAGAAAAGGCGGATGTTCTTTTCATAGAGTCGACCTACGGAGGAAGGTTTCATCCGGATGAAGTGGAAGCGGTTCCGGAGATTGAAAAATTAGTCAACGACACCATTAACCGTGGAGGCAGCCTGTTTATCCCAAGTTTTTCGGTTGAACGTGCTCAACTGATGATGCTTATTTTATGGAGGTTGCTTAACGAAAATAAAATACCCAAAGTACCGATAATCATGGACAGTCCGATGGGAGCCAGCATACTCGATCTGTTTTACCGTACCAGAGATTGGCACCGGTTAACAACCGACGAATGTGATGAAATGTGCGATCATTTCACGGTGGTCAGCAGCTATCAGGAAACCATGGAGTTGCGTTCCGACAACAAACCAAAAATTGTTATCGCCGGCAGCGGGATGCTCACCGGTGGCAGAATGCTCAACTACCTTGAAACCCAGGCACAAAACTATGATAACACCCTGTTTTTTGTGGGCTATCAGGCGGAAGGAACCCGTGGAAGAAAATTATTGGAGGGTGAGAAAGAATTAAAAGTGTACGGAAAATGGGTGCCGTTCAATATGGAAGTAGCGGAAATTGAAGGACTGTCTTCACATGCAGACCACAATGAACTCATTGGTTGGATGAATGAAATAACAAATATTCCTGAAAGAATTTTCATCGTACATGGGGAAAAGGAAGGCGCAGAAGCGCTGCAGCTGGGCATAAAAGAAACCTACGGCTGGGATTCGCAAATACCTCAACTTTATGATATTGAAGAATTATAATTTGGAGATATGAATCATATAAGGGACAGTAAAATCAAGCATTCAGAAGAGACCAACTGGTATGTGATTACCGGCGGACCCAGTACCGGAAAAACAACGACCATTGATTTGCTTCAGAAGCAAGGTTACCTTACGACAATTGAACACGCCAGGCATTACATTGATACCATGCATAATGAAGGAAATTCTGTTGAAGAAATCAGAAGCAATAAAAAGAAATTTCAATTGGGAGTGTTAGAGATGCAGATCGCGGAGGAAAGATTGCTCAAAAAAGAAGATATGGTTTTTTTAGACCGGGCCATCCCGGATGCAATGGCGTATTATCAATTTTTAAATTTGGATTATGATGAAAAGTTACTTAATGCCGTCAACGGGGTTTCCTACAAAAAAATATTTATCTTAGACCGATTGCCTTTTGCCAAAGACTACGCGAGAACCGAAAATGAAGACGATCAAAAACTAATTCATCAGTTGATAATAGAAACATACACCAACCTCGGTTTCACTATCGTTTTTGTTCCGGTTTTGCCTCCCGAAGAAAGAGTGAAATTCATTTTAGATAATTTATGAACAAAAAATATTCATCCAAATTGTTAACATATAAAAAATTATTATTATGAAAAATTCAGAACATGATCACAACATGCTTAAGGATACTGATTCAGCAACAGGCAATCATTCCAAACATGAAATGGAATCGGGCAAGGAGTCTGTCCAGCACGCGCAAGAAAGCCATGCCTCTGCATACAAAAAGTTATTTTGGATGCTTCTGATTTCCTTTATTTCAATGTTTATACTAATGTATGCGATGGTGGACAAGCTGGCTAACGTAATTCCAAACATAAACCAGTTATACATGGCAGGCCTGATGGCTTCTCCTATGTTAATCATCGAACTGCTGTTAATGGGGAAGATGTATCCCAACAAAAAACTCAATAAAATTCTTATGGGCCTAGGAGTGCTGATGATGGTGCTGTTTTGGTCCGGGATTCGGCAGCAGACAGCCGTGGGAGATGTCCAGTTTCTAAAGTCCATGATTCCACACCATGCAGGGGCTATTCTTATGGTCGAAGAAAGTAATCTGGTCGATCCGGAAGTGAGAAAGTTGGGCGAGGAAATTATCAAAGCACAGGAGGAAGAAATTGCCGTCATGAGGGCGAAAATTAAAGAACTTCAAACCCGGAAGTAATCTCAAATAGCAGAATTTAACGCAAAAAAATTGAATTATGAAAAAATACACCTGTCCCATGCATCCCCAGATATTGAAGGACGAACCGGGGAAATGTCCACTTTGCGGAATGAACTTAATTCCCTTGGGAGGAACCGCCCGACCTGAAAAAGACGAACACAGCCATCATCATCAGAATCATGATCATCACTCAAAATCTGATAGTTCAGCGGCGGGATTTGACAAACATGCAGGTCATCATACTCCGGATTTCCTGAAGAGATTCTGGATCTCTTTGGCACTTACCGTTCCGGTCCTTCTGCTTTCTCATATGATTCAGCAGTGGCTTGGTTTCACCATAGCTTTTCAAGGCGATAAATACGTGCTGTTGGTTTTGGGAAGTATTATTTATTTCTACGGTGGAATGCCTTTTTTCAAAGGGTTTTTGGGCGAAGTGAAAGCCGGAGCTATTGGGATGATGACGCTCGTTGCTTTGGCGATTACCGTAGCTTATGTCTATTCCGTTGCCGTCGTATTCGGGCTGCCGGGCATGGATTTCTTTTGGGAGCTCGCCACCCTAATTGTCATCATGCTTCTGGGTCACTGGCTCGAGATGCGTTCGCAGATGGCAGCTTCAAAAGCGTTGCAATCTCTAGTTGCCTTACTACCAAATGACGTAACCGTCGAGCAGAACGGAAGTCCGGTTAAAATAAAACTGGGACAGCTGAAAAACGGAGATACTGTAATCATAAGACCGGGCGAAAAAGTCGCCGCTGACGGTCTGATTGTCGAGGGCACTTCTTACTTAAATGAAAGCATGCTGACGGGAGAAAGTGTTCCTGTAAGAAAAGAGTCCGGTGGAAAGGTTATCGCAGGGTCTATCAATGGAGACGGGGCTTTAAAGATAAAAGCAACAGGGGTTGGGAAGGATTCGTACCTCAATAAGGTCATTAATTTGGTTCAGGATGCGCAGGCAGCAAAGTCGAACACTCAGAATCTGGCGGATAAAGTAGCCAAATGGCTTACTATAGTAGCAATTGTGGTGGGAGTAGGAACTTTCGCTTACTGGTACATCACCATGGGAGATTTGGCTTTTGCTCTGGAACGGATGGTAACGGTAATGGTAACGGCCTGCCCTCATGCTTTAGGAGTGGCAATCCCTCTGGTGGTGGCCATTTCCACTACACTTTCAGCGACAAATGGTTTACTCATCAGAAACCGCACGGCTTTTGAAACCACCAGAAAATTATCGACCATTATTTTCGATAAAACCGGCACCCTTACGAAAGGTTCCCACACTGTGCAGAAAATCATTCCTCTAACGGAACACTATTCGGAAAACGATTTACTCCAGTATGCAGCAGCAGTGCAGCAGAACTCCGAACATCACATTGCAAAAGGAATCATGCAGACCCTTTCCGAGAAAAAACTGGAGCTATGGAAGTCAGATAATTTCCGCTACATGCAGGGAATTGGAGTGACAGGAATCGTAAACGGTAAATCGGTTGTCGCGGCTGGTCCTAATTATTTTGTTCAAAACAATAAACAGGTACCTGCCATTCCGGAAGAAATCAACCAGGATGCAGAAACAGTGAACTTTATTTTGATTGATGACGTGCCCGTGGGTATTGTTTCTTTAGCAGATACCATTCGCGAAGGCGCAAAAGAAGCTATTGACCAACTTCGAAGCATGAACATTAAATCATTCCTGCTTACAGGTGATAACGAAAAGGTAGCGGCGGCGGTGTCAAAGCAGTTAGGAATGGACGGATATTTGGCAAATGTACTTCCGCACCACAAACAGGAAAAAGTAAAAGAATTTCAGGATAAAGGAGAAATCGTTGCCATGACAGGTGACGGCGTAAATGATGCACCGGCTTTGGCAGCAGCAGATGTAGGCATTGCAGTTGGCAGCGGAACTGATGTTGCTGCCGAAACCGCAGATATTATTCTGGTCAACAGTGACCCTCGAGACGTGGTGAAAATGATAGATTTTGGAAAGAAAACCTACAGCAAGATGATCCAGAATCTCGTATGGGCAGTGGGCTATAACGTCGTGGCTATTCCACTTGCTGCAGGTGTTCTGTATCCCACATATGTCCTGAGTCCCGCCATGGGCGCAGTGCTGATGAGTGTCAGCACCATCGTGGTCGCACTTAATGCAAGTTTGTTAAAAATTAAATAATCACAAGATGAAATATATATTTTCGCTTTTTCTATTTATGGCAATGTCCATAAACAGTTATTCACAGAGCACCAAAACCGTGTACACCTGCCCGATGCATCCGCAGGTCGTGAAATCAGCACCCGGTAACTGCCCCATTTGCGGTATGACCTTGGTGAAGAAAACCGTTACTGAGAAAAAAACGGCGGCCAAATCCGCGCCCGCTCCTAAAAAGGCCACCGTAGTTAAAAAAACTACGGGTAAGAAACCTGAAATTACCGCTGCAAAAACAAAGACGGTAACGGAAGTTAAAAAACCGGTGATGCCAAAGACTAAAGCAGTACCGAAAGACCCAGCGAGCATCAAAACGCCGGAACATTCAACACCTGCTCCGCATCAGCATGAAGCAGCGCAAAAGATGTACACTTGTCCGATGCACCCCGAGGTGGTTTCGGACAAACCCGGAAAGTGTCCCAAGTGCGGTATGAATCTGGTCCCTCAGAAGGAAAGCGGCCGGCATCAGTCTACCGGCAAAACCCCGGAACATCAAACTTCAGATGCGCATCAGCATGAAGAAGCGCAAAAGATGTACACCTGCCCGATGCATCCCGAGGTGATATCGGACAAACCCGGAAAGTGTCCCAAGTGCGGTATGAATCTGGTGCCTCAAAAAGGAAAGAAGGAAGATCATTCTGCACACGGAAACATGCAGATACATGGTGAACACAAAATGGTCATGCCCATGCCCGAAAAGCACCTAAAAGGCGGACGCAAAGTGACCTACCATCTTTATGTGAAAGACACCCTGGTAAATTTCGCGGGCAAACAGAAACGCGCCATTGCCGTAAACGGGCAGATTCCGATGCCAAAACTGGAGTTTTATGAGGGCGATACGGCCGAAGTGATTGTCCATAATTTAATGGACGAAGAAACTTCTCTGCACTGGCACGGTCTTCATCTTCCAAATAAAGAAGATGGGGTTCCCTGGCTTACCCAGAAACCCATTCCACCACATTCAACCTACACGTATTCGTTTCCGATCATCCAAAACGGAACCCACTGGTATCACTCACACACTGGCCTGCAGGAGCAGATTGGAATGTATGGGATGATGATTCTGAAAAAACGTCCCGAAGATCCTACCTTCCGACCGGGGATTGATAATTTGCCCACGGAGCACCTTATCCTGAGCGAGTGGACAAACCTGAACCCCAATAATGTTCAGCGGATGCTCCGCAATGCGAACGACTGGTTCGCAATCAAGAAGGGCGCTACGCAGAGCTATTCTGAAGCCATAAAACAGGGACATTTCAAAACCAAGCTTACCAATGAGTGGAAGCGCATGCTGGCCATGGATGTGAGCGACGTTTACTATGACGCATTTCTGGTTAACGGGAAAACCGAAAGCCAGCTGGCAGGATACAAAGCCGGTGACAAAGTACGGCTGCAAATAGCCAACGGCGGGGCTTCCTCTTATTTCTGGCTTAATTATGCGGGCGGAAAAATTAAAGTAGTGGCCAGTGACGGACTGGATATTGAACCGGTCGAAGTGGATCGCCTGATCCTGGCGGTTTCCGAAACAGTGGATATCGTAGTGGAAATTCCTGAAAAAAACACTTCATACGAACTCCTTGTTACACCCGAAGACCGCACAAAATCTGCGTCAGTGTTTATTGGAGAAGGAGCTACGAAATCCCATGATCCATTACCCAAACTCAAATACTTTGAAGGGATGAAGATGATGAACGACATGATGAAGATGAACGGTGACATGAAAGATATGGGCATGAAGATGAGTTATCAGACGATGGATATGAATCAGGTGATGTATCCTGAAATTAGTGCTGAAAATAATGCAGCAATGCCGATGGACAAGATGGACAACAACGATGCGCAAATGGATCACTCACAGCATCAGATGCCTGCTTCCGGGATTACCACATTGAATTATGGGATGATGAAATCGCCTTATGACACTTCACTCCCGAAAGACAGTCCCGTGCGCGAGCTCAAGTTTACCCTTACGGGAAACATGAACCGCTACATATGGAGCATGGACGATAAAGTCCTGGCAGAATCTGACAAAATATTGGTAAAAAAAGGCGAAATTCTCCGCATTACCCTATTCAATAATTCAATGATGCGTCACCCGATGCACCTGCACGGTTTTGATTTTCGGGTACTCAACAAAAATGGCCTTCAGGCACCCCTCAAAAATGTGTTGGATATTATGCCGATGGAAACTAATGTCATCGAATTTGAAGCTAAAACTGACGGGGACTGGTTTTTCCACTGTCACATCCTCTATCACATGATGGCGGGGATGAACCGTGTTTTTGCTGTTGGTGATTATCAGAATCCTTTGCTGCCCGATAAAGCTTCAGCTTACAAAAAGCTCCAGCGCGAAAGTAACATGTGGCACCTTATGGCCGAAAACGATTTTGCTACCAATGGTAACGACGGGATGGCGAGGATCTCAAATGCCCGCTGGGAATTGGGAACAGAATGGCGTTTAGGTTACAATCCCCATCACGGCTACGAGGTGGAAACCCAACTCGGCAGGTATGTGGACCGTATGCAGTGGCTGAAACCATTTATCGGATTTAACTATCGTTATAGAAAGATTGACAGGAATAATATTGAAAAAAACCTTTTTGGACAGGCATCTACTAAAGATGAAAGAAAAACTTTCAGCGCTGGTATCATGTATAAACTCCCGATGTTGGTGGACCTGCAGGCAGAAATATTTACAGACGGAATTGTAAGGTTCCAGCTGAAACGTGAAGACATTCCGTTGACTGCGCGTTTGCGCGGGGCATTCATGGTCAATACCGACAAAGAATATATGGCAGGTCTTAAATACATCGTTACAAAGAATTTTGGTATCTCCACACACTACGACAGCGATATGAGCTGGGGCGCAGGATTTACGCTGAATTATTAAACAAGTTATTGATAAGTCTTCTTTAATGGAGTGCAACAGGTAAAAGAGAGACCGGTTGCACTTTATTTTGCTCGTACGCAGCCAGATATGTAATAAAGGAAGGGGGAAAATACTTTTTACGAAGAAATTTGAAGTATCAATTTCTAGTCCCTACTTCTAAACTCAGGGACTAAATCGGGGATTGTTTAATGGTTTATACGATGCCTTATGCGTTTATAAAATTATCTAACTTGCTTACTGTCAGTAAAATGATGACTTACATTGCTTTATTGGTTTAAATAAAAACTCCCTGTGGAACTACATGAGCATTTTGATGAAAGTCACCCAAAAGTTTTAAATTTTTTAAATGACAATGAAGAGAAGATAATTGAGGGCTACGAAGAAAATGACGGGCACCCATTTCAGCATGTCTTTAATTCTTTTCTAAATTTATTTAAAGTAAGGTTTCCTCTTGTAACAAATTCAGAAGTTAACATTTTTAGATATTTTTTTGTTGAAAAGTTGCAAAGTCACTTCCGCCAAGAACTTCAGGACTCAATTGAAGTATGCAGTCAAACATATTTTGGAAAATTACTACATAGTCGTTCCTTAACAAAACCCACTATTTAATTTATTTTTAAAAACAAGATTAGAAAACAGCATAATTTGTATCTTATAAAATAAGAAAATAATTTTCTGTTTCAGTAGTTCCATCATTTTCTTCATGTTCCAAACGGTTGCAGCTAGTAATGCATTGATTTGTGGTCCCGTTTCTCCCATGAAGTAATTTTTTGCCAGCCTAAAATCGGTTTTTAAATGTCCGATGATAGGTTCTATTGCCGCTCTGGTTCTAAATTTTTTGCGCTTTGTCTGCTTTTGATAAGCAGTGTCTTTTTTTCTTGGAGTGCTTGGGATGGAGAGTTTCAC
>NZ_FTPU01000007.1:0-13188 GCF_900108115.1 Epilithonimonas bovis DSM 19482
TTATTAATCGGCGACAGAGGGTACATCAGCAAAGAACTCCAACTGGATTTATTCAACTATTCCAAGATAAATCTTTCGGTTCCAATGCGTAAAAACCAGCATAATTTTGTGGACTTTTGCAAGACAAAATCAAAAATCAGAAAGAGGATTGAAACCAATATTTCGCAACTGTGCGGACAGTTCTTAATAAATATTAACCTCGCAAAAACCTTTCAAGGTTTGGCAACAAGAATAGTATCAAAAATAACTTCTTTTACCATGATTCAATATCTAAATTTTTTCGTCTTCAAGAGAAGTTTGAATAAGTTAAAAATTAATTTGTGCTAAATGCACAACAGGTATAAAATATAATTTGAAAAGTTTTTATCCTCTAACTTATTCCATACATAATTATCTGAGCAATTATCAATTGTAGCATAAATTTCCGTTTGGTTTTCATTACCAAAAATGAATTTTTCATCTCTCCAAAAAACCATACGTGATGTCCTTTGATTAATTACATCAACTAATTCTTCTCTATAGTTTTTGGAGATTAATGTTGTTTCAAAATGTAAATTTTCAAATTCCGTTTTTATTGCCAAGTATTTTCTCAAGGATTCTAAATTATCTTCAGAAAAAAATAATTCTAGGTATGTTCGTCTTTTAAATTTTATCGTTGTTTTAGATTCTTCAACTACTTCAAAATCTAGATCCAAAAAAATTGATTTAAGATATTCTTTTTCTTCTATAAATTCCATTTTGGAAGTTTGCTTGGTTAAAATTGCCACTAACGGCTCGGCGGATTGGCGAAGTCCGCAATTGGAAGCTTTGCTTCCTGTTGTGGATTTAGCCAATCCGCAGATGTGTCGAAGGTTTTTGCGCAGCGAAGACGCTTTGACACATCTGCGGATGAAATCCGCCGAGCCGATATGCAAAGGTCGCAGCGGAGCGGAGACTTTTGCACATCACTCAAATATACCCAATCCCCTTCAATCCTCCTTACGGTTTCCCATAATCCAAAAAAAAATCCTGACATTGTCAGGACTTACTCATCAATGTGATATTTCTTTATATCAAATTCGAAATCAAAAAATTCTTTCGGCTGCGTTTTTAATGCAACAACAAACTTAGAAAATGTTTTTAATGTGAGATTTATTTTACCCGATTCATATTTGCTTATATCAGCACTATCAATATTTGTTAACAATCCCAATTGCTCCTGAGTCATTCCCTGTGCCTTTCTAATTGCCTTTACTCGTTTTCCAATAGCTATAGAGATATCCTTTAAAATGTCCATTTTGCTAGTATTTTAAGCAAATTGCGATAAAACATTAAAATTTCTATTGGGATATATCCCATGTATCAAATATTTTATTATATTTGTAACATAAGTTATAGAAATGTAATTTTGCGATACTCCAAAAAATATTAGAAGCTATTGCTTAGAAATCTCGTACCAGAAAATCGCCAATTTTCAAAAAACGCAACGAGACCCTAAGTAAAGTAGCTCACGGCCTAGGCGTGAGCTCACTTACGGAGTTTGTTGCAAGGCGTTTGGCGATGCCTCTGGTACAAATGATGATGTAGTGAGTTTCACGCCGTTTTTGTATCCATGCCGTTGTCCTTTTTACTCTACATTACTTCTAAGCTGCTTTTCTAACATACAGTATCAGGACAGGTACAATGGTTGCGCAGCCATTGCGGCAGTTTTGCCTTCTCGGGACACACATTTTCATTCATATCATTATTAATCTGGCGGATTGCCTTTGGCGGGAAAGCCTGCAAATACCCCTGCAGCGCCTTCCCCCATCGCAATCCCAAAAAACGGAACCATGACGCACTACTACAATGATACTTAGCACCTAAACGCGCTTAGAAAGCGGCCTAAAATCTTTAGCGTTAAGAAAATGGCAGAACGCAGCGTTAAGAAAGATTTGGCCGTAGGCATCTAAATCTTTTAGCGGAGAGAAGCCATTTTTAGCGTGAAGATTTTCAGCCTTGAAACCTAGCGAAGCGGTTCGCCGACTCCTTTAAAATATAAAAATAAGGCAGGAGGCAACTTTTGTAACTTTTGCATCAAGGCAAAAGTTAAGTTAAAAGATGCCCAAAAACTCTAATCTTTTTAATAAAGAGAAGTCATTTTTAGCGTGAAGATTTTCAGCCTTGAAACCTAGCGAAGCGGTTCGCCGACTCCTTTAAAATATAAAAATAAGGCAGGAGGCAACTTTTGTAACTTTTTCATCAAGGAAAAAAGAATAGAAAGCCCTTTCCCAAAAAGTTTGCAGACCTCAGGAAAGAGCAGCGTTACCCATTATTACTAATCAATAACATTACAAAACTATGCAAAAAAAGTTTTGCAGGCGGCTCCTGTCCCTTGCACTAACGGGAATAGCACTCCTCGCTTACGCCCAAAACCCCTTAAAGATTGGCGACGCCCTCCCCAAGCAGTTTTGGGAGACCCCGCTACAGATGGTCAACACCCCACAGAAAACCACCACCCTCGCCGCAGACAAAGATAAACTCATCCTTCTGGATTTTTGGAACACCTGGTGCAGTGCCTGCATCCTCAACTTCCCCAAGATGGAGGAACTGCAAAAGCAGTTTGGCGATAAAATCAAAATACTGGCTGTCAGCAACCAGGACCGCGCCACGCTGGAGAAGTTTTTCGCCTCCAAAAACGGCAGCAAATACAATCAGGTGCAGTCCGTAGCCGCAGACAAAATGATGCACAGCCTCTTTCCCCATCTTGGCGTACCGTTTATAATATGGATCAAAGATGGCAAGCTGCTTAGCACCACCGATGCAGAGCAGGTCAACCGGGAATCTATATCTGCCGTTTTGCAGGGCGATAAAAACAACCTACAGACCATTGTACAGCTGAGCCGGGATCGTCCGCTAATGCTCTCGGAGGCATTTGATGCCAACAAAAATGTAGACCTCCTTAATTATGCTTTTATGACAAAAGGCTATTTGCCGCAAATAGGGTCTGGCGGCACTTTCAGAAAAACAAAAGCAGGAAAGACCTACGGTTGCCAGATGACCAACGTACCTCTCAAAGACATCCTGTTTTCGGCAGGTTACCACCTTTTCGCAGACAAAAAAGACTCTAACGAATTTAATGAAAAACGCATAGTTTTTGAAGTGGCAGATCCTTCAAAAATTTTGGGGCAGTCTCAGCCCGACGGTACCTATGAGAGGAACCTGATGTACAGTTACGAATTCATAGTGCCGCAGGATAAGCCGGAAACGCTCTATCCGGCTATGCTGGATAACCTCAGCCACGTTACGGATTATGACATCAGTATAGAAAACCGAAGGACAGAGTGCCTGGTTTTGCAGAGGATCCCTGGCCCCGACAGGCTCAAAACAAAAGGCGGAGAGTTCAACAATACGTTTCCGCAGTCGCCGGCAGTGCTACAGAATTCACCATTGCAGGGCATGGTCAACATGATCAATGGCAACACGCCTATCCGGCTCCTGATGTTGGATGAAACGGGATATACAGATCATGTAGACCTTAGCATCTCAGGTGTCCAGACAGCCGAGCAGCTTAGCACAGAACTGGAGAAGTATGGGCTACAGGTGATAAGGGACTATCGCAATGTAGAGCTACTGGTGGTGCGTGATAAAAAAATGCTTTCATCTACAAAAAATTCTAATCCATGAGAACAAAATTGTACTTATTACCAATTCTCCTGTGGGCCAATATTTGCGCTGCACAGGCTGTCCTTACAGGCTATGTTGTGGAGGGCAAAAATGCCACACCACTTCGGGGTGCCCTCATCACCATTGTTAAGGCCAAACAGAGCAGCCAATCGGGGGCAGATGGCAGCTTCAGTTTTACGTCCCCGCCACAGCAGGGGGAGATAAAAGTCTCTTTGCAGGGCTATGCCTCTCAGGTATTACCATACCAACTGCCTCTTAAAAATCCTGTCACAATAATATTGCATGAGAAAGTGCAGGAGATAGAAGAAGTTACACTCAGTACAGGTTATCAGAAGGTCGCTAAAGAACGGGCAACAGGTTCGTTCTCGGTGGTATCCAAAAAAGTCTTGGATCAGCAGGTGTCGCCGTTTATACTGGATAAGCTGGTAGCATCAGCCAATGGGATTACGGTGTCAAATGGGACATCAGACGGAGATGCACAATTGATGGTAAGAGGGCTCAGCACCATCCGCGGGCCAAAATCACCACTCATCGTATTGGATAATTTCCCCTATGACGGCGATATCAAAAACATCAACCCCAATACCATAGAGAGTATTACGGTTCTTAAAGATGCCGCAGCGGCTAGTATATGGGGCGCCAGAGCGGCTAATGGGGTTATCGTTCTGACGACTAAGAAAGGTAAATTTAAAGAGGCATTGTCCGTAGAGCTTAATTCTTCTTTGTCTGTATCACAAAAACCTGATTTGAGCAGGATTCCGATGATGTCAAGCGCTTCATTTATTGATGTGGAGCAGCAATTGTTCAGCAGGGGCTTTTATGACGCCGATCTCACCTCGTATGACCACGTGGTGGTATCTCCTGTCGTGGCACTTCTGGATAAGCAGCGCAACGGTCTCATAAGTGATGAGGAAGTACGGCAACAGCTCAATTTTTTAAAAGGCATAGATGTTCGTGACCAGTACAAAAAATACATGTATGTGCCAGCCGTCAACAGGCAGTATGCCCTCAATCTCTCCGCTGGGAGCGAAAGGCTCTCATGGACAGGTTCTTTGGGTTATGACAACAATACCGGAACTCTGGATGAGAAGTACAGCCGGCTTAATATAAGGTTACAGAACAGCTGGAAACCGTTGGAGAACCTGACAGTCAGCACAGGGGTTTGGCTCACAAAAACAGACAGCCGCAGTGGTAGGTATGGCTATGGCTCAGTGACCATCAGGAACAATGGTTTGCCTTACATGCGCTTCGCAGATGACAACGGTAACGCATTGCCGGTTTTCAAGACCTATAACCAGGATTATAAAATGAGCCTGGGCGGCGGCAAGTTATTGGACTGGAACTACTATCCGCTCACCAATTGGCAGCACGAGCGTTCGTCTGCAAAAAACAACGAGATTATTTTTAATGCTGGCATCAATTACAGGATAATCCGCAACCTCAGCATAGATTTGCAGTACCAATACAGGCAAAATACACAGGATGCAGAGGCCATTAATGATGAGGAGAGTTATGCAGCACGGCATTATATCAACCTGTTTACCCAGATTGATGGCAACGCTGTTACTTACATAGTACCAAAGGGCGCCATCTATAGTACAAGCACGGGCACATCGGTGGTAAACAACCTGCGCAGCCAGCTGAACTACAACAAAAAATGGGGATTACATGAGGTCAATGGTGTAGCGGGCGCCGAGATCCGGGATATCACAAACAGCTACAGAAGCAACCGGTATTATGGCTACAATCCCAAGACACTCAGTTTTGCAAATGTTGATTACAATACCTGGTATCCCACCATCACAGATAGCTGGAGCGCCATATATTCCGGTGCTGCATTAACGGGTACCACGACCCGTTTTGTATCACTCTATGCTAATGCCGCCTACACCCTTGCCGGCAAATATACCCTTTCCGGAAGCATCAGGAGGGATGCCAGTAACCTGTTTGGGGTCAAAACCAACGACCTGTGGAATCCCTTCTGGTCTGTAGGTGCTTCCTGGGCATTGTCAAAAGAGAATTTCTATCAGTGGACAGCTCTCCCCGAGCTGAGGCTAAGAGGCTCCTACGGGTTCAACGGTAATATAGATCCGGCAATGGTTGGCGTATCTACTATTATATATGCAGGTACATCAATGTATACCCAATCTCCTGTTGCTGCCATCACCAATTATTTTAATCCTAATCTTAAATGGGAGACCATCCGGATCATCAATATGGGGCTGGATTTTGGCAGCGCCAATAATACCATTAGTGGATCAGTGGAGTATTATAGTAAAAAAGGCGACCAGCTGTTTGGGTATAAGCCAATGGACTATACAACAGGCATCACCAGCCTTCTTTGGAATGTGGCCGGGATGAAGGGCAACGGATGGGACTTTTCAGTTAACAGCCACAATCTCAGGCAGGCCTTCAGATGGGATACGCGGTTCAATCTGAGTATAAACCATGATCAGGTTACACAATATTACCTTTCCACCACTTTCGGCAACCAGTTTGTAAGTTCCTCGGTACCCGTTTCCGGCCTCGAAGGTAAACCGGTTTACAGTATTTTTGCCTACCGTTTTTCAGGATTGGATCCCAAAACCGGAGATCCCCTGGGTTATCTTAACGGGGAAATCAGCAAAGATTACACAGCTATTACAGGGACAGGGACCGATGTCAAAGACCTGCAGTACTTTGGTTCGGCAGTGCCAACCGTCTTTGGTAACATGAGCCACACCTTTGGCGTGGGTAACTGGAATATGGATGTCGCCATCTCCTATAAGTTGGGCTATTATTTTAGAAGGCCTTCAATCAACTATACCCGGCTATATACCGATTGGGCAGGCCACAGCGATTATGACCTGAGGTGGGAAAACCCGGGCGATGAATTGCGGACCAACATTCCGTCCGCGACGTATGAAACCAACTCCGCAAGGGACGAGTTCTATGCCGGCTCTTCAGCATTGATAGAAAAAGGGGATCACATCCGCCTGCAGTATATTAACCTGAGTTATAACCTCACGGGGCAGGTCTTACCCAAAATTAATCTCCGCTCAGCACAGGTGTATGCCAACCTTAGTAATCTGGGTATTCTTTGGAAAGCAACCTCAGCCAATATTGACCCCGATTATAATATGGCTGCTGTAAACCTTGTACCGCCATTGACGATGACCTTAGGGTTTCGTGCTAACTTTTAATTCTAATTTTTATGAAAAATATAATGACAATGATGTTATTGGCAGCACTGCTTTTTTCAGTCAGCAGCTGCCAGGATTTTTTGGATGAGAAGGCAGACGCCCAACTTACGGTTCCTGAAACAGTTGCCGACCATCAGGCCTTATTAGACAATTATATGGTAATGAATACCGAATTTACATCTGCCGCAATAGTGAGCACAGATGATTATTACCTCACAGATGCCCAGTTCAATGCCATTCCTTTTGAGGAAAACAAACGCCTCTATACATGGATGCCCGACCGCGTGGCCAAAGCATCCTCTCTGGGTAATGAATGGCAGAGCTGCTACCGGGCCATATACATTTGCAACATGGTGCTCTATAATCTTGATCAGCTCAAACTTAAGGGGACTGATGCAGATGAGGTACGCGGGCAGGCTTTGGCATTGCGGGCGGCAAGGTATCTGGATGCCGCGCAGGTATGGTGTTTGGCCTATGATCCTAATACAGCAGACCATACATTGGGCTTACCAATCCGCCTGGATCCCGATATGAGTATTCCGTCAGTACGCTCTACACTCCGGGAAACCTACAATCAGATAATTGCAGATCTTCAGGCAGCAATACCGCTCTTGCCACAAAAACAGGTGAGCCGGATGCGTATGTCGAAGGATGCGGCCTATGGATTTCTAGCCCGGGCTTACCTGTATATGGGAGACTATCAAAACGCTTTGATAAACGCTAAACAGGCCTTGGCCATTACAGGCACTCTTATGGACTATTCCACACTGGATCTTTCAGCCACTTATTCAATCGCTAATTTCAATCAGGAAATATTGTTCTGGTGCGTCTCTTTTTATGAACCCACCATAATGCAGGCAAGGATTCACCGCAGTATGTATGACAATTATGACAATAACGACCTGAGGAAATATGCTTTTTTTAGGATTAATGATGATAATGAAATTATATTCAAAGGCTTTTATAACCGAAACAATGGGCCAAACCCCGGTGTGGCAGTAGATGAACTGTACCTGATAACGGCAGAATGTGAAGCCGAGCTGGGTAATGTACAGGATGCTATGGCTTATCTTAATACGCTGTTGCAAAATCGTTGGGAGCCGGGCACTTTCACACCCTATGTAGCAACAAGCCGGCAGGAGGCTTTAGCCATTATCCGCAAAGAGCGGGAAAAAGAGATGCCACTCAGGGGAACCCGATGGGCTGATGTCAAGCGCTATAACAGGGATGGGGCTAATATCACCCTGCACCGCACCGTTAACGGGCAAAGCTATGAGTTACCACCCAATGATCCCCGCTATGCCGTAGCCATTCCGGAGGAGATTATACAAATTGCGGGAATCCCTCAGAATCCCAGATAAAAATAAAGGTTGGTTCGCACGAACCAACCTTCTTTTTAAATTAAAAAAAATAACTAAGGTTTACGTTGTGACGGATGAATCGCCAAAACCTGTGCATTGGTCTTTCCGCCAATTTGTGCACCCAGGCTCGAACCACTTGGAACCAAAAAGCTGCAAGGACGGTCACCTAAAGTCGCACAAGACGGTGCGGCTGATACCACTTGATAGTTAGCTGTTTTTGCAAATTCACCCTCAGCAGTACTGTTACTGTTGTATTCATATATAGTATCCGCTTTTACAGCCTTATCACCACTCTTCTTAAAAGACATGGCGCCAATAGCAGCCGTACAAAACACAGCGACGGCAACGCTCACATTTAGGATTGTATTTCTTTTCATATCATTGGTCTTTTTATACATCAAAAAAGATTACCGTAAAAACTTTAGTAGACCATCCGGATTTGGAACCATGCAGCAGTGTCTTAGATAATTGTGTACGCATAGTGTCTGGGGCTGCCGTACCTTCACCTGTTGCATTTCCGCTTCCCGAGGCGGTCTGATGGTTAAAAATGAGTAAAAAACGTTGGGGTCCGGACGGCTTTCGGCTGGCCGGTTCTAAGGTGAAAATATTATACATAGCCAATCAATTCTTCCGCAGCATCCGGCTGCGCTGTCATACATTCTGGCGGGACACCGCCGCATCAGATAATCAGGCATTAGCCTTCCCTTATAAGCTGCCATACCACAGATTTACCAAAATACAGAGGCAGTATCTGCCCTTTCTCAAAATAAGCAGTGGTACCTACCGGCCCTGCCACCTCCCATTCACCGCTGGCAGGGCAGCTCATGCCACTGGTGGCACAGATGGTTGATTGTTGCATACCAACAGTGGCTATTGCCCAGGCTCATGTTTCCAGTCCTGATTATCTTTTCGGGTTTTATCTTTATCTTCTGCATCATCGCCATCACGCTTTACCGTACCGTGTGGCGGGCTTGGGCTGTTCGCTGGTGAAGAGGCCTTGCCGGCAATACCGTTAAGAGGCAAAGCTGTGTTGGGGATATAGGATCCATCTTCCTCCATCCGGCAGGAGATCATAGTTCCGAGTAATAAAATACAGATCAATGAGATACTTGTTTTCATAATAATTTGGTTTTTAAGTGAGTATCCCGGCGCCGTTTTACATGTTAGAATTCTGATGCTAATGCAGAATGAGAGCAGCCTCAAAACAAGAAAATGGTGGAACTCTGGTTGCTAAAGTTCGAATTTTAGCAACCAGAGCTCCACCCAAAAACATACTATTTAACCAATAAATAAGCAGATATAATAATAATTTACTAATTTTAAAGAGCTTTTATTAAACACACAACAAAACAAGGTTCTTTTTACAGGTTTTTAAACGTTATTTAGGGGTATGATGCGTCACTATTTAATCTGTTTTTACATGATCATCATGACACAGGGCGTGTCAGGTAGCCAAACCTTGCCGGATTATTACAGCTGGGAAGAAAAATATGACCAACTTAAGAAAAATGACCCGGCAGCATTACCATGGATCCGCCGCAGCATTGCCACAGCAAAAATAACAGGCAACGCCAGGCATCTGATGCTGGCATACGGCGATGCTGTATATTATAGCGCCAAAAGAAATATGAAGCTATGCTATTCCGACAGCGCCGTTCAGGCTGCACGCAGGCTGGATAGCCCGGATGATCTCGCAAATAGTTTTCTGGGAAAAGGTATTATCTGGTATTTCAACTACAGGGATTTCCCAAAAGCGCTGCTGCAGTATACCTCTGCATATGCACTGTTACAGGATTCGGATAACCTTTATCTCAGGCATAAAACAGCCTACCACATGGGGGTGGTAAAAAACCACCTGGGGCTCTACGATGAGGCGCTCCCTTTATTCACCGGGGCCGCAGACTACTTCAACAGCCACCGCAACGATCCCTCAGACCCCAACGCAGCCTATAACAATACCCGGGGTTACCTCAACTGCCTCCATCATATGGCTCTTATTTATAGAAGTACTAGCCAGCCCCTGCAACTGCAAAATATTTTGGAACGTTGGGAACCAATGGTCAAAGATTCAGATGCCTTTTCTCAGGAGCGGGCTTACTTCCTGAAGGAGAAAGGCATACAGTACTATAACCAGCGCGCCTGGCACAGTGCGGCTTTGATGCTGCAGCAGGCGGCTGCCATGTTGCAAAATGCAGACGATGCAGCCAGCCTCGGTTCTGTTTGGTATTATCAGGGCAGGGTAGCACAGGCCATGCACGGCACAGCGACTGCTAAGGCTTATTTTCTAAAAACCGATTCGCTCTATACGCGCCTGCATCTGGTGACCTGCGAGATCCGCGCAGGATACGAAGGATTGCTGGCAATCCCGTCTTTACCAAGAGCCGACATACTACGCTACACCCACCGGCTGCTGGAGATAGACAGCATATTCAAAAAAGATTACCCCGCATTGGTGTCTCGCATCACTGCAAAATACGACCAGCTGAACCTCATCAGGGAAAACAGCCAGTTGGAGAAGGACAGGCTGGCTGCTAAAAAGCGGAACCGCTACGCAGTAGGCCTGGCGGTCTTTGTAATTACTTTATTGATATTTTTGTTCTGCAGGGAAAGATATTTAAGCAAAAGGTTTAGCCAGTGCCTCAGGGCTTATAACCAAAAAGAGGACTATCCCTTACGGCAGCAGGATGAAGAAAGAAATAATAATGATGAACATTATACGCCTCAAATGACCAGCCACGCACTCACACAGATTGATAAGTTTGAGAAAATGGCACTGTTTACAAAAAAAGATATGTCACTCCCGAAGATGGCCGAAATTACTAAAACCAGTCGCAACCTGCTCTCTTTTGTTTTAAAGTCCAAAAATGTAACATATTACCAATATATGAGGGAGGTCAGGATTCGCTATATAACCAGTCTCATGCTGCAAGACAAAAAGTATTTGGCATATACACTGGATACCTTAGCAGACCTGTGTGGCTACCAGTCGCGGCAGGTTTTCGCCAAACAGTTTCGGGAAATCAACGGCATTACCGCACAGGAATTTATAAAGCGTGAATTGGCAAGGGTTAATGAACAGGGTCACAGTGCCCCTGTGGCTGAAGACGGCAGCAGGCCTCCCGAAATAGCGCGAAGCAAAGAACTGTAAGGCATTACACAACTAAAAACAAACCACCGAAAATGAACTCAAACGACCTCATTGCAAAAGTCGGCCACCTTTGGCTGGACCTCGATCACAAACTCAAAGACCATAACACGCATAAAAAGCCCGATTTGCCTCAGGCGCAGCTGGCATTAATGGAAACCGACGAAGCCATCCGCACACTCAAATCCTGGGTCATTACCCATCAGTTTGATTCCTGGCAAAAAGAGATCCATTTCTTCAAGTACCTTAAGCCAAAGTTTGTCGCAAAATTTATATTCCTCTCAAAAGTTGTCGCTTTCTATTCAGGATTGCCTTACGGCGGGGACAAGCTGGTCAAAAAAAAGATAGAAACGGAGTTTGAAACCATGCGCATTTTTTCAGAAGACAACAGTGAGTTCATCAATTATTACAGAAGGCAATCTACCTATCTGGACAAAAAATATTTCCTCCGCTTTCAGTATGATCTTTATGTTCGTTTATCCCTGGATCTCCATAGTTTCGATGACCGCTTTTCAACCGCTCAGGATTATCTGGTCGCCCACATCCTGTCCAATGATGACTATGAAGGTTTTCTTAAAAAGCACTGGCAGCAGGTAAAAAAGGCACAGGAATGGCCAGACACACCGGCCGCCCACGCATTACAGTGGACAGGCTCCAAGGCGGCACTTACAGAACTCGTATTTGCGCTCGCCCTCAGTGGCAGTTTCAACCATGGCAATACAGATCTGGCGGAGATGGTCCGCCACATAGAAAAAGCCTTTGCCACAGACCTCGGCAACTACCACAAAACCTTCAGTGAGATCAGGGCCCGCAAATCCTCACCCGTCAAGTTCCTCACCCACCTCAGCGACATCCTCCGCAACCATATAGACAACACCGACGACTAACCCAACCTCCCAACACGCTAATCTCCGCCACCCAACCTTCCTTTCCTTCTCCCATTATCGCATTCTCACCAACCTCCACGTCCGTCAAATTCCTCACCCACCACAGTGACATCTTCCGCAACCATATAGACAACACCGACGACTAACCCAGCCTCCCAACACGCCAATCTCCGCCACCCAACCATTCTTCCATTCTTCCATTATCGCATTCTCACCCTGACCTCCCAACTCTGAACTCTGAACCTCGAACCCTGAACTTTAAACCTTCCCACTGTCATGCTGAGGCTCTCGAAGCATCCCTCACCCATCATCCAGCTTCCAACATCCATCATCCATCATCCAGCTTCCAGCTTCCAACATCCAACATCCAGCTTCCATCCCCCACCTTCATCTTTCCTCTTTTCTCTTGTTTCTTTTTTCTTTTTTCTTTTCTCTTTTCTCTTGATTCTTTCCACCCCATCATCCAGCTTCCATCCCCCACCTTCCATCTTCCATCACCCATCATCCAAAACCCTGAACTTTGAACTCCCAACCCTGAACCTCGAACTCTGAACCGTCCCACGCTGTCATGCTGAGCGGAGTCGAAGCATCCTCTCATCCTCTCATCCACTCTCCAACTCTCCAACTCTCCAACACCCATCATCCAAAACCCCGAACTCCCAACCCTGAGCTTTAAGCCCTCCCACTGTCATGCTGAGGCTCTCGAAGCATCCCACTACCATCCAAAACCTTGAACTCTGAACTCCGAACCATGAACCCTGAACTCTGAACCGTCCCACGCTGTCATGCTGAGGCTCTCGAAGCATCCCACTACCATCCAAAACCTTGAACTTTGAACTCCGAACTCTGAACCCTGAACCCTGAACTCTTAACCGTCCCACGCTGTCATGCTGAGCGGCGTCGAAGCATCCTCTCATCCTCTCATCCTCTCATCCACTCATCCACTCATCCACTCTCCAACTCTCCAA
>NZ_FTPU01000007.1:14518-15778 GCF_900108115.1 Epilithonimonas bovis DSM 19482
CCCAGTCCCCAAACTTCTAACCTCAACCACCATATCATTCATCATCTAGCTTCCATCATTTATAAAACCCCTCCCATTCTCCCAGCCTCCCACTCTCTTACTCTCAAATGCTCCCACTCTCAAACCTGTCAACCCGAACTCGTTGCTGCCCTCTTGCACAGCCGTAAAAGCTTAACTATCTTTAACCCAGTAACCATCCATACCATGACAATCCACAAAATACTTCTCATTGGCTCTATTTTACTGAGCGCAGTTATACAATCTCAGGAAACAAAGAAGCTTAAAAAACCAACAGATACACCATATCTCAAAACAGACACCATACCTAAAGTAGTTAAAGAGCAGCCTTGGGAACTTAACAAACCCATCCTAATACTCGATAATCATCCGGTCCCTTACGAAACCATATTAACATTACAATCTGACAAAATTGAATCTGTTAAAATTGAAAAGCAGGCAAATCAGGCTGAGAGTGTTGATAAAAAAAGCACGCTGATCATTAATATGAAGCCGGTTCCCAAAACCATTTTGATCCCGGTGACGGCCTTGATCTCAAAATACACGGAAATAAAAGACGGAAAATACATTGTATCCATCGACGGTGAACCAGTCAACCTGCAGCAGGATCAATTATTGGTGGATGAAAAAAACATCATGCAGATTAGGATCACCAAACTGGACCAACTCGGCCTGGCCCCCAACCTGTATCAGGTCCGTTTGCTCACCCGCAACAACAAAAACCTCCAAAAAGCCAACACCATCATCATTCGTTAAACAAACAAATGCACTATGCCTATTCAAATTGGGGAATTGTTTTAAACCAATTGATGCTTATTTTTGAAAAAAGCTCAGATTATAAAATCCAAGCCCAGCTTTTTAACTTACACACTTGATGGGATAGTATCAATGTATAGGGAACCTCCATCATCTTTTCTCTTGTTTCTTTTTTCTTTTCTCTTTTTTCTTTTCTCTTGATTCTTCCCACCCCTTCTTCCAGCTTCCAACACCCATCATCCAAAACCCTCAACCCTGAACTCCGAATCTCGAACCCTCAAACCCTCAAACCCACCAAAGCATCCCATCATCCAGCTTCCAGCTTCCAGCTTCCAACATCCATCATCCAAAACCCTGAACTCCCAACCCTGAACTCTCAACTCTGAACTCTGAACCCTCCCGCACTGTCATGCTGAGGCTCTCGAAGCATCCCACTACCATCCAAAACCTTGAACTTTGAACTCCGAACCATGAACCCTGACCTCT
>NZ_FTPU01000007.1:16226-36848 GCF_900108115.1 Epilithonimonas bovis DSM 19482
AACCCTGACCTCTGAACCGTCCCACGCTGTCATGCTGAGCGGAGTCGAAGCATCCTCTCATCCTCTCATCCATTCATCCACTCTCCAACTCTCCAACACCCATCCTCCATCCTCCACAAAAAAAGCCCCCTTTACAGGAGGCTCGCTTCACTTCAGCTTTTTAGCAATAAGCCGGATAACATACTTCACGGCGCAGGTGCACACAAAACTCGAGGCACCGCCAAGACCTGCCAGCAATACGGTCTTCACCAGTTCATCCTGATGGAACTGCAGCACCAGTGTCAGCACAACACCCGACACGGTGCTCAGCCTTACAGGCGGCTCAGCGCTCATCACCCGGCTGCGAATCCGCAGTGGTCGCCTGGCAGACGGCGCTGGCAATGCCGCCTGCAACAGCTGCGTAGCCCGCGATCTTGATCAGGATCGCTGGCAGGGCGATGGGCGCTGTGGTGAGTACGGCGGAGATCGCCGTCAGCAGCAGGCCATAGTTGCGCAGCCTTTTAAAAAACCGGGGTGTCGGCGATTGTAGCCGGCGCATCAGAGGCGTAGATTTCATGATGATGGGGTTTTAATGGTGAGACAGACAGGTGTCCCCTGTTTCAGCAGGGGGCACACATGCGCTTTCAGTCGTTCCAGGGCTTGGCGCGACGCCTGGCCCTTTCCAGCACCCGTCAGTTCGGTGACCGGTGCGATGCAGCCCTGCAGTTCTTTCAGGGCATCATTCGCTGCGTGGATCAGGATGGCCGAGCGGCCAGGCACGCCCGTCACCTCCAGGTGTTCCCCATAGCGCGCGCTGTAGCGCAGCCGCAGGGCATAGCACCCTTCCGGGATGCAGGAGATGCGGCGCACATTCTGGCGCCAGGGCAGCTCGATCGTGTAGCACACGCGCGCTCCGTGGATCAGCAGCTCGCCGTTCGTCCCCTGGGGAGCGTAGCGGCGGATCAGTAGCACTTCCATACTATGGTGTTCCGGAGACTTTAACGATTTGCAGCGTATTGTAAGAGCCATTTTTAAGCTCATAGAACTGGCTGTTCACCTCTTGGTAGAAGTTCACGCCAAAGATCAGGAACATAGGGTGGGCAGATCCCGCCGGCAGGCTGTTGCTCAGCTGGGATGCCGTGGTGGACACCGGATCCAGTGGGAGGATCGCCGTTTCAGCGTGATCGGTGGTGTAGCTCACCACCTCAAAGTCTATATCCATCGCCGCTGATACCAGTTGGTAGTGCGTGCTGCCGGTGGGCGCAATAATGCTGTCCGTTGGCACATAGGGGTCCAGAGCCACGGTGGCTTGGCCGGTGCTGCGGTCAATGCTGTAGGTCATGGGCGCCACAATGGTGGTGCTCAGCTTACTTTGGTTGTTGAACTCGAAACCTTGCAGCAGTTCCGCTTCGCCATCAATCACATTCCTCAGGCCCCGGGGGTTGACGCCATCCTCCTGGATCACCTTCACAAACTGCTGCGTCAGGCGGCTCACCATGCGGGGATCCGCTGAGGTCCGCAGCAGCGACTGGATGCTGTTGCGCAGCAGCTTGCCCGCCTTACCGGCGCGGCCAAATTCTGCCATGTTTTCACGCGTCCTCTGGAATTTAGGGTCGCTGTTGATACGGGAGGCGGAGATGCCCCCTCTTTCGCGGGCCATATACCCGTCTTTCGAACGGTAGAAGGTGATATCACCCAGGGTACCGTGTAATTTAATAATACTTTTTTGTCTTGCCATGATAGCTAAATTTTAAAAATTAGAAATCAGGTGTTTAAGGCACACCCGTGAAAACCCGTTGTGATCACAGGACAAAACTCCAAAAACACCGATACACTACCATGCCCCATCGCCGTCCACATCCCATTTTGCCGAAAAACACCCTCCCCGCCGCCCATTACCCCATCACCCATCATCCAGCTTCCAACACCCATCATCCATCATCCAAAACCCTGAACTCCCATCATCCAGCTTCCATCCTCCCAGCACCCCTCATCTTTTCTCTTGATTCTTTTTCCTTTTTTCTTGATTGTTTCCATCTATCATCCACTGTCATGCTGAGGCTCTCGAAGCATCTCTGTTGTCATGCTGAGCGGAGTCGAAGCATCCCTCTCCCACTCCCCCACTCTCAAACCCACCGAAGCATCCCATCACCCAGCTTCCATCACCCAGCTTCCAACACCCATCATCCATCATCCAAAACCCTGAACTCCCATCATCCAGCTTCCATCCTCCCAGCAACTCTCATCTTTTTTCTTGATTCTTTTCCTCTCTCTATACTACCTCCAACCCATCACCCATCACCCAGCATCCAGCTTCCATCCTCCCAGCACCCCTCATCTTTTCTCTTGATTCTTGATTCTTGTTCCTTTTTTCTTGATTCTTTTCCTCTCTCTATACTACCCTCCAACCCCTCACCCCTCATCCAGCTTCCATCCTTTATAAAACCCTTCCCAAAAACCCCTATCTTTGCACTACAAAAACCAAGACCATGACCACCGATTACACCTGGAAACAAAATGCCTGGACAGGCAATTACACACTATACAGAAGCAATCAGCCCGTCGGCTATTTAAAAAAAAGGAATTTCTTTTCAGCGATGATGGAAGCATTCACCGGCAGCATGACTTATACCATAGGTCCGGCAAAATGGTGGTTACAGCAACCTCTGATCATCGATCAGCAGGGTAATAAGATAGGCTACATTCGTTATAATATAGGGGGAAACAGGGCGACGGTCAACCTTCACGGCAAGGCCTACCGCTGGCAGTACAGCAATGGGCTGAACACCCGTTGGGAAATAAAAAATGCCGACGGCACTGCCATCGGCTCCTCCACAGGGACGCCGGACGAAGGCGCCCTGCTGGCTGCAGGCCTCTACATCCACAGCAGGCTTCGCCACCGCACTACGGCCATTGTTATCCTCGTACTATATGTACCGATGCTGTTGCGGTTTTTTATGAACAGGTAAACTTTAATCCTAATTTATTTAGCTAGTTCTGGTAGTTAAAAGCTTGGGTAAAAAAAGACTTGTGGACTAGACAAATTGAATATAAAATCTTTACTATCTTAAAACTTTTTTATAAACTTTAATTGTATTTTCTGCCATTATATCACTAGTGAAATTCTTAAGAGCATATTCTCTTCCTCTTTGAGCAATACTTTTTCTAAGAGTATCATTCAGTACAACTTCTGAGATAATATTAGATAACTCAAAAATATCTTCATTTTCAAAAATAAAACCAGTAGCTCTATGTTCTATCTGATCATTGGCACCTTCTGTATTACTTCTGATTACACAGCAATTGGCAAGCATAGCTTCAATCACAACCAATCCAAAACCCTCTAAACGAGACGGTAAGACGAATATATCAAATATATCATAATATGGTTTTGGATCTTGGTATTGTTCCCAAACAATATTTTTCTTTATTAAGGAATTTTCAATCAAATTTTCTAACCAATTATATGGACCAGACTTATAGGATCCGAGAAAAAATACAACAATTCTATTTCTTGTTTCTTCTGGTAATTGTTCAACAGCTTTTATTAGTATGTCATGGCCTTTGCGTTTTTCTATACTTGCTACTAAGCCTACTATTATTTTACTATTGGGTATATTAAATTTTTTTTTATAATTAGAAATATCAATTGTAGGGAGTGGATTAGAAAATCTTTTTGGAACTCCATGATAAACTAAATCTATTTGTGATTCTTTATATCCAAATTTTGCTATTGCGTACCGCTTAGTTTCTTCACTTATAGCTATAAGCCTCGTAGCATTCTTATATTCAAAGCGTCTTACTAAATCATTAACATGTAGAGTCGAAACAAATTTTTTCCCAAGCAGCCATGGTATAAAAGAAAGATAAGGTGATTCTGAGTGTATAACGTCTGGCTTCAACCTCATAACGGAGATTAATAAAAAAGCAATGGCTTTTAATTTTTTAAATATTTTTTGAAAAATATTCCCTGAAAAGTCGCTGTCATATTGATGTATAACAGCCCCAGAATCATAAAATCTTTTACATAGCGCCTGTAAATGATTTGAAACAATACTAGGATTATATCCTAATAATAAATGTACAGTATGCCCTTTTTTTACAAAAGCTTCACATAAATCTACCGTGTTGATTGTCAAACCAGTATGATCAATATTATTAAGTAATATTAATATCTTCATTCTATCTAATTATATCCAAACTATTTCCATTTATATTTATCAATTTATTGAATTGATGTACAATGCTTATTCAAAAATCTTTCGATATATAACAATATACTGCTCAACCATTTGGCCTATATCATATTCTTGAGCACGTTTAAGACATCGCTCAGCAATTTCATTATAATAACCTTGGTTTTCATAAAGTTTTAAAACCTGTTCAGCCAAGGCTTGGGCACAGCCTTGAGGAAAGAGCTGGCCGTAACCATTAACTATTTCTCGCAATCCACCTACATCTGTTGCAACCACTGGCCTACCAGCCGCCATTCCTTCTACAATGGCCAATCCAAAACCTTCATATTTGGAGGAAAGCACTACTACATCTGCACTTTTTAACAAAGCTTGAATATCGCTCCTGTTGCCTAAAAACTGTACGCGGCTTTCTAAACTTAAAGCCTTTACAAGATCTTCATTCCGTGCACGCAATGGACCATCTCCGGCGAGTAATAACTTAATATGCTGAGGCAAAAATGAAAGGGATCGTATAAGCGTCGCCTGATCTTTCATTTCCCGGAAACCTGAGACCTGAATTAATAAAAAATCGTCGGCCTCTTTTTTAATTTTATCAGATGGCAGCGCGTATTGATATCGTTTTACATCAATTCCATTCCTGATAACTTCTTGTCTAAAATCTTTACCTAAATAGTTTTCATAAACCTTTTTTACGTTTTCAGAGATACAAATCTGACAGTTATAATGTTTGTAAATAAGTTTTTCGATCCATTGGTATTTTTTATTTACAATCCGACGGTTCGATGTACTGTGTTCCGTAAAAATTAATGGAATTTTACGTTTGTTAAGGAAACCATTGAGCAAATTGGCAAAAACGGCATAATACTGTGCCGGGAAAAGATGAACATGGGCAATATCATACTGCTGCATAATCCTGCGCATGCGCAGGATATGCATAGGATTGTAAATAGACCTAAAATTGTTGGATTTGGAAAGAACATAGATTTTACAACAGTGTTGTCTTTCCAGTTCTTTAAGAAATGGTAAATCATGATCCCAAAAGACGAGCAAATCCATTTCTACGCCGGCTTTTCGGTAAAGCGGGATACTGTCTAGCAGAAGTTTTTCGGCACCGCCAGTGCCTAATGAATTAATAATTTGGAGAACTTTCATTTTGGATCTTTGATTCTGAAAATAAAACTCAACGGCATGGCTACCAATGATAGAAAAGGGTTCACGCTACGCCATTTGTCACGGAATGGCAAGGCTGAAAAGTGCGCAAAACGCCAGTAATTGACGACCGCTTTTACTTTTTGCAAAAAAGGTATTGGCATTTTAGATAATTCACTGTAACCAAGTATAGCATATTGGGGTGATTGTTGTCTGACCCTGATACTACTATCCGTTAATCCGTCTGCAAGATATTCACCAATATAAATAATATTCGAAGTCCATAACAGTTTATATTTTAGAGCGATTCTGTTCCAAACCAAACCTTCCGAACAGAATTTTTCATTGGCTATCTTAGGAAACGGGTAGAGCTTTAGAAGCGAAGTTTTAAAAACCTCCGCCATATCCCCATCGATCCGATGCTTAAATCTGAAATCCAAAGCAGTGGCCTCTATATCGTCAAAAGTTCTATTAGTCCCTATATATTCTGTAGCACTGATACCTCGCCGAAAAGACATACCCGCAAAGTCATCACGGTGTTTGATCTTAGGGTAATAGTTTGCTATTAGTTGTGTAGCATTGGGCGTAAGATAATCATCACTGTCTACAATAAAAAAAAGGTCGCCTTGCGCCAGTTTCACGCCCTTATTAATAGCTAAATGTTTTCCCTCATTGTCTTTTTTGATGTATTGGATAGGGATCCGGTTCTCTGCTTCAAATCCTTTAACTACTTCTTCTGTACTGTCCGAAGAGCCGTCATCCACAACCACCCACTCAAAATTCTGGATGCTCTGGTTTTTCAGGCTTGCATAAAGACGTGGCAGTAAAATGGCACGGTTATAAGTAGGCGTAAAGATGGTGATAAGTAAGTGATCCATTATTTGAAAGCAATAATCAGCGTAAAGATAAAACTTATTAGGATTAGGCCCGCCAGATATTGGTATTGATTGACAAAAATACGCTTCTTCAGAATCGGATAAACGAGAACGGTAGGCATCAGCATCCAGGAGAGATAAGCCGTTCGGTCTGTGAAAGCCGCATAAATCATCAGGAGCCAATAAGTATTGGCAATAATATAGGTATTATAAATCCAGAGATAAAATGGGTCTTTGTAGTTTTTTTTGTATTGATAATAAGCTCCCAATATAATTGGGACAGCACTGTAAAGGACAAAATCCAACCGGTAGCGACGAGTAATAATGGCTTTAAACTCATCGGTAAAAAGATTTTCAGCTCTGTTATCTGCTAAGTCAAAAGTTTTAAATAAAGCAGTTAAGTTTCGTTCAATTGCATCTCCAAAAAAGAAAGCCACAACAGCGGTTAATAACCATATTCCTATTAATATTTTTGAATTTCGCAAAAAATAAGTAAAAAGAAGGGCTGTTATTGGTAAAAACATTGAGCTATGAAAAACAGTGGACAGCCAAAGCAAACCAATAAACATAATCTTACTGCTACGGAAAAACCCAAGGCCGAAAAGAAAAATAGCGACAGCCAGGCCATTCCGCATAGTATTGATTCCAAAAGCAAAAAAAGACATCGAGACAATCGTCACAATAGATGCGATAATGGCATAACGCCCAAACCATTTTTTAAAAGTTAGGTAAGGCAACAGCACATAAAGGGCAGCACTAACCAAATAAAATACTTTAATTCCAAATGGATGCATCAGTTTCATAAACAGATAAAAACCAACATCTTTAGAACCTGACAGATCTGTTGATAATATTTTGTTAAAAGTTCTGGTATAAGCCCCTGTATCCCCAAGATATTTGGAACTGGCGTAAGGGTCCCTTGTGCCGATATAAAGGATCACAAACCCTAGAAAAAGAACTTCTAACGTATGCAAAACCGTATTAGGGATCATGTCCCCATTTTTATAAACAGACAACTGTAATGCAGCAACAAAAACAAGCAATGCCAAACCCACATAATAGAGTAGAATATAATGCTCTATAGGAATCATCTGTTGAAGATATTTTTAAGCTGGCTACAATAATAGCTCCAATTGGCAGTTTTTTCTACTCTTTTTCTCCCCGCCAGGGCTTGTGCCGTAACAGATGCCGGCTGATCGATCAATAACTGCAGTAGCGCAGATAGCTCTTCTGTATTGTCCTGGTTTATCAGCCAGCCGCCCTGTCCCGGAATCACCGCATCAGGGATGCCTCCGGTTCTGGCACCTATGGCAGGGGTGCCGCAAGCCTGCGCTTCCAGCAATACAAGGCCAAAGCCTTCTACGCTGGTATCACCTTCTTGTTCCCGCGTGGGCATAATGAAAACATCAGCTGAACTATACACCATGGGTAGATCTTCATCCGGTACAAATCCACAAAAATTAACTTGCTGTTCAATCCCAAGCTTTCGGACAAGAAGCTGAAGTTCTTCAAGATAATCTCCTTTGCCACCGATTGTCCACCGGATTTTACTGCGGTAATGCTGCGGTAGGCCTGCAATAACCTTTGCCACAAAATCGTAACCTTTAAATTGCAAAATTCGGGAAACTGTCACCAGATAGAGGTTCCCGTCATTCTTCTTCGAAGCACTGGGGCGGAAAAAATCAGGGTTCACACCCAAAGGCAAAACTTTAATAGACGCTTTGGGACTAACCTCTTTGATTAGCCTGGCAGTGTAGTGTGAATTGGCAATAACAGCTTGGGATTGTTTTAAAATCCATCGGGTATAGACGGGCAACCAGAACTTTTTCCGAAACCAAGAATGGCCGGATAAAAATTCTGTACCATGGCCTAAAATAAATACGTTACGAAAGCCTGCCAGCCAGGCAATTGTGGCCTCGGGATGGAAAAGCCCACAGAGAATGTCGGTTTGCGCTTTATTATCCCACTGCCGAAGATATTTAAGCAGCTGCCACTCCAGTTGGCCACGCGGGGCATCGATTTCAACAACCTTTATGCTTTTGTAATTATACAGCAGTTCCCCTTTATCTTTTTTATGTGTAAGAACTATGACATTATTATAATAAAGCTTCATTCCGTCAGCAATTTCTGCACACAGCCGGGCGACACCACCATCATTGGGTGGGAAATCATAGGAGAATATAAGAAGTGTTCTATCTCTCATACACCGTCATTTTTATAGGTTTCATTCCTGTTTGTTCACCTTCTTTACTAGCTGTAAAAAAGCTCTTAATTAATGCCGGTTTTTTATATGATATAGCATATGCTAAAACAAGGCGGAAAAGTTCTGCCTTTGCGGTAATTTTGTCAAATCCCTTCAGATGTCTTGAGATAATCAGAGATCGGTTACGCACCAGATTATAGATGTACTTCTTAATATCGGAAACCCTGCAGCCACCTATATCAGCAGCCAGATGGAAAACATGGGCAGCAGAATTAAACCATACCTTGCCTCCTGCTCCTTTTACCCTCAGGCAAAGATCTGTTTCTTCATAAAGGGCGGCACCCTGAGTCAGGTTTTCGTCCATTCCGTTCACCTTAAAAAAAAAGTCTTTTCTGATAGAAAAATTCCCACCCCCTGCATGATCCACTTCAAAAAAGCCTTCTTTATGGAAACTTCTTAAGGGTGTTGCGGTTTTATTGACAAATTGCCCAATTTTGCCATCCGTATTATTTTTAAATTTTTCTGTAATACCTCCAGCAACAACTGCGATGTCCGGACGCTTAACATAGGTATCCCAGTGCTGTTGCAAAAAATCGGGCTTACATTCTATATCGTCATCGACATAAACCAGGACATCATATTGAGCTTTTTGTGCACCATAGTTTCTGGCTTCGGGCAGGCCTCGGAAAAAATCAATGTGATAATAATGTAACAACGGATGCCGATCTGCAAGTGTGATGACCTGCTGATCCTTGTCTTGTGACTGGTCTACAACAATAATCTCATAGGGCTGATTAACCTGTTGCCGCAGGATATCATGCAGGGTGGGGATCAGAAAATCCGTCCTGTTAAGTGTTGGGATAATTACAGAAATACCTGTCATAACTGCAAAGATTCAAAAATTTTAATAAATGACATAACCTGATGCTTTACCAGATATCTATCACAAAACACATGATTCGCACGATCTACTACATCTGTTTGGCACATAAACGAATGCAGCATATTTTTATCTTTTTCAAAGTCTTCTCCTTCTATAAAATTCCCAAGACCAGCTTTGGAAAGTTGTAGTTTAGCTTCGCTTAAAGCTGGCACTTGTGCAATTACCGGAATTTTAAGAGCGATATAATCTACCATTTTTGCAAAGGAGCACCACCACCGCCCTTCCGAAATCAACAAAGCTGCCTTAGCTTCATTTAAAATTTGGTAGAGTTCATTTTGTGGTACATGATCTACAAATTCGACATAATGATTCAGGCTGAGACGGGTAATGTCATCAATAAGTATAGCCATGTTTATGGTTTTATTACCCACTATTTTTATTCTCCAGTGTTTTAAATCCTCATGCTCATCCACGATAGACTTAAAAAGCTTAAAAAAATAAATGCCATTTTCTACAAGATATTCTCCCGAATAAACAAAATAGAAACCTGATCCTTTTTTGTTATTTGATAAGTTTCTGACATAATCGGTGTCAAGTCCGGTAGGTATAAATTTTACTTTACCAAAATCTTTTCCTTTAAAAATATCGTGGATGATCAGGTTATGGGCATAGGATGCCGTCGACACGATATCGGCTGCAGAAAATACCTTGTGACAGATCCTGCGTTGTTTGATAAAGACGCTTTCTATATCAGAATGATTTCGTAAAACGGTCGTAAGAGGATCCCGGAAATCTGCGACCCATTTAAGATCAAATTCTTTTTTAAGCTGTAATCCTATTTCCCCCGTTGTGAAGACCGGCATAGTAGTGAAAATCAGTTTTATGTCGTACTTCTTTATAAGTTCTCTCCCTTTCTTTATTGCATTATGCCTCCAGGTCCAATAGCGGTCTGGACTATTGAGATGATAGTTGAGGAGATAATTATAAAATTTTGTAAATAGACTTTCTTGATTTTTAGAAGCGATATTTTGACTTTGCTGGTTGGCAGGACTAGATACTCTGTTAAAAAAGCCTTGCTCTTTCAATGTTTTATAAGTAAGGTCTTTTCCTGTAAGTACCATTTTTAACCCTCTAAGCGTTGGCTCTATATATCTTGCCCGATAAATAGGCACACCTTCCAGTTCTTTTAAGAGATTGGGATCTTCATTATATACATAATTACTATCCACAGTAAGAACAATAGGATTCCAACCTTCTCTTTTCAAATACTTCACAAGTTTGTGAGCCCTGAATACGGCAGCATGGGTTTCTGGTGCAAAAAAAGGTGTGATGATAAGTATATTTTTATTGGCAGTCATTCTAATTGTTATTATTGTAGAGTAGCTTTTTAACTATTGGTTTTATCCTGGGCTCCACCTGAAAAGTAATCAAACTTGCAAGGATGACAGAGATACCAAGTGCTATAAACATGGCCATATTTCTACCAGTGAAATCTTCCAAATTATTAATAATGATGTAGCCAATATTCTGGTGAATAAGATATAATGCATACGAAATATTACCAAAAAATATTAAAACCCTAAACTTTGCCAGAAAAGAAAAACACCCTTTAACAAATAAGTAATACAGACAAATGATAAGTGCAAGAGAAAAATAGGAAAATACATTACTTATAGAATGATGCTCCTGCGCATTAAAATACAACTTAGTCCCTACAATATAATTAAAAATTATAAAGACATAATCCCATTTGGTATTCATCTTATTGTAGATTCTGTAAAAGGCAATACCAATCATAAATAACAAAATATAATGGATAGAAAGGATTTTCCCGATAATGGGCAACGGAAATACCAAATGAATTATTCCTATAATCAAGAGAATTGCATTATACAGATAATAGGACCTAACTTTTTTGATTTTCATTAAGAAGGCCATTAATCCGTAGAATAACAATTCGGGAAGCAATGACCAGTATGCTCCGTCAACATGCCTAAGATTGAAAAACTGCTGAAACATGGTAAAGTTCATCAAGATATCTTTCCACGTTAAATCTGCTAAAAACATACCGCTGAAATATTCTATACACAGAGTAATCAATAGGCATAACCAATACGTCGGGTATAGTCGTATGAATCTCTTTTTAAGAAAATCGATCGCACTTTTACTTTTATCCACAGTAAGGTAAATGACAAAACCGGAAAGAATAAAAAATACGGGGACACCTAACCATCCATATGGTAATTCCCAGGAGCTTGATACGTTACACATTTTATTATACATAGTTGTATAATGATACAATACCACAGCTAATGCGGCAAAACCTCTGAAAACATCAAGTTCTTTAATTCTCATTGATGAATGATTTATACATCTCAATATTAGTATGAATTATCTTTTTTTGATCAAAAAAATCATCAACCAACAGACGGGCATTCTTACCCATTTCTCTTTTTAACTCTGGATAATTTAGCAGTGTTGTAATTTTTTCTGAATATTCTCGGTGATTTGAAGGATTTACAAGAAAACCAGAAATATTGTTTTCCACTATTTCTCTATTCCAAGGTAAATCTGAAACAACAACGGCCTTCTCCATTGCCATAGATTCTATTGTTGTCAATCCAAAAGTTTCAGCATAAGAAGGAAAAATACAGACCTCACTTCCGGCAATTAGTTGCTGCATTTCCTGATAGGGTACGGTGCCAGTGTAATGTACTTTTGATAAAGCCTCGGGCGAAAACTCTTTTTGCATCATTTCCCATACAGACAGACCGCTAAGATGATCGATGGTATCTTTTCCGGCAAGAACTAGACGGCTATTGGGTCGCTGTGCAACAACTTCATTAAAGATAAATGGAATTTCCAGACATCCTTTTTTTCGCATGAGCGAACCAAAATAAAGAATTGTTCCTTCACTACCCTCCTGCTGTACTGGCGTTACCGGTTTAAACTTTTGCATGTCCACCCCATTATAAATTACCTTATAAGATTTCCCTGTACGGAAAAGTTGTTCAGTGAGTTGGCCCGCAAAATTACTCACAGCAATGATGGCATCCGATCGCATCAAAGCACGTTTTTCTAAAAAATACATCATTCGCGATCGTTGCTTATTTTCTAAATGGTTAAAATAGCTAACAGAACCGTGGATTCTGGTAACAATAGGAATTTTTACCTTTACAAACGCATGCCACCCTTCCCAGTCCGGACACTCAAGCAAATCAATTTGCAATGAAAGTACATTTTGCTTAATGACATGGGCAATCTTCAGACGGTTAAACAAGAAAGAGAATTTATTTTTTTCAGGAGTTCCTATTTGTATAATCTTAACAGCTCCATCATTCCATATTTTATCATCCAGTTGATTGCCGATAAGAAAGACTGTCACAAGATGTTGTTTCGCCGTCAAAGCATAAGCCATACTTTTGACAAAACTGCCTATACCACCAGCCGGAGGTAATGTAGCATGTGGATATTCTGTTGAAAGAAAAGCGATATGCATTATTTTTTTAAAATTTTAGTCTGTATTTGGGCCAATAGCCATTTCCTTTCTGAAGCGGATATACCAATTAGCAATACAGAACTAAGTACAATAATCTCTGACGCAATGATAATAGCAAGGGAATTAGCTGATATATAATAACGAAATATAAAAACTAACCCTGCAGAGACCATTAAGATAGCTAAATTTCTGCTCAAAACATTCTTGATAAAATCCAATATACTAAATTGTCCTACATTCATCTTCAATACAAATACAGTAGAAATGGCTATTCCTATAAAAATAAATATATTAATATAATATTGATAATAAGGAGAATATCCATTTTTGAAAAATATATAGCAAACAGGAAAACTTATAATAAAAAGCATAGCATTGATAATACTCATCATTTTTATTTTTCCAGTTGCCTGTATAACATACAACATTAAAGGATTTTGTACCGATATTACAGAAACAATGAGCAGTAACTTGACAAATCCGGAAACATAAGTAGGCACACTATGAAGCCATAAACTTAGAAAAAAATCGGTCTCCACGAACACGGGAACAATAATAAGTAAAATAAGAAAAAAAGAATAACGAATCCCATTATTCATTAGAAAAAAAGTACGATTCAGATCACCTTTTATATACGACTGTATAATCTGAGGTTTAAATGATAACGTAAAATTTGAAACAAAATTAGTAATGGTCTGGTTCACCATGGTTGCCAATCCTACTGCTGCATTAACCACGGTTCCAAAAAAAAGATTCTGTAGAATATTATTTCCTTCATTCTTCGTCATCAACGCAAAATTCCCAAAAAGATCCCATCCAAAAAATCCCATAATCTCCTGAAACATCTTTTTATCAAAACAATACGAAAAAGTAGTTTCCGAAAATTTTCTCCTGCAATATATTTGTGCAGCTATCCGGCTTATAATACTGATGAGTAGAGTAAGTAAGGCATACATCATCAGCCGGTCCCAGGGTAAAACCTGTATTAGAAAAACAATCAGTAGTTTTCCTGATGCATCAAAAAGGGAAAGATAGGCGTAGATATTCATTTTTTCATGGGCAATAATAGCAGCATCATACGGGATTTGCATAACCGTGAAAAGCACAGATACTATTGAAAGCTGATAAACCACCATGGTTGCAACATAACGTCCTTCGGGTATATTAAGCTTATGCATGACAAACCAAAGTCCTACAGTTTCTCCAAGAATGAGTAATACGACACAAAGCCCCAAATGAATAAAAACAGATGTGGAAAATATTTTTCTTTTGCTTTCTTCTGTACCCTGAGCCATTTCCACATTCAGGAATCGTGTGGTTGCCCCTGATAAGGTAGAGTGCATAAAACCCATCATCGCCACAACGCCGCCCACAACGCTGTAAAGCCCATAATCTGAAACCCCTAAAGTCTGTAAAACCAAGCGGGAAGTGTATAACCCGATAACAAGAAGAAGGATCATCCTGAAATACAGGAACAGCGTATTTTTAGCGATCGTTCTGTTACTGGACATCTAGAGGGTCTTTTTAAAAAACCGTTGCTTGACAGAGGGCTGGGCATGATAACCATAGGCATATTTGCTGCCATACCTGGAGTGGCCGGGCTGCACGGCATTCAGTACGAAGGCCATATTATCGACCTGGTTTCCGGCACGGAACTCCTTGGCATAGTCCAGCATTTCTTTATCAGTATAGCCGGCCTTAACGACATAGAGCAATATATCGGAAACATCCAGAAGGTTCAGGGTATCACTCACCAGCATCACCGGCGCAGAATCAATCACAACATAATCATAGCGGCTCTTGAGCCAGGCAACCATGGTATCAAATTTATCCATATCCAGCAGATCATTGGGATTGGGGGCAATAGCCCCACTGAACATCACATCCAGGTTGGGGTGAAGCTGCGAATTGTAGATGTACTTCTCAGGGTTCTGGTCGTCAGATACCAGATAATCAGTGATCCCGACATTGCGGTCCTGCATAAAGCGGCGCAGCTGTGGGTTCCTGATATCAGCGCCCAAAATTATTACCTTATTTTTACCGGATAATGTAAGGGCCATATTAATGGAGACGGTCGTTTTCCCCTCGCCTTTGATAGAAGAAGTAACCAGGATAGTCCCTTGGCCGCTACCGTGTTTGGCTTTCAGCAGGTACTTGAGATTGGACGTCAGGATTCTGAAGGATTCTGCAAAAATAGAAAAATCATGATCCTTAACGATGGCACCGTCATTATCAACCGGGATCTCTCCCAGGATGGGGATATCAGAAGCCTGGGAAAGCAGTTGCTGCCGCGAGCGGATTTTGGTATCCAGGGTGAATAGGGTAAAAAACACCAACAGAGGAAGTAAAAACCCAACAGCTAAGGATCCCATTGTCACCTGCTTTACATTGGGGCGAACCTGCTCCAGGGTATAAGCCGGGTTAACGACTTTCCCTTTGGGGACGGTAAAGGCCAGGGTAATGGCATTTTCTTCCCTTTTTTGCAAAAGGTAGAGGTAAATTTGTTCTTTGAGCTGCTGTTGGCGGTCGATATTCCTGAATATTTTTTCCTGGGTAGGATACTTTCTGATTTGATCGTTATCCTCATTCATCTGTTGTTTCACCTGCGAAATCTGCGTTTGCAATGCCTCTTTGCTTTCTGCCAGGTTCTTGCGCAATACCGTACGGGCATCCTCGATATCCAGATTGAGCTGGATAACAGAGGGGTTCTTGGGTGTCGCCTGCTTCAGGACCCTGTTTCGGGTCATCAGCAGGGTGTTATACTGCCCGATATAGTTTTCCGTAGTCGGTGACAGCCCCATATTGGTGGGAAGCAGCTGCTCCCGGTTGCTCATATCATAGATAGACTGCACCAGATTCAGCTTGGTAATGCCTTCAAGGTAAGATTGGGTATTGCTGTTGATATTGCCCAGCGTGAGGTTAGCCTGGGCCGTAAGGTCTGCGATGCGGTTGGTCCTTTTAAATTGTTCTTTTTCATTCTCAATCCCCGACAGGTCATGGCTGATAATCTCCAGGCGTTCATTGATAAAATTCTGGGTATTTTCGGCCTCGGCATTTTTATCCTTGACCCCGTCAATATTATACTGCCTTGTAATTTCGTTCAGGATACCTTCGGACTGTTCCGGCACTGTACCGACCATAGAAAGCTCCATCAGGTAACCTTTATCTTCAGGGATAGAAACGTTAACCGAATTTTCGAGCCAGCTGACAGTATTGCCCACACTACGGAAAACTACCTTAATAGGTGCTGTAACGCTACCCGGGTTAAAATTCCACAACACGGTCCCAAAGGAGAAATTGCTGCTGTGCCCAGGTTGTATGACCTGTCCCGCGCCTTCTCCTTCAATGATTTTCAGCCTGTTGTTTCCATCAGGGGCAACAATACAAAACTGGGTCAAAAAATTCCCTTTATTTTTTACGGAAGTGATGACCGCTTTTAGAGGGCCCTGATACATTTCCGTTTCCTTGATATTCCCAAGACTATAATAACTGACATTAAGCCCCAGGTTAGATACAACTTGTGCCAGGATAGGTTTGGAAACAATAACTACTGTTTCGCCTTCCAGTTCTTTATCATCACTCACGCCCACGCCCAGGCTTTTGAGATCCGTTAACGGCGCATTGTTTTTTGAATTATTTTTCGACAGCATGAGTGACGTCTTGCTGAGGTACTGGGGCTGCGCGTAGCGCAGATATAATCTTGCAGAGACATAAAACAGGAGGATACTCAGCAAAAACCAGGGCCATTTTCGGAGATATCGGAGGATTTCCCGTTTGAGGTTAACCTGTTTATTTTTGGAAGGAAACTGATCTAATAATTCCATTGGGCTATTTGGTAATTGCAATAATGATGGTTCCTAAGGCTAAAAGAGCAGCTGCGATCTGGAAAAACAGTGTACGGTTAGGATTGTTGGCATTAGCCATAATCTGGGCGTTTTTATCAGGCTGCACATACAGGATATCATTTTGCTGAAGATAGTAATAAGGCGAGTTAACAATGCCGGCATCGGACAGGTCCAGGTTCACCACGGTATCTTTTTGGCTCTGTTCTGAGTAACGCACCAGTTTCACCTGCGTGCGGTCGCCTAAGGGGGTCATATCCCCGGCCAGGGCCAGCGCCTGGAACAGGTTGAGGCGTTCATTGGGGCTGGTTTTTTGTCCCGGGCTGACCACATCGCCCAATACACTGATATTAAAATTGGTCAGCTTCACATCCACACGCGGATCGGTCAGGTAAGGCTTCAACCGCTCCTCCAGGTCCTGCTCCAGTTCCTGCCGGGTCATCCCAAGGCAGTACACACGCCCCAAAACAGGCATCGTGATATAACCTTCACTGGAGACCATCAGTTGTGAGGATCCGCTGGAACCATTACCGTCATCACTCCCGGACACACTGTTAGTGGACGTCACCGTGCTGAGGTTAAAAGGCTTCACAGCGATGTCATCAAAAGCCGACACTTTAATTTCGAGGACGTCGGCGGATTTGATCCGCAGTCCCGTGTACCGGGCCTGGCTCACTTCATCCTCAAAGTGGTGGTTGCTCATATAGATCATATTCTGCTTAGGCTGGCACGAGGCCGCCAGGCAAAATACAACACATAGATAAATAAATACTTTCATAGTGGGCGCTGCGTAAGCTGTCTGGCTTAACACAGTAATTCAGGTCTTTTAATATTAGTTGGTCTCTCCGATATAGTAACTAACGCCCAAAGCCAGGAATCTATTGTACGTATTGTATTGTAGGCTTTATAATCCGGGTATACTTTGGAAAGGCCACGGTCAAAGCGGAGAAACACTTCCAGCTTCTCGTTTACTTTCACTCCCACCTTGGCAGAAACGCCGTAACCAAACTTCTCAGTACGCTGCCCCAATCCAAAAATGTCAGGGTCATAGCCAGCTGCTGTTGCATCCTTTACCGCTGTGCCTTCATCGGTTTTTTCGGACACCAAAAATTCGAACTTGGGGCCAAACATCAGATAGATATCACCCTTATAGCCATGGTTTCTAAGGAAATATTTGAGATAGAGCGGTACACCAACATACACATTGCTGTACTTTTGATAATTGCTTTTATCCTCATCCCAATCGCCTTTTTCCCCGATGGTAGTGACCTCCAGCTGTGGCGTAAAATAAAGCCAGGCAGAATCATAGATATCATTGGGCACGAGTGCAATATCAGCAAAAACCCCAAGGCTGCCACCCCACGCCGGTTTACCAACACCATGAACACCTGCGATAGAACCCTTATGTACGCTTCCCGTCAACCCGTACTTAACAGACTGCCCTTGGGCAAACCCCAGCAGCACAACCGAAAATAAAACCAATAGCTTTTTCATGTAGAACAATTAATACAGCCACGAAATTAGGAATTTTTTATTAATAATTAATTTTTTTTAACCCCTCACATTAGTTTGACGATTAAATGATGTTAACATTACCCCCAAAAACCCCACGCCCTAACTCTGTCAGGCTGAGGCTCTCAAAGCCCATCACCTAAACTCTCAGTCTTAAACCCAAAACTCTGAACCTTGAACCTTGAACCCTGAACCTTGAACATTGAACTCTGCCCCCGCCACTTCGAGTGCCGACCGAAGCGCGGTGTATCGAGAAGCCAACACCCATGCTTACACGCTGTCAGGCTGAGGCTCTCGAAGCCCATCACCCCTGAACCCTAAACAACTCTCCAACCCTCCAACTCTAAACCACTCTTCCACTCCAAACAACCCTCCCACTCCCCACCTCTGTCAGGCTGAGGCTCTCGAAGCCCATCACCCCAACTCTCAACCTTAAACCCAAAACTCTGAACCTTGAATTCTGAACCCTGAACCCTCAACTCTCCCACGCTGTCAGGCTGAGGCTCTCGAAGCCCGTCACCCCAACCCTCAACTCTGAACCTTGAACCTTGAACCTTGAACTCTGCCCCCGTCACTTCGAGTGCCGACCGCAGGGAGGTGTATCGACAAGCCATCATCCATCACCATCACCCATCACCATCACCCATCACCATCACCCATCATCCATCACCCATCATTGAACCTCAAACGCTGAACTCTGAACCCTAGGCTCTGAACACACTGTCAGACTGAGGCTCTCGAAGCCCATCACCCCTGAACCCTAAACAACTCTCCAACCCTCCAACTCTAAACCACTCTTCCACTCCAAACAACCCTCCCACTCCCCACCTCTGTCAGGCTGAGGCTCTCGAAGCCCATCACCCCAACTCTCAACCTTAAACCCAAAACTCTGAACCTTGAACTCTGAACCCTGAACCCTGAACCCTGAACCCTGAACTCTGAACTCTGAACCCTCAACTCTCTTACGCTGTCAGGCTGAGGCTCTCGAAGCCCATCAACCCAACTCCCAACTCTCAACTCTCAACTCTCAACTCTCAACCTACACTCTAAACATTGAACTCTGAACATTGAACTCTGAACTCTGAATCCTGAAACCTCAACTATCAACTATCAACTCCCAACTCTCAACCTTACACTCTAAACATTGAACCCTGAACTCTGAAAACCACCCCCATCATCCATCATCCAACAACCGTTATCAAATCCTCAAAAAAACCACAACCCCACAGCCACCCAAAAACGGCATCTGTAGCGCTCTATCGCAACAGCCGCACACCCGACATCATTATAAAACTCCGATTAAACCTGGAATTTTCAATTTTAGCAAAAACGCAGGGCATTCTTTAAGGATAGTCCATTCATAGCAAAGCCATAGTAAAGCCATACCAAAGCCATGGATAGTTCATGGATTGAAAACAAGCACACCGTTATCAAATCCATAATTTTTCCCGTAAAAATTAAGAAAAACACAAAGAAAAAAAAGTAGCGGAGCGCTCACCAGCCTCCAAAAATTGGAACCAGTCATCATCACCCATCACCCATCATCCATCATCCATCATCCATCATCCATCATCCATCATTGAACCTCAAACGCTGAACTCTGAACCCTAGGCTCTGAACACACTGTCAGACTGACGCTCTCCCATCATCCATCATCCATCTTCCATCATCCATCACCCATCACCCATCATTGAACCTCAAACGCTGAACATTGAACTCTGAACTCTGAACTTTGAACTTGAACTTTGAACTCTCCCACTCTCCCACTCACTCTCGGGTTTCCCGCACGGCAAGGATCGCCTCGTATTCATAGCCTTTGGACATCAGATGACGTGTCGTCTTCACACCTTTTTGGTAGTCTTTCATACCTCTGAGCTGAAAATAATAGGCCTCATACATTTTGGCAAGCTGGGCATAATAATCTTCGGGATGGATCTCATCCATGCACTGGCGGATCAGCTTTTCGGTAATGCCTTTCAGTTTCAGGCCGGAGGTAATTTTCTGGCGGCCCCAGTGTTTGATATAGAATTTCCCGCGGATATAGCTGCGGGTAAAGCGTTCCTCATTCAGGTAATTCTCCTGCATCAGGTAGAGCAGGATCTCTTCACGTGCTTCCGGGATCAGCACAAACTCGCGCATCTTCTGCTCCACCTCGCTGTGGCACCGGTCCTGGTAAACACAGTAGTTGACCAGTTTCTGTTTGATTTCGCTAAAACTGAAAAGTTTCTTATCGCCGGGCATCATAGATCATTGAGGAGGCTAAATTATAAAAACCGCCCCAACTATCAAACTATTTATCTTCCATCATCCACACCAAGCACCCACGCTCCCACGCTGCCATGCTGACACTCTCCACTACCATACTACTCCATTCCTCAACCCTCCTACACTGTCAGGCTGAGGCTCTCGAAGCCCCTTACTTGAACATTGAACCAAAAACTCTCAAACTCTCTCACTATCCAACTACCCACACTATCCAACTAC
>NZ_FTPU01000007.1:37463-113473 GCF_900108115.1 Epilithonimonas bovis DSM 19482
CCATCTTCCCGCACCCATCAACATCATCGAACTTCAAACTCTAAAACATTGAACTCTGAACCCTGAACTCTGAACCCTGAACCCTGAACTCCCACAAAAAAGCCCGCCGGAATCTAAGGATTCCGGCGGGCCGTTATATTAAAAATAAAATACTTAATCATTAAAAAGGGCTCTGCCCGCCATCAGGTCATTCACTTTTTTCTTTACCGATTCAAGAACCGAAGTGTTGTTGATATCATCTACCACTTCCGAAATCAGGCCGGCAATGGTCGCCATATCGGCTTCCTTAAGCCCTCTAGTGGTGATGGCAGCTGTTCCCAGGCGGATCCCCGATGTGGTAAACGGTGACTTGTCATCAAAAGGCACCATATTCTTGTTGCAGGTGATGTCAGCTTTCACAAGGGCTTTCTCGGTCTCTTTACCATTCACGTTTTTGTTACGGAGGTCAATCAGCATCAGGTGGTTATCGGTACCGCCACTCACGATCTCGAAGCCCAGCCCGGTCATCGCTTTGGCCAGAGCCTGTGCATTGGCTTTCACCTGTCTGGCATAGGTGGCGAAACGGTCATCGATCGCTTCTGCAAAAGCCACGGCTTTAGCCCCGATAACATGCTCCAGCGGCCCACCCTGGATACCTGGGAAGACGGCACTGTCTAATACGGCACTCATCAGCTTGGTTTCGCCTTTGGGTGTCTTGTGCCCATAGGGGTTCTCAAAATCCTTGCCCAGCATAATCATGCCGCCACGCGGCCCTCTCAGGGTCTTGTGTGTAGTAGTAGTCACCACATGGCAATGATCGAAGGGATTATTGAGCAGGCCTTTCGCAACGAGCCCTGCGGGGTGGGCAATATCAGCCCAGAGCGTGGCACCTACTTCATCGGCTACTTCACGGAATTTAGCATAGTCCAGATCGCGGGAATAGGCAGAAAAACCGGCAATAAGCATCTTAGGGCGCTCTTTCAGGGCCACTTCGCGCATTTGGTCATAATCAATGAGCCCGGTTTCTTTCTGTACACCATATGAACAAACCTGGTATTGGATACCGGAGAAATTCACTGCTGAGCCGTGCGTCAGGTGCCCACCCATAGAAAGGTCCATGCCCATGACTTTATCCCCCGGTTTAAGCACCGACAGGTAAATAGCCGCATTGGCCTGTGACCCGGAATGGGGCTGCACATTAACGTAGTCTACACCAAAGAGTTCCTTGGCGCGGTCTATCGCCAGCTGCTCTACCTCATCTACCACTTCACAGCCTCCATAGTAGCGGCGGCCGGGGTAGCCTTCTGCATATTTGTTGGTGAGTACACTGCCCATGGCTTTCATCACGTTATCGGACACAAAATTTTCCGAAGCGATCAATTCTATGCCGTGGGTCTGTCTTTGTCTTTCTTTTTCAATAAGGTCAAAAATAGGGTCTTGCATTTTATAGATTTATTTTCTCCAAAAATAAGAAATTCCTGACAGCCAGTCCTAATCATTAGATGGATTAATCACAAAACCGAAAATCATTGTCACTAAAAAATAGTTGATCCGCATATCCTATGCCTTTGAACGCTGAGCTCCGAGCCTCTCGAAGGCCCGAACCATCAACCCTGAACCTTGAACTCCCGACTCTGAACCCTCAAACCCTCCTCTCGTATGTCAGCCTGAGGCTCTCGAAGGCTCAAACCGTCAACCCTGAACCTTAAACTCTGAACTCTAAACCTCAAACCCTTCACTTATGTTAGCCTACGCCTCTCGAAGGCTCGAACCCTGAACCTTGAACTCTGAACTATCAACCCTGAACCCTCAAACCCTCCACTCACATGTCAGCCTTAGGCTCTCGAAAGCCTGAACCGTCAACTCTGAACCTTAAACTCTAAACCCTGAACCCTAAACCTCAAACCCTCCCCAACTCTCGAATATTTTCCGTACCTTTCAGAGATTAACCCGTTTATTATGAAGACGAAGAAAAAATATAAAAAAGAGCTCCTGAAATCGCTCCAAAATCTCGAAGCGGCAGAACATGCCACTCTGGAAACCATGACCAACCTCATGCTGCTGAAAGAACTTAAAAAGAATAATATCTCCTTCAAAAAAGGGGATGCCTTCTCGTTTGAAGACAGTATCTTTAACTACAGCGAGGACAAAAACATCCGCCAGCTGGCCAAACTTCGCAAAAAAATGCTCAAAGTCATGACAAAGCTGGTAAATAAAAATGATTTTAAAGATAAGGAACTCAGCTTCCTGGCCTGATTCCTGCTTTGACAGAAAAAGAAAGCCTGCTGATTGTTTCAGCAGGCTTTTTATGTTAAAACAGACTGGGCTGGTCGGTGGCCATCACCGGAATATGGATATCGGTGCCCCAGGCATCATTCATGCTTTTAATCAGATGGGCAGACAATAGCGGTGAGGCTTTTTCTATATTCTGATGCACAAAAAAGTACAGGTTCTCCAGCCCTTCTTTTTTCCAGGTACTCAGGCGTGCGAGCCAGTCGTCCAGCCGCTGATAATCGCTCTCGGCATTGGCTCCTACATAGCGGATAAATGCATTGGGCGTCGTTAGCCGCATATGCAGCATATCCCTGCGGCCTGCCGTGTCTACAATGATATTGGTAATATGGTAATCCTCAAACAGCTGGCAGGTTTTATCCAGGATTGCCTCATCCGTAAACCACTCGGTGTTGCGGAGTTCTATAGCAAGGGGAACCTCCTGTGGCCAGTGCTTGACAAAAGCTTCGAGGCGGTCATAATCTTTGGGCTTAAAATTGTCATGAAGCTGCAGGAATACCATTCCCAGTTTCTCATCGAAGTTGAGTACCGCACTGGCGAAATGGGTGACGGCATCGGTCACGTTCAGCAGGCGTCGGAAGTGTGACACGGTGTTGGTAATCTTCGGGAAAAATTTAAATCCTTTCGGGGTCTTTTCTTTCCATGTCTGCACCTGCTCTGCGGTGGGCATACCGTAAAAAGTGGCATTCAGCTCTATGGCGTTAAACTGCGTGGCATAATAGGTTAATTCATCCTTGGTCCCGCGGGGATAAAACCCCTTCAGGTCGGTCTTGTTCCATTTGGCACAGCCTATCGATATGTCCTGCAGCCCTTTCTTATTCTGTTTCAGGATTTCTTTGGTTTGAGGATGGTCTTTGGGCAGGGTAAAATCTATACCCGACGGATCATCTACTTGTCCGAATTTCATAATATCAAGTTTAAAAATCTGAAATTAATAATAATTCACGGGATAAAAAACTGCTTGCTGCGGATTTTGGTTATTTTATCATCAACAGGGAAAACAAGCTCCCAGTGTACCTTTGATAATTTTTTAAATTTCGGTTCATAAATTATTCATACAACACTCGGGTTACTTAGCTTTTTTAAGCTGTTTTTAATTTTATTTTAATAATTCTATGATGTAATATTAATTTTCTGTTTCGTACAGCTCTTTTGACGACGACATTTTTGGTGGCCGCGTTGGACTGCCTGTGGTAAAAGACAAACTTTTCCTCTTCACCAATATGGAGTATACGCGAAGGACGGACCCGGTCTTCTATAACGCAGGAGATGCCGGCGCTCTTATTGACGACTCCACGGCGCAGGCCATCTCCAGCTTTGTAAAATCCAAATATGGTTTTGATACAGGCAGCTACGACCAGTATAACAATTACTCGCAAAGCTCCAAATTGTTTAACAAGCTGGACTGGAAAATAAATGACCGCCATACCTTGTCACTTAAAAACAACACGGTCTTCTCAGAAGCGTCCAACCTTGAGCGCGATGGTGCCAATTTCCGCTTCTCGGGAATCGATTTTGTGCAGAAGAATCAGGCTTCAACCACCACTTTGGAACTTAAAAGCCGCTTCAGCGACCAGCTCAACAATACTTTGCTATTAGGTTACTCGGCTATCCGCGATTACAGAAACCCGACCTCGTCCAACGTGATGTTCCCACAGGTGGAGATTGCCTACAATGGTGGCACCATATTTCTGGGTAACGACCGGGAGGCCAGCGTTTTTAATATGAAGCAGAAAACCTTTGAAATCACAGATAATTTAACCTACAAAGTGGGCAACCATACCAAAACTCCTGGATTGACATATACCATAGATCAGTTTGCATCCAGGGTACAGGCACAGCTTGGATTAAGATATAACTTTTAATTTTTTACTTTTTTTTCTTCAGTGGGCTGCTCAGGATTATGGGCAGCCTTTTTATAATATACATCGTGTCAGGACTACCTTTTCACCAGCTCTACCCTGCGGTTTTGGGCTTTTCCGGCTTCGTCATCATTGGAAGCAATGGGGCTGCTGTCACCATAACCATGGGCAGACAATCTGTTTTTATCAATCCCCGCCTGGGCAATTGTATTCAAAACAGTATCTGCACGGTCCTTGGACAACTGCTGGTTATGGCTGCTGTTGCCGGACTGGTCTGTATAACCATTGATATCGAGCTTCAGCGTTTTATCCTGGTCCAAAACTTTGACAATCTCTGCAACGGCTTCTTTCCCGTCGGGTTTCAGGGTCGCTTTGTCGGTATCAAAATTAATATGAAGGACAGACTTACCTTTCTCGTTCAGGTCTTTACGGATTTGCTCCGACTGAACCTTGGAAATAGTCTGCTTAAACGGGCTTTTCTGTACCATCTCGATCGCACCGCTCGCATTGTTGCCACTAAACTGGATATAAATATCATCGCCGGCAGCACGGCGGATCACATAGACCTTAACGGGCTCGTTCCAATAATCCTGCGAACCTTCCTCGCCCAGGTATTTGGCCTTCTCCTTAAGCTCGTCTAATTCCTCTTTGGAAACTTTTCCGTCAAAAACCTTTACACCGCCGGCTTCTTTGATAGCCTCATCATAGCTTTTCTCAAAATAAGGGTAAGAGAATTCGCTGCTGCTGCCGTCTTTTTTTACAATAAAAGTCTTCCAGGATTTACCTTCAATGGGTACAAATTTCCCGTCTACAGGAAAATAAACCTGGTCAAAGTCCCGCTGCAATGGCTTATTTTGTACCTGCAGGCCTTCGGGAACGGTGAAAAATGGGAAATCCCCCAAATCCTTGTCTGAAACAGGAATCTTGCTGATGTCAAAGCCTGTCTCTTTCTGCGGGGTTTGTGCAACGCTGTCTGTAGCCGGTGCTGCACTTTGCTCGTTAGCGCTTTTTTTACAGGATGACAATATCAAACTGCTCATAATCAAAGCATAAATCACAACTGGTTTTTTCATATTTAATAATTTGGTTGATTAAAAATAAAATTTTATTGGATTTGGTTGTGTTAATGAAATGCTAATTTTTATGAACAGGCACTAAAAACGCCGCAGGAATCCTGCGGCGTTTTACTTTAGTTTATATCGTTTGACCTATAAACTCAGATCTTTGGTCAAGTGTCTCCAAATCCAAAGTCCGTAAGTCTCAAACGTCTTTTATCAGCCTATGCCTCACACGAAGAGCAGCTTACAAAATTCACCATCAGCTCTTTGGAAACCGAAGAACTTCTCTGGTAATACAATGTTTTCACACCTTTTTTCCAGGCTTCTATCATCACAAAATTAACATCTTTTACCGGCATGGTAGAAGGGATCTGCAGGTTCAGCGATTGCGCCTGATCTATATACTGCTGTCTTTGTGCCGCCTGGGACACAATCTCCATTGGTGAAATCTCCCTGAAGGTTTTGAACACGGCTTTCTCCTCATCCGTAAGCCCCTCAAGATGCTGCACAGAGCCGTGGTTCAGCATGATGGTTCTCCATGTTTCTTCGTTATCCAGTCCTTTTTCGTCAAGCAGCTTAGCCAGGTATTTATTCTTACGCATAAAGTTACCTTTGGCAAGGCCGGCTTTGTAGTAGTTGGAAGCAAACGGCTCTATACCCGGAGAAGTCTGGCCCAGGATCGCAGAGCTGGAGGTAGTTGGTGCGACAGCCATGAGCGTGGTATTTCTCATACCATAACCTTTCAGCATATCCGGTTCGCCATAGATATTGGCGAGTTCACGGGAAGCGATTTCTGATTGTTCCCTGATATGGCGGAAAGCGCGGGCATTGAACTGTGTTGCCTCAAAACTCTCAAACGGAATCATATTTTTCTGAAGGTATGAGTGGTAACCCAATACACCCAAACCAAGTGCGCGGTGGCGCATCGCAAAGTTTCGGGCAGAAGTCAGGTAGTAATTACCTTCCGTTTTTTCTATAAACTCTGATAAAACAGCATCCAGGAAGTAGATAGCCAGTTGTACTGCATTAGTATCTTTCCACTCGTCATACAGCTCAAGGTTCATGGATGACAGGCAGCAGATAAATGATTCGTTGGCAGAGGACGGCAGCATAATCTCGGAGCATAAGTTACTGGCGTTGACCATCAGTCCGGCATCTTTGTACACCTGAGGCTTGTTACGGTTCACATTATCGGTAAAGAAGATATAAGGCAATCCCTTTTGCTGGCGGCTTTCCAATACTCTGGCCCATATTTTACGTTTGTCCACATCCCCGTTGATCATATCCTGCATCCAGTAATCCGGCACGCAGATCCCCGTGAAGAGGTTCTGGATTGGGCTTCCGATATCTTTGATACTCAAAAATTCCTCGATGTCACCATGGTCGATATCCAGGTAGGCTGCAAAGGCACCGCGTCTTACGCCACCCTGCGACACCACATCCATAGCAGTGTCATACAGTTTCATAAAGGATACAGCACCGGAGGATTTCCCATTGTCGGTAACGGCTGTACCACGGTTTCTTAGCTCTCCAAAATAACCGGATGTTCCGCCCCCTATCTTGGTCTGCATAATCACCTCACCCAATTTGTGAGTAATTCCTTCGATATTATCCGGAATATGAACGTTGAAACAAGATATCGGCAAACCACGCTGTGTTCCCATATTCGCCCAAACCGGAGAAGAAAAACTAATCCAGCCTTTCACAATCATCTCTTTGAAAGCCGGTTGCAATTCCGGTTTGTAAAGGCGTTTGGCTGCCGCGGTTGTAATCCTGTCGATTGCACCTTCCACAGTCTCACCTTTTAGCAGATAGCCTCGGTTTAGCATTTGCTCAGACTCTTCATTGAGCCACCATATATCGATATTTTCGTCCATCATAACTTTATTTTTTCTTATTAATATAATTGTGTTTATCCAGTTTTGGGCGCCTGTATCCGTCTTCCGTTCCCGCTTTTTTCTGTCATTGCGAACGAGGTGAAAGTATACTTTTGAACGTTTCACACCGCAATGCCAAAAAAAGAGCTCCACTCAAGCCGGGGCGCGCTGTGCTTCTATTTACGTTTTCACATAAAAAAGAAAACCTAAGAATTATACATCGTTCTCAAGATTTTATTTTTCAATCAACCCTTTCAGCGTTGACAATGCGAAAGGGTTTTTATTGCTTTCAATACTCGTTTTGCTTGCGAGTTGGCTGCGCCCCGACTTGAGCGGAAATCCTTTTGTGAGGAGGAACGACAAACAAAAGATTGGGAGCGGAAGGCGGAAAAAGGCGCCCAAATAATTCTAAAATAAATCGTTCGCCGTGATAGACTTGTCGTGCTTGGTATAATCTACCGGGCGTTTGGCAAAGAAGTCATCCATAGAGTTGGCAAAAACTTCTTCTTCAAACCATATCATCGGTTTATAATCCTCCGGTGTCACGTTGTAACGGGTTTTCATCCCGATTTTTTTCAGTGAATCATCTACTCTGTACTTCATAAAGTCGAGCAGGTTTTTCTTGGAAACTTTGTCCAGCTCGCCCAGCTCAAAAATCCAGTCCAGGATATTGGATTCCATCTCAATAGATTCGTCCACAAGGTCATAGATAGCCTCGATATCTGCATCGTTCAGCAGGTCGGGTTGCTCTTCGCGGATCTTATTGATCAGGTAAATCCCGCCATTGGCATGGATCTGCTCATCCACAGAGGTCCAGGCAATAATATTGGAAACATTCTTCATATACCCTTTGAAACGGGTGAAAGAAAGGATGATGGCAAACTGACTGAAAAGAGATACATTCTCTATCAAAATACTGAACAGCAATAGTGAGGAAACGTAAGCCTTAGGGTCCTGAGAATTGGCGTTTTTCAGCACTTTACCCAGGTATTCGATACGGTCACGCACGGCCGGGATCTTCACCACCTCCAGAAACTCGTCATTATAACCCAAAACTTCCAACAATCTGGAGTAGGCTTCGGAGTGACGGAATTCGCACTCGGCAAAGGTTGCTCCCAGGCCGTTAAGTTCCGGTTTTGGAAGATGCTGATACAAGTTGCCCCAGAAGGTTTTAACATTCACCTCAATCTGGGCAATAGCAAGAAGTGCGTTTTTGACCGCGTTTTTCTCATGGGGCTCCAGTTGGGAGTGGAAATCCTGAACATCGGCAGTAAAATCTACCTCGGAGTGAACCCAATAGGCCTTGTTGATAGCTTCTATAAATTGTAAAACTTCCGGATATTCAAACGGCTTATAACTTATTCTTTTATCAAAAATCCCCATAACGTAACGCTTTTATTGTTGTATGTATTAGTTAAAATACCGTTATCACGTAGGAAACCAGGTGTTTAAACCCAACATTGTTTCCGCAAAACCGGCCTTACAAAAATAGAAATTGAATCCAATAAATAAAATAGAACAGGACCCTAAAACGTCAAAAATCTGACAATCATGGGTAAAAGTTTTCCACAATTTTTGCAAAGCCTTTACAGAAGGCATTTTACCGCGAAAAGCAAGCCTAAAAGTGCTTTAAACCGTCTATTATGTTTTAAACAGAATCAAAAATAATACCTACTAAAAGGCGTTAAAAACTAAACAGCTAAAATAAAACTGATAACTTTATCCTTCTTCGGATTTTTTATTGAAATGATGGGTCTTGATATATTCTGCGAAAGCTTCCTTGAGCCTGGACTCGATAGCGGCTTTGTTGAAGTTGTTGCGGTAATTTTTGGCCAGGTCATATGCGCGGTCTGCATAGGCCAGAAAAACATCCACATCATATTCATCCATACCGTAACGGGTATAGTAGTTCATATCTATGGCAGCTTTTATACTGCTGTAGAAGGCTTGTGTCTCGCCATAGTTGGCTGTGGTTTTTGGGGATGAGCCGGCTTTTTTTATAAGTCTGCCAATGGCTCCTGCCAATTTAACCAGATCCATCTGTCCGGCAGAGAAGTCTGGCTGCTTGAAGGCCGAAGGCGCTGTAGCCCGGGGAATAACCTCTGTAAGTGGGGTGCGCATATAACTGTTCATCTCACCGTTGAGCGCCATAACTTTGGGCGGCGGATTAAGCCTTGGCACATCTTTTTTCAGGTTACCTGTCGGGCGGAAGGTGAGGCTGAGTGCTTCTATCTCAACAGGAATAGTCACCAGCTGAACCTCAACGCTTTTTGTAAAACTAGCTTCGGTTACAGCCAGGTTTTTTCTTTCATAGCCTTGGCGCGCAACACGCAGTTCATCCAACGTTTTTGCCGCGATAGAGAAATTCCCCGTTTTGTCGGAAATTACAAACTGATCTGTGCGCACATTATAAATGCTGGCACCTGGAAGCTTGTCGCCATTCTCATTGGTAATACTGCCTATAACATAACCGGATTGCGAAAACAGCCGTACGGAAAAGAACAGCAGTAAGAGAAAAAATCGAGCTGTATTCATAGTTTTATTTTGATACAAAATTACTGGGATTACTGAGATTCATCTATTTATGATAAGGTTTACAATCAAAGTTTAACCCGATTTAACCACTGTTATGATTTTTTGGGAAAATGCTACATGCTATTATGTTAAAATTGTTGTAAGTATGGGGAAAGCTGCCTGAAGTCGCAGAGTATTGTTGGAACTCAACCTATCGATGTTTTTAATTGACAGGCAGCGATGGCCGACGAACGGACCTTGATGGGAGCTGCCAGATAAGAGAGCGCAGAGGCAGCGGCCTCCAAACAAGGGACGGGTTAAAGCAAAAACTATAGCAGCTTCAGCAATAATCATTTGGACAGGACAATAATTTTTATGTAACTTTGTACTCTTACACTATGGGGTTGACTGGTTTCGACAGCAAGACCAATGGGTAAGTAAGCATGCAGAGAACCGTAGCGCGATCTCTTAAATCCCTTGCTACACAATTTTAACTGGCAACGAAGAGTTCGCTCTTGCAGCTTAATCCGAAGTTTAGTAGGTTTCAAGCGCTTTCCCGAAGATAGTAAGGAAGCAAGATGTCTCACAAACGCTCTGTTCTGCGGCGTTTGATCCTGGGGCATAGCAATGCAGAAATAAGGTTTTGGGTACTTCGACCAAAGCTCGAAAACTTTAGAAGTTAAGGCCGGAATTGGGCGTCTGTTCTCTGTCCCGGTTCGAAAACCAATAACAGAATAAGCATGTAGAAAGCTTATGTATTGCTTGTTTGGACGAGGGTTCGAATCCCTCCAACTCCACAAATACAACTTTAACGCTCTGATTATCAGAGCGTTTTTGTTTTAACATGCAAACATCTTGCAAACCTTTTTATTTTTTAACATTATTCTGATATTTATTCAATAAAAAAGGCTGGAACAAATCCAACCTAAAAAAGTGTTTATTTGTAATACTTCATTGTGAAACAATAAAATCTTTCCTTTCTGGTCCCACACCTTTTATAGTGAGTTTTTTCCAGTGTTTAGGAAGAACAGTTTTATGCTGGATAATTCCTTTTTCTGTAATATCAAGCCCTCCAAAACCATTGATGAAAGCCTGTAAAATACCACCTGCCCCTGTCATGAAATACGGATTGGAACTGGATGGTGTCTCTGCTAAAACCCCGAATGGCGGTCGCTGGTTGGGTTGATAAGCTTTTTTAAAATAAGAATAAGCCTTTTCTGCTTCACCCAATCTCGCATACTGAACCGCAAAAACCGAAAATGTCATTGCCGGACCGTGGTCTTTATCCACTTTTGCAGAATAATATTCGAGGTCTTTTTTAATTTGCTGCGGATCTGTAATGATGCCTAAAGGATATGCCAGGAGATTAGCATCCCCCTGTTTAATCATCTCACCTTTATAGCCTTGATACTCCTGGGTTACGCCATTGCTCATCTTGGAAATAACCAGATTATCACTGATCTGTTTCCAGATTTTGGGTGCTGTTTTCCCACAAATTCCGGCAGCCAGTGTGGCATATTCCAATGCTTTTTTGGCAGCTGCATTGGTATAGGCATTATCGTCCACGCCTTCTGCATACTCATCTGCGCCAATCACATAGCGGATAGAGTAACTCCCGTCCGGATTTTTAACAGCTCTTGAGGTCCAAAATTCAGCAATTTTCTCCATAACCGGATAGGCTTCTTTTACCATCCAGTCTTTATCCTGAGTCATCCCAAAATAATTCCAGAAGGCAATCGCAATATCTGCCGTAATATGATGCTCAAACTGACCAGTTAACGCATTAATTGGTGTCGCTTCCTCACCTTTGTCATCGGACTCCCAAGGGAACATCGCGCCTTTGTAACCATACGTTAACGTCCGGTTTTCCGCTGCTTTTAGCCGGTCCGTACGATAATCAATCATTGATTTTGCAATGCCCTGATTCAGAAACAGCATTGGCGGATACATCCAGATCTCCGAATCCCAAAAAATATGCCCACTGTAAAAAGTGCCGGATAATCCCATCGGTGAAATACTTAGCCTCGAGTTTTCCAAAGCATTGGAATATAAATTGAACAATGCCGATCTTGCCACCAATTGGGCTTCATCATCGCCTTCTATCTCGATATCGCCTTTCCAAAGATCTTCCCAGAGCGCAAAATGCTCTTTCAGAATCCGCTTTGTACCTAAATAAGACACATAAATCACCTGTCTCTCTGATTCGCTTTTCGGGTCGTTGAAATCCCGGCTGGTACAGACCGAACCTACCAGTGAGAATTTGGCAGTTTCTCCCTTTTTCAATGTGCCTTCAATCACATTTTTGTTTTGATCCTCACTTCTGATGGTCAATTTTTTATGGTCAAAAATAAATTCGGATGAAGCAAAAACCTGATGAGCTTTGTGCGAAGACCAGGCCTCGGTCTGGAGAATGATCTCCTTGCCACCATCCAGGCCTACATTAGCAGATACAATTCTTTTTTTGATATCATTATAACCATCCGGAACATCCATTGTATTGAGACCTTGTATCTGAATATGATCCAAAGCTTTGATCTCAACCTCGATCAGCCCAGAATATGGCAGATTCCGCAAGGCTGTGATATTGTATTTGATTTCCGCTTTCCCCGGAATGATGAATGATGTGGTATGAACGGCTTTTTTAAGGTCTAATGATTGTTTCCAGTTGCTTACCGATTGCATCTCAACTTTTGCCCGTTAAGAGACAGCTCCAGATGAAAGGGATTGATGCCCTGCAAAGCCTGGTTGACACCGGCATCACCAATATCAAAAACGTGATTCAGCATCACATGTCGCACAGAGAATGGTTCTTTCCAAGGAAGAATCCCGATTTTCCCATTTGCAATGGGCGCGCCTACATAATTGTCGGTTTTGGTTGCGTCGATCGTCCATAATGATTTTTTGCTTTGAGCAAAGCTATTAACCGCTAAAAATAAAACCAAAAAAAGCGTGATTCCAAATCTTTTATTCATATCTCAATTTTCATTAATAATACTATTGGCTTTTTGTTTACTTGAATTTTATATTAAAAAAACGGCTCCGTTTAACCTGACAATCTATCATAAAAATATCAATTTGTCAACCTAAGCGAAGCCGAAGTAATAATCAATTTAATAAGGTTTTAAACCATTACTAAATTCTTTACAGGACTTATTATAATGATTTAAGGCCTGCTGTTTCTGATTTATCTTTTACTGGCACAATGCTTACTGCATACCCGCCGCCTGCAACAGAAACCTGAGTCAGTTTTGATTTTTTAGTAACCACAACTTTACGGATGTTGTAAGCCTGCGTATTTTTGAGGTAATCTGCATCTTTAGCATCCGAATAGATTGTTGCGATATACTGCTTGCCAGCATCTAAGAAGTCTAATGAAATTTTTGAAGTGAATGGCGTATAACCTGCTACATTCCCAACAAACCATTTGTCAGAACCTTTAGCTTTTCTGGCAACAGTAATGTATTGCCCTGGTTCTGCCTCAAGATATTTACTCTCATCCCAATCTACAGCAACATCTTTGATAAACTGGAAAGCATCCGCAAATTTCTCGTAATTTTCTGGGAAATCTGCTGCCATCTGCAACGGGCTGTACATGGTAACATACAGTGCCAATTGGTTCGCAATCGTTGCATTTACGTGGGAACCATTAGTTACATCCATCTGGAAAATCCCTGGCGTGTAATCCATTGGGCCACCAATTAATCTGGTGAATGGCAAAATAGTCACGTGGTTTGGATTGTTTCTTTCACCACCGAAAGCCTGATACTCTGTTCCTCGAGCCGCTTCGTTTCCGATAAGGTTTGGATAAGTTCTCGCAATTCCTGTTGGACGAACCGCCTCGTGAGCATTCACCATAATCTTGTAATCTGCCGCCTTTTCTATGGCATATTGATAGTGATTATTAGTCCATTGGCTGTAATGCGTTTCTCCCACAGGAAGAATGTTTCCTACATATCCACTTTTCACAGCATCATAACCATACTTATTCATTAGTTTATAGGCTGCATCCATGTGGCGCTCGTAGTTTCTGATAGAACCCGAAGTCTCGTGGTGCATAATCAGTTTTACCCCTTTTGAATGTGCATAGGCATTAAGTGCTACGATGTCAAAGTCAGGATAAGGTGTCACGAAATCAAATACATAATCTTTGTCGTTACCGAACCAGTCTTCCCAACCGATATTCCAGCCTTCTACCAAAACAGCATCAAAACCATTTTTCGCAGCAAAATCAATGTACCTTCTTACATTGGCATTATTAGCGCCGTGCTTTCCGTTTGGTTTTGCCTTAGCATAATCAGTAAGGCCTAACTGAACAGAAGGAAACTCGTCTGTATATGCCCAGCTGCTTTTTCCGGAGATCATCTCCCACCAAACGCCTACGTATTTTGTTGGTTTGATCCATGATGTATCGGTAATTTTGCTTGGGTCATTCAGGTTATAAGTCATTTTGGAAGCCAAAATATTTCTGGCGTCATCGCTAACGATAATGGTTCTCCATGGTGTATGGCGTGGTGCCTGCATTTTGCCTTTGTCACCGTGAGAATCCGGTGTTAACCAAGATTCAAAAACCATATTTTTGTCATCCAAATTAAGGTGCATACAAGAATAGTCAATCAAAGCAGCCTCGTGAAGGTTGATATAAACACCATCTTTGGTCTTCATCATCAATGATGTCTGAACCCCTGTTGGAGAAAATGACGTTTGGGAAACATTCCCTTTTTCATAAGACTTCGTCATTAGCCCTCTGATTTCGGATAATTTGGAGGTTGTATAGTTGTATTCCTGCGTATCGTAATCGCCTGGAATCCAGTATGCCGTGTGGTCACCAGTCATGGCGAACTGGGTTTTCTCTTCTTTTATCGTGAAGTAAACCAAATTATTCTGTTGAGGAAACTCATAACGGAAACCTAAACCGTCATCAAACAAACGGAACCGGATATCCACTAAGCGGTCTGTCCCTTTTTGTTTAAGGCTGATTAAAATTTCGTTATAATGGTTTCTGATGTTTTTTTCCTCGCCCCAAACCGGCTGCCAGGTTTCATCAAAAGTTGCTGTTTTTGAGCCAACAACTTCAAAATTATTATTTAAAAAATTGCGGGGATCATTGGCCTGTGCGTCTTTGGTCGTTAGTTCAAAACCAAGCCTGCTCGGCTTAATAATTTCTTTTCCTTTATAATTCAACTGATAAGAAGGATAGCCACCACTCTGAACAGAAAAATTCATAACGAATTTTCCGTCTGGCGACTGGAGTTTTTGAGCTGTAACGAGCCCAACGAGAAATAATGCTACAATTAAAAAAAACTTCTTCATTTACTAATTATTAACGTTAATATTTATTTTAGTTCTGTTATCGGGTATCTTGATAAGGAGCTTGCTTCCTTTCTCGTCCCAGCTCCATTGGATCTTAGTGGTATCTTTTTCTATATCCAGCGCATCAACCGCTAAGAAAGTGATTTCTTTTCCGTTGACCAAAACACTTTTTGGTTTTTGTTCTGTTAAGATGCTCAAAACAAAATTACGTTTATCGGACTGGCGAAAACCTTTGTCTTCCGGAGTAATTTCGATGTCATAACCGGCGGCTTTTGTTGTGCAGGTGATATTAGTTTTAGAGAAAATATCTTTTAGGTAATCATGATTTTCACCTTCATCTTCGTACAAAGTGAAACTCGTTTTCTCATCTTCGTAATTAGGGAAAATATGGAAGAATACAGGATAATCCTTTTTCTCGTGAATATACTGCATCACCGGCATCATTGGGATAATGGATGCTTTTTTTACAAAAATCGGGATTGTATTAAGCGGCGCTTTGTAAGCCACAGTCTGGCCACCGAGATATTCTGTTTTTTTATCATTAAAGTCGATCCACTCGCCATCGGGCAGGTAAACTCTTTTTACACGTTCGCCTTTTTTGAGAACCGGAGCAACCAGTAACTCTTCTCCGAAGATAAACTGATTATCAATCTTTGCCGCTTCTGTATCATTAGGATATTCCATAAACAATCCTCTGGTAATCGGCAGTCCGGTATCGTGCGCCTTACGAGAGTAGGTGTAAAGATAAGGAAACAACTGGTATTTCAGCTCGATGGCAGCTTTTGTATTTTTCTCTGCTACTTCGCCAAACATCCATGGTTCTACAGCATTATCGCCCTCGTGGTGTGCACGGCTTAGCGGACAGAAGACACCAAACTGCATCCATCTTGTATAGAGTTCTGCCATTGCCGGATAGTCTGTAATTTCACCACAATAGCCTGAAATATCAGTGGTCCAGAACGGGATTCCGCCCAATCCGGCAGAGATTCCCACAGCGACCTGATTTTCCATCTGTGCCCAGCCATCGAGAACATCGTTCCCGTTTCCGCTGTCATTGGTCCAGCCAAATGTATAACGCTGTAAACCTGCATAGGCAGAACGTGTCATCTGGAAAATACGTTTGTTGGGATTACGTTTTTCAAACTGTTCTTTTACCACTTTGTCCCAGGTTAATCCAAAAACATTATGGATCTCATCATGCATCCCGAGATGGTGCTTCATATTGAGTCGGTCTGTATCTTCTTCGTTACTCCAGGCTGGTTCACCCATATCTGTCCAGAAACCACTGATACCGTCATCCAATGGTTTTTGCTGATATTTGCCCCACCAGTCGGCCACTGCAGGCAGTGTAAAATCTACAACGCCACAATTGCCGCCCCATGGCCAAGGCATTTCGTAAGCTTTATCTGTACGGACATCTTTCACAAAATAGCCTAACTTATTGGCTTCGAGGTATTGTTTGTTATCTTTTTTAGAAATTACAGGATCCTGGGAGACAATCATTTTGAAACCATTAGCTTTCAGTTTTTTGAGCATTCCTTTGGGATCGGTGTAATTGCCTTTTCGCCATTCGAAATCCTGAAGATTCTGCGTCCAGCCGATATCCTGATAAATAATATCAATAGGAATTTTGCGTTTACGGAATTCTGCCGCCACTTCCAGTGCCTGATTCTCTTTTGTATAAAGTCCACGACTTTGTGCAAAACCCAGTGCCCATTTTGGAGGCATAATTGGTTGTCCCGTTAATGCAATGTATTGCTGCTGAATTTCTTTGTAATCTTTACCATAAATAAAGTAATAGACGAAAGCGCCATCCGGAGCTTCAAAAGAATAATAGTCCTGCGACTCTGTACCGAATTTGAATTCGGATTTATAGGTGTTATCCAGGAAAATCCCGTAGCGGTAACTGCTCATAAAGAATGGGATGCTCTTGGCAATGGGATCTTCGGTAACGCTGTAGCAAGGCTTGTCGCTGTTCCACATTTTGTAGTTCTTGCCTCTGCGGTTCAGCGTCCCGGTTTTTTCGCCCAGTCCAAAGAACTGCTCATCGTTGCGCAAAACCTTGTAAGCTTTTACGGCTTTTGCATCGGAAACATGTCCCTGATCTTTGAAATCACTGAAAATCAACTTCTGATATTTATCAAAAATCTGAAGCTGCATGGGGTTTTTGTTGATCCGTATACGAAGTTTTGATGTAAAAATCTCGTATGCGGAAGTCTCTTCGTTAACAGTTACTTCACCCATATTTTCAAGCTTATCATTAACGACCGCAAAAGACGGATTGCTTCGGGTGAGCTTTCCGGATTTGTCGTACCATATTTTTACAACAGCATTGCTGTTGATGGTTAAGGATAATTTGGAACCATCCTTACAATTAAAAATTACCTGATTTCCTTTCTTGGTATAAGATGTACATTCGGCTGCCATAAACATTGATGAACACAACAATGCCATAACAAGAAAGATCATTTTTTTTACCATATTTTGTTATTTTTTCAGATGTTATCTGAAGTTTTTGCGCTCAAATCAATTATCCTTATATCATCATAAAAATCACACGGCATTAATACCGTGTGACTTATTGATAAGAAAAAATTACTGAATATTGAGTGTATTAGTATCTAAGTTGAGTGTGACGGTATAAGTTGCTTTGGTAGTCACTTTCCATTTGAGGTCTGTAGCATCTCCGCCTTCACATTTTTCACGCTCCATAAATGCGCCATTTGTAATGCTTTGGTCTTTGGTTTTAGCAACCAGTTCTGTCCCGTCGCACCATGAGGTATTAAACTTGGTAAACTTAAAAGAACCTGGATTTAACTCCCCTGTATAAGTATAGACGCTGCCATTTTTCTGCATTGGTGCCAGTGTTCCCATGTTCCAGCCGTTAGGTGTTGCATCTCCGATCATATAGACGTTAATCTTTTCAAATTTGATCGTGTTGTTAGCGGCATTTAGCGTGATCTTATATCGGGCTGCATCAGAAGCAGAAACTTTCCATTTAAGATCCGGATCACAACCTTTCAACTGTTGTATTGCACCATCTGTTAACCCCTGATTATCTACCATAGGACGGTACCAATCGCCACACCAGTCACCCGTAGTACCGGCAAGGATTTTAAAATTACCTTCCTTAAGCGAACATTCTAAAGTGAAAATAAACGGATTGGTTGTATCCTGCTTGAAAGCTACCGGATTGCTAACATCCCAGCCGCTTGGCGAAGCATCCCCCACAATATAGATATCACTAAATTGTGGTGCATTCATCTTCTCGATCTTGATAGACAGACTGATAAGATTGACCGTAACTCTGTATAAACCCGCAGTATCAATGACCCATTGCAGATCTGCTCCACTACCGCCTTCGTTATACACAATCTTATTATCATCCGATGGATCACGGGTATAAAAATCCTGTGTCCCTGTGGTACTTTGGCTCACTGCAAATTTGAAATTACCAGTAGACAATTGCGCATAATAAGTAAATTCTGACGGATCTGTAGTACTTTTTGTAAGCTCTACAGATTTGGTGATATCCCAACCGCCAGGTGTTGCATCACCAACGATAAAAAGATGATCTGTAAAAGGCTTGAATGGTGTTACCGTAAAATCTGTAACCGCTGCCTGCGCCTTTACAGAGCTATCTGCAAATGTTGCGGTAATACGGGCCTGCATAGTAAAAGGCTTACCCGGCTCTGCACCATAAGTTTTCACCAAAATGGTATTAAGCTCACCAATCTTGATGTCATAAGAGTAGACATTTTTACCAACCTCATAAACCTGTGGATGTGCAAAATTGTTTTCTTTTTTATCAATCTCCAGTGTATAAGTAATGGCTGAACCGGTCCCCATATTATTTCCCGCTGTCCACGAAAAATTATAGCCAGAATTATACATATTAGGAAGTAGCTCACTGATCTCCGAAGTTTTCAAAGAGAGCTCACTCTTCTCAAACTCCTGACTTGCAAGCTCCTCTCTGCAGCCCATTATGACAAGGAAAGCAGCCAATGGTAAAAGAAACAACAGTTTCTTATTCCAGTTCTTTAAATTATATAGCTTTTTCATATATTGATTTTAATTTTTGTCAAAGGTCATATGCAATCGCCTAACCCTCATTGGTATTTGGCTTTCCAAATCAGATTATGGCGATTTCATATATTTTGGTTATAATATTAAATTAATAGCCAGGATTTTGAGTCAGGTTTGGATTTCTGTCTCGCTCAATTTGAGGAATTGGCAGAAGAAGATGCTTGTTGGAAGCATTGGATTTTCCAATAGAGTGTAAAAAGTTAAGCCCGTATTGCCCGTTATTTACACGTACAAGGTCAAACCATCTTTGCCCCTCAAAAGCTAATTCTATCCTTCTCTCATGAAGAACCTTATCACGGAAAGCTGTCTGAGAAAGTCCTGATACAGGAGATAATCCGGCTCTGGCTCTTACAAGGTTTAGCGGAACTGCTGCCTGAGCAGTTTGCCCCAATTCATTAAGTGCTTCAGCCTTCATCAACAAAACTTCTGAGTAACGCATCACCGGGAAGTTAAGCGGGCTGTTGTTATATGACGGGAATGCCGATAGCGGCACCAAGAATTTTCTTACGTTATAACCTGTCAACGAGTAAGATGCTTTGTAATCTTTACCATCATACTGTGGGCAACCTTCATAGAAGATACTTTTTTCTTTTCTGTTGTCGCCAGCCTCGTAGCTGTCTACAAACTCCTGAGTTGGCTGGTTCCAGCCGTAACCTCCGCCACCAACAAAGTTAGATCCCCGCGGCCCCATGAACGGGCTCGCCCATGATGCCTGATTCTGGTTACCCCAGAAATCATAATTACCATCTGATGCATACTGAACTTCAAATAAAGATTCTACAGAGTTCTCTGTATTCACATTGAAGTTATTAGAATAATCTGCATTAAGCGAATAACCCATCCCTTCCAGCTGTGTAGTTAGCTCAACCACTTTTTGCCAGTTACCCAATGTAAGATATACTTTTGCCAATTGCCCTATCGCAGCGCCTTTGCTTGCACGGCCTTTGTCTGCATCGCCATAAGTTTGTTTGATAGGTAATAATTGTATTGCTTTTTCCAAATCCGAAATAATCAGATTGTAAACATCAGCCTTTGGTGATCTTGCCGGATAAAGGTCTCCGTTAACATCCTGTGGCTCTGTAACAATAGGCACATCACCGAAAAACCTTACTAAAACAAAGTAATAGTGTGATCTAAGAAAATAAGCCTCTCCCAAACTTCTGTTTTTGACAGCATCATCAATATTAAGCGTTGGTGCTGTTTTGATCACAATATTGGAGGACAGAATACCTGGCCATGGCCCTCTCCAAAGATCCAAAACACCTTGATTGTCTGTACTGGTAACAAAATTGGAAAGCTGAGTAGTTTCTATACCGTCATCTCCGCCACCAGCACCTACAATACTGTTCCCTGCAAAAATATCGGTAGTCCACATTCTCATATTATAAAGCTTTGGCCACTGCAATGGCTGATAAGCTCCGTTTACCATCGTAATCAGCTCTTCTGCAGTTTTTGGATAGTTGCCTGTATTAATTGTATCAGGCTGCACTTTGTCCAAAAAGTCGTCACTACAATTGATCATTGTAAGTGTAAGAAGCGCGAATAATGTTATTTTTATCTTTTTCATGTGTAGATTATACTTTTTTAATGGTTATATGCCATCGCTTAATTTTCGTATCTATTGGAGTTCCAAAATTATAGCAATGTCATTGTTTTGTTAATTAGAATCCGATATTAAGTCCGAGAGAAACAATTCTTGTGATAGGATAAGTCCCGTTATCAATTCCGTTTACCGGTACTTCCGGATCAAAACCAGAATATTTTGTCCAAGTGATTAAGTTCTGTGCAGATAAGAAAACCTTCACCATATTTAGATTTTCTCCAAAAACACCTTTTGGAAGCGTGTAACTAAGGTTGATGTTTTTTACTTTGATGTAAGAACCATCTTCTACATAACGGTCGCTCACACGCGAGTTTTGGTTAGGATCACCAAAAACAGCCCTTGGCATCGTGTAACTTGTTCCCTCACCTGTCCAGCGGCCTAAAACAGCAGTGCTCTGGTTCTGGATTACAGACATTGCCTCTGTATACATTCTGTTGGCATTGAGAATATCATTACCATAACTGCCCTGAAGGAAAATAGTCAGGTCAAAATTTTTGTAGGTAAAGGTATTATTAAGGGAAAATGTGAATTTTGGGTTTGGATTCCCAATAATTGTACGGTCTTTGTCATTGATAACACCGTCGTTATTAAGATCTTTGAAACGGATATCCCCAGGAGACGTACTGGTAGTAGAGCTGGATCCAGGCATTTGTACCGCATGGGCATCAACTTCTGCCTGATTTTGGAAAATACCATCTGTCACATAACCATAAAACACATTTACAGGATAACCTGCCATAATCTGTGCAAAAGTACTGTTCAAACCTCCTGACGCCGTAATGATTGGCGTTTTGCTATTGATATCTACCGCATTATTCTTATTATAAGAAAATACAACATCTGTCGACCACTTAAAGTTTTCGCCTACAAAGTTCTTAGTAGATAAAGTAGCCTCAATACCTTTATTCTGAATTTTACCAGCATTAATAGACGGCGTATAAACATCCGAATAACCAGAGGTTACGGGTACAGACATTGGGACAAGCATATCGTTGGTATTTTTAATATAACCATCAACGATTAAGCTGATCCTGTTATTAAGTATATCCAAATCGAATCCAACATTATACTGCTCCTGGCCTTCCCATTTTACATACGGGTTAGGCAAAACCGTTGGCATCACAGCACTTACGTAGGTATTGTTAAAATTGTACTGATAAGTATTGTAAGAAGATGCAAATGCATAGTTTCCGATATTCTGGTTACCAGTAATACCGTAGCCTAATCTTAGCTTCAGGTTATTAATGGTTTTAGAGTCTTTAAGGAAATTTTCATTGGAAATCCTCCATGCCAATGCGGCGGAAGGGAACCAACCCCATTTATTACCTTCTCCAAATCTTGAAGAACCATCACGACGGATAGTAGCTGTCAAATAATACTTATCGGCATAATTATATGTGGCGCGCGCAAGATAAGACATCAATGCCCATTCTGACATGTTACCATGTTGTACTGGTTGCAAAATACCGTTATCAATCTGCTGAGTGTTATCGCTGGCAAATTTTGATACCGATGCATTAAGATAATTGTATTGATTGGTTTGCGCACTGGTACCCACTACCGCATTAATGTGGTGCTCTCCAAAATTCTTGTCATAGGTCAGCGTATTATCCCAAAGCATGGTTATACTGCGGTTGCTACCTTCATAGAGATAAGAGTTCTCCTGAGTTTTGATCCCCCATGCGTATTTTGGCGACCAGGTTCTGTCGTACCAAAGGTTGGCCTCGATACCGCCCAAAGATTTGAATTTGAGATCTTTGATCAGGTCAATTTCTGCGTAGATATTTCCCTGGATGTTATAGCCTTTAGTCGAATTATCTACAATGGTAGCTTTCCCAATTGGGTTATCAATATCACCGTACAGCATTGGATTACTACCAGGACCTGCAAAATTGCCATTAGCATCATATATTGCCCTTGTTGGCAGAGAAAGTATGGTATTCTTGATATCATAGCTTCCTTTGGTTTTTACATCATGTTGCAACTTAACACTGTTACCAATTTTTAGGAAAGGCTTGATCTTGGTATCACCGTTCAACTGTACAATATAACGGTCATAGTTGGTATTGAGCACAACACCCTTCTGGTTAAAATAACTGGCAGATACGTAAATATTGCTTTTCTCCGACCGGTCTCCGTAAGATAAAGAGTAGCTGGACATCATTGCCGGGCTAAAAAGAGCCTTGAGCCAATCGGTCCCGTTGCCTAAAGCTGCCGGGTTAGCAAATTCTGGGTTAGTTGCCTGCCCTCCATTGGCCAAAAGTTCATTATTTAACTGTGCATATTGCGATGCATTAAGAACTTTGGTCATGTTGGTTACGCTTTGTACCCCTGTAAACGTATCGAAATTAAGGATTCCTCCTTTCGCGCCCCGTTTTGTGGTGATCATGACTACGCCATTAGCTCCACGTGCACCATAGATGGCTGTAGAAGAAGCATCTTTCAGGATATTGATCGACTCCACATCGTTCATATTGATCTGGTTAAGTCCCCCATTAAGAGGCATACCGTCTACAACGATAAGCGGATCATTGTTCTGAATAGTTCCGGTTCCCCTGATCCTGAATGTCACATTACTCCCCGGTTCCCCGGAATTGATAACGCTAACTCCCGATGCACGGCCCTGGATGGCCTGCCCAATATCAGCAACAGGCTGGTTTCCTGCTTTTGTCAGGTTGATTACAGATACAGAACCTGTAAGATCCTTGGCTTTAGCTTTTCCGTAGCCTATGACAACAACCTCGTCAATCTTCTGTTCTTTCTGAAGAGTATCGGATTCTTGCGCATATAAATTTCCAGAAAAATAGAGAGCCGCCACAGCAACGGTACATCTCAGGTATTTTGATTTCATTTATAAAGGTTTTATATTTTACTTAATAATAATTTTTTGGCCAACAATCCTGTTATCAAGATTTACATTCAGCAGGTAGCTGCCTCTAGTCATATTAGATACATTGATTTCATATTTATTGGATCCAACTGTTTCTTTTTTGATGAGTTTTCCGCTCATATCATATAGTTCATAGCTTTTGATCTTAGCATCTTTAGCAGATAAAAAGACCGCTTTGTCTGCAGGATTAGGATAAATCATCAGATTTTGTTTTGTAATATCCGATACGGCGAGCTGATTATAAACATTGTATTGCAATGTCATATCATTGAAATCGATATTGTAATTCCCGGCAGTAGGAATGTTAAACGTGATATTAGCTCCTCCACCAGTCGTCTGTTGTGCAAAGCCATTGGTTCCTGTGGCATTTCCCCAGTCGTCGCCTGTCCAGTTATTGGTATTGACAAACTTCATTTCGTAATCGCCTACAGCCAATGCAATACCTGTTTTTTGCCATTTGTCACTCTGTAATGTCATCTGCTGTGGTGCCCAGTTACTGAATGATCCTGCGACAAACATAGCCTGCTGATGAGATGGTGTAAACTGAATGCTATACTGCAATGTAATATCGTTAAAATCTATGGTATAAGTGCCTGGCGTTGTAATGCTAAAGCTGATATTGCCGCCACCGCCTGTCGTCTGTTGTGCTGATCCGGACAATCCTGTTGCATTACCCCAATCTTCACCGGTAAAATTATTGGTGTTGGCAAACTTAAGTTCATAATTACCCGCTAAAAATATCTGGTTTTTAAGTTTCCAGGAATTATTTTCAAAAGTCATTGGCTTCATCCCCCAATTGTTGTAAGTACCACCAACAAACATCTGTGCGCTGTGGCCTCCTGTAACGTCAAAACTCTGTAACTGAGGAATAGCAGCGCAGTAGCCGTTACCGCCCCCTTGTTTTGCCTGAATAAAAACAGTACCATTAACACCGGTCAACTGGACCTGATTGTTAACAATCTTGGCTGGACCTGAAGTTACCTCGTAGCTTATTGCTTGAGCAGCAGAGGAAACAGCAGCTGGATCAAATGCCGGATCGTTATAATTTTTATTAGGAATAGCCGGGAAAGTTATGCTTTGTGAATTGCAGCTTTCTGACGAGTTTTTAATTAATTTTAGGATGACACATCCGTGTGGTGGCACTGTTACAGAGATATCGCTCATCTTCCCTAAGTTGGCATGTTGCCACAGATCGCGTACCATAACCTGTCCGGAGAGTCCCAGTTGATTTTGAAAATTAAGACTTCTTGTCTGGGCAGTCGTTTCTCTGTTAAAGAATCCGATAATCCAGTCTCCATTGGATAATTGTCCTCTCCAGGTTTGGCTTCCTACATTGGTCGGGTCGTTATTAAGAGGTTTCCCTACAAATTTTGCGGCATTAAGCTCCAGTAATTCTGAATTTTGGTAAAGCCAAAGATCATTACCAATGGTGTTGTATTGGTCTGCAACAGTTACCGGGCCACCAGCCAGGACATTAAGAGAAATTACGCTTCGTTTCTCTGTATCGTTTGCAAAAGTGTTGATTCTCAGGAAGTCGCCATCCAGCTGAACCTTGCTATTACCTGTAAGCCTTGACCAATACACAAACCCGTCAAAAGCGTTAGCGTACTGTGACCATGTCTCATAATGGTGGCCTCTGTCTTTATCACTGAATTTGTACCATGTGCCTTCTCCTGCATCTTCATTAATTCTGATGAGATGCCCATATTTTTGCTCAAGTTCTGCAGTATTAAAAAGATTTGGCATTACAAGGCTCAGATAAACACCATTGGCGTCACAAGCTTCCCGCATCCATCGCAAAGCTTTCTCATATTGGTCTTTCGTTCTTTGCGGACCTACAGTTCCTATATTACGGTCGTAACCGGACTCGAACCAAGAGAGGAAATCCACACGGAGATACCTAATCCCCATGTCGGCATAGTATTTTACATAACCTTTGACGTACGCTTCAGCCCCAGGCCTGTCTACCTGCACCCAGGTAAACCACTTGGCATTTTCTGTAGGATCTATAAGAGATGATACATTAATATTAGTCCCAACAATTTTTTTTGTAGTATCATTAGGATCAACATGAATCCACAATGGATTTTCATACATGCCCAGAGTCATTCCCTTCCCTTGCAGATAAGTTGACCACCAAGCGTAGTCATGTACCCAATGGGATGAGTGGCTTTTTCTGTAACCATTCTCATTTATTTGGCTAGTGTCACCCCAACCATCCATACACACCATATTATAACCATATGACTTAAGGTTTTGGTCCAGCCAATTAATATTGTTTGTAAGAGCCTCTTCGGTCAGATAATTGTCCTGAACACCGGCCATCTCCTTAACAATATGATATTCGTAAGGGTTCCAATATAATGGTGCTTTATAAGGATTTGTTTGTGCCTTATATAGATTACCGCCAAGGATAAGCATCCCGATAAGGCAGTAAGTTAGATATTGTATAATTTTTTTCATAAAGAAATAATTAGCGTTTGGATCGTATTAACATAACATTAATGAAATGTTAATTGTGTGTTGCTAATATATTTCTGTTAAGGTCGATTTTGCTACCGCATTGATCCTTTGTAAGGTTTAGGTAAACGATTTCACAAGGAATAAAAACTTAATTAATTGATTTACAAATTTTTAGTATTTGTAAAGATCTGTCTTAAAGTAAACGCTATGCATCAGAAATGGTCCCGATTTGCATGATTTTCTTCTCAAAATCATCATTTTCAATCACAGATTTTGCTTTCACCCTGCTCCTGTAGTTATATATAGTACGGACAGAATATCTTAAAAAATCAGAAATCTGATTAGAATCTGTTATGCCTAATCTGATCAATGCAAAGATCCTTAACTCTGTATTAAGCGTTCCGTTTTTGATCAAATACTGTTCATCGGGCTTTATCAATTTATTAATTTCGTCCACAAAATTTGGATATAGTCTTAAAAATGCGCTGTCGAAATTTTGGTATAATTCGTTAAGATCCATCTCATCGCTTTTCTTATTATTAACCATATCTGTCAGCTTATCTACCTGCCCGAGAGACAATCGTCGTGAGATCAATTTTTTGTAACGCTCAAATTTTTCCAGATAGATGGAACACTGGTTGATAAAAAATGCAACGTATTCTTCTTTCACAGTATTGGCCTCATCCAGCTTCACATTAACCAGTTTGAGATCGTGATTAACTTTCTTCAGCTCATTACGGGACCTTGCGATCATTTTCAGCTGTTTATAAATAAAGTAAACTGTAATTCCCAATCCTACCATTAACAGGCTAATAATAATGACGGACAACCTGAGTTTCCGATTCTGATTATTAATGGTAAGAAGATAAGTTTCCTCTATAATTGGCTGAACTTTGCTGATCTGTATACTTCTGAACCTGGCATTATAAAAGTTAGCGTCTTCCAGTGCGGACTGAATATATAGGTAAGCGCGCTCATTATCGCCTTTTTTATAAAGAATACCAGCTAAATCCTGCATAGATCGGTTTTCTTTGGTAGAAGATTCGATGTCCGAAATGGCGGAGTAGATCAAACACTGCTCCTGAGAATCTACATTGCCCAACTTGGCCTCTATCACCGCTTTACAAAAGCTGCCGATAGCATGCAGCCTGGTACCTTTCTTAGTGGTTTTCAGAAATTTATCAATATTAAAATTGGCTTGTTCCCATTCATTACTAATTCTGTTTTTATGGCTGAGAAAGAGGTAATAGAACGGATCTGTCGGGGCTAATGATTTATATGCAGAATTATAATAGTCCGCCAGTTTGTGCTTGTAGTTTCTGCCGTACATATTGTTATCCCCGCTATAATCTACAAGGTTAGAGTACAGACATTCGTACGCCGAATTGTAGGCAAATCGGAGTTTGGGAGGTAAACTCTTAGGATCTATATTATCGAGAATTTCCTTAGATTCTGTAAAAAGGCCAGTGGTAGAAAGGAGTACAGACCTTTGCAACAATGTCTGGTAGAGCCAGTAGTTATTATGATTTTTGATGGCAAGCGCCTTATTTTTATCAGAATAGATGTAAGCAGAATCGCACTGGTATCCAAGATATTCCTCTACAATCTGGTTGTTGATTTCATACGTCATACTGTCGTTGGACAAATGCTGGTGCAAATCATTCTTAAGAATAAATATTTTTCTTTTTTTTATATTTTCGTACCTTTTCTTAGCATTGATTTTCTGATCAAGTTTTTTTAGAAGTGCTTCATTTTCATTGTTTTCCGCACTGTTTTTTTTACAATTAAAACAAACTATCAGAATCAAAAAGGAAAAGTAAAACCCAAACGGCTTATGCATACTTGTGAATAATTTTGACCAAGATATGATTTTTTCGGATGATTAAAAAAATGCGCCGTTTACATCACCAGAATAAGCATAATAATTAAGACAAAGCATTTTGTAATCAGATTATAAATTTTATATTCACGGTTTCAAAAAATAAATTATGAGTGTCCATATCAGCGCTAAAAAAGGAGAAATTGCAAAAACAGTTTTGATGCCAGGCGACCCGCTAAGAGCCCAATATATTGCCGACAATTACCTAACCGATGTCACCATGGTTAGCAAAACCAGAAATATCTATTATTTCACCGGGAAATTCAAAGGGAAAGAAATATCCGTTGGCGCCAGCGGCATGGGCTTCCCAAGTATCGGGATCTATTCTTATGAGCTGTTCACAGAGTATGATGTGGATACCATTATAAGAATTGGTACTTGCGGAGCTTACACCACAGATCTTCAGCTTTTTGATATCCTGAATGTAGATAAAGCAGCCAGCGAAAGTACTTATGCCAAATTTGCTTGGGGAATAGAAGATGAAGCGATCGCCAATCAGGGTAATGCTTTTGATAAAATTAATGAAACAGCAAAAGAATTAAACCTGGCCACAAAAGCTGTGAATATACACTCCAGCGACATTTTTTACAGAAAAGACCCGGCTGTCCCAGCCATTGCTCAAAAGTACAATTGCCCTGCGGTGGAGATGGAGGCGTTTGCATTGTTCGCTAATGCACAATATCTGGGCAAAAATGCAGCGACTATATTAACTGTCTCGGACATTATCCCAACAAGAGAATTTATCTCTGCCGACCAACGCGAGCAGGCTCTCAGAACCATGATGGAGCTGTCCCTGGAAACTGCTTTAAAATTCTAGCCAATCTTCTATCAAAATAAAAAAAATGCTTCTGAAAAAATCAGAAGCATTTTTTATAGGTTTAGGATTGAGAAATTATTTCTTAATCACTTTTACCGTATTGCTTTCTGTCTCAGATTTCACTTTCAGGATATAAGTCCCGTTAGCGAGCTGGCTCATATCAAGCGAAGCCTTGTTGAATCCGTTATTCAGGTTAAAATTTTTGATCAATTGCCCTGCAGCATTATAGACCTCCACATTTTTCAGATTATCATTGCTTTTATTCTGTATTGTAACAAATCCTGAAGTAGGATTTGGGAAAATAGTGATGCTGTTCTTTTTCTGACTGTCTTCTACTGCCAAAGTGCTGCAATTATAAACATAAACCTCGTCCAGATACCAGCCCTCTATACCATTACAGCCATCGGTACCAAGCTCAAAACGGAATTTGATATTAGATCCGGAAGTTACACCTAATTTTGACAAATCCACGACACTTTGTCCCCAGCTGCCACCTAACGATCCCCCGTCAGTTCCTGTAAAAGCGGCTTGCCCCTTCAGCGGATTATCACTGCTGGATGTGCCGTCCAACGCACTGTTATAAGGATTCTGAGAGAAGGCTGTTGCCGGTACCAAAGTCCATGCGCCACCATTCAAACTGTATTTGATATTGCCACCGTCCCATGTTAATTCTGTTGCTACATAATGATTGAAGGCCATCTCATATTTTCCGGAGGTAAAGGCCGGAAAAGTAATCAGCGGGCTCTCAAGTCGCAGGATACCATTCTGGAGATCGGTTATACAATCTCCGTTAATTGGATCAACTGCAAAAATGGCTTTTCCGGTGCGTGATTTTGGCAAGTTAGTTTTTACCGACCAGTCCCTGGCCTCCCATGTTGACGCTTTGGTTGGGATGTTAGAGACCGTCCAGTTCCCAAGGCCATTCTCCCAATCTTCTTTGAAAAGAGGATTGGAGGTAGCACCTGCACAAAGATCAGGCGTCGCTTTGAGCAATGGTACATAATTACATTGTGTTGCAGGCGAAGTTCTCAATTGGGTTGCAAGAATACCATTTTGTATATTTGTGAGATCTTCAGGGGAAAAAGACTGTCCGCTGAGCCCAGCTGGTGTAGCTGTAGTTGACAGACCCTGTAAATTAATCCCAATTAAATCATTGGCCGATGCTTCTAATGCGTCTGCAAAATTAGCAAAATCACTGGTTGCTGTTAAATATGTTGTTTGTGCCTTCCACCACAGGTGTGCCGCTTTTACAAAACCAATACCTGTTATGGTATACCCGTTATATGTACCGCCATCTACGAGCAATGCATACAGGTGATTGGTCACCCCGGAATTGGTATGTACACCACCACTGTCTAAAGTGCCACAATAATAAGTGGCTGCATCCAACACTTTCCCCGGATCGCCATTACAGTTAGGGTACCACATATCACGTATGGCTCCGCCAAAAGCTGTAGCATCTTCTCCCATCTTCCATCTTAATGAACCTGAGCAGGCTGTTGTTGTCCTTACATTAAGATTCTCCCCTTCGTCCTGATAATTGTTAAGAAGGTCAACTGTCTCTCCCCAAACATCAGAGTAAGACTCATTAAGCGCGCCCGGCTGGTATTGGTAAATTAACCCACTTGTGTATTCTGTATAAGCATGGCCCCATTCATGAGCAATCACATCATCTGCCGCTACGCCGGTGCAGTAGTTGGCCGTTACACCATTCCAGTTGGCATTGGGGCAATTGATGTTGGGATTGTTGTTGATGGTTGTCATCGTGTGATCTGCATTATCATACGAGACATAACCAAAAGCATTTTTAAAGAAATTATAAACCTGTTCGGCAGTCACAACTTCGTTCTGCTGCCACTGATCTAATGTCCCGGGCAAAGCATCACCTTCTTTCCACTTCAGATTACTGCTTGTAACACTTTTTTCATATAACTTCCTGTCTATTGGATGAATACCTGTAAACTGATCTACCAATTCCCCAGTATGGGCATTGATAAAAAGATATTCTCTTACATCATTTTTATTGGTCACTTCTACCTCATAAGCCAGATAAGGCGTTGCGACACCTCCCTGCGCAAGATTTTTTGGAAATATCCACAGATGTGACTTTGCAACTTCTAATGGTGTATTAGAAACATTCAGGTTTTGCTTATTCACAAGACCTATGGCAATGTTTCCGGCTTCTGAAGCAGAAATATCCGGCGTTGTATTGACTTTGATTTTTGAAATCGTATTGCCATTCACAGAAGTCAACTCTTCTTGTTTATTAAAGTGAAATTTCAAAACACCGTCATAAACCGGGACACCTTGGTATTGTTGCCTGTAGATCACATTTTTCAGGCCATAATTATCAGTTTTCTCCTCTGTAAAAACAAGATCATAAGCCGTATTAAGGCTGAATGCTTTATAATAATCCGTTAAAAATTCTGTAGATTTACCCTTAGCAGTAGAAGACTTCAGACGGACAGGGTTTGCAAAAAATATAAAGTTAGGGTTTGATGTACTGTTACTGATTGTAACCTGGGCGCTGGTTTCTTTTTTAAGCTTTGCCAATTCCTTAGACTCCTGCGAGAAACCGCATATATAAGCTAGGGCCAAGGCAACAGATAGAGTTTTCTTCATTTTTTTAATTAAATTACTCACAAATATTGCTAATATTTAAAGCAAAATAACCAATAAAACTGAAAGATTATTATTAAAAACTCAAGCCAGAGATATTCATTTGTAACTGTGCTTTGGTATCTATCACGACAGTAATATATTTTTCTGACAACAAGAACTGAGTAGGCCTAAGGTCTATAACATTTCCCTTTAGGCGGACTCCTTTCACATATTCTTTATTAAAATTTTCATTCAGGCTCTTTTTGGACGAATTTTCTATGTCCAAAAGTGGAATGCCATAATCCTTTTCAATCATTTTCCGAATCTTGCCTTCGAATAAGACAGTCAATGCTTTTTGGAAAAAGTTTTTTGTTTTGAGATTAAAATCGGTTTTGCTCAATACAATCCTATGGTTAACACTGTCGTATGCCATTTTGCCTTTTATAAAAGCTTTCCCTTTTACCTTACCTTCCGTGGTTGCTTCTATTACAACATCATCTTTCTCCGGGTAAACCAAAATATCCGTGATTTTTACCTTATCATTATTCAGATCAAATTCTTTACCCTGAAACTGATTTTTTGCCAATCTTGTAGCTTCATCAAAACTAATATTGGCGGTCGTTTGCAGGTTAAAAACACTCGGCAGGTTGTTCATCAGCTGAAAATTAGGAACCGTACTGATATTTTGTCCCGCCAAAGGCATTTGCCCGACAAAGGTTTCAGAATACAAATCGATACCTACCGTCGTTTTGATTTTATCCGCAAAAACCTGAAGTGGTGCCATATAGGTACCCTGAGGACTGACTTTGAGCCATGTATTATACTCTTCTGAAATATTAATTGGCTGAGCAAACTGATTCCAGACTGTCACAAGGTAAGGTTGCAGGTTAAATTTTGATTTGATTTGATTATCTATGACAGAAGTAAAATCAGACTGTTGTTTTCTGAGAACAGATTCGATAAAGGGCGCAATAGGAATTTTGATTTTACCATAATCCAATACCGGTTTTTGAGTCCAAACAAAGCCTGCAGCTGTAGTTTGAGTATTAAGTTTCCAATCCGGCGTTGCAGAAATACTGGTAATAAAATTCATAATCAGGTTAAACTGCGTATCCTGATACACATAATAGCCCAGGGTTCCGTAGCCTTTCTCTGCCCAGATTTTCAAAGGTACAGAGATCATCAAACGATTGTTCGTCAAAGCTTTTATAGTGATCTTATCTTGTTTTTCTACCTTGACTTTGAACTGGTCATTGTCATTATCTGTGTAGGATTGGTCTTCGTAAAGAATGCCTTTTACGTTCTGATTGATGAGATTATTAATTTCCGAAATGGGAAGCGAGATCGGAAGTGTAATATTAGATTTAATTTTGGGCAATGTAAAAACAGGGTTATCTACCTGAGCAAAAAATACAATACTTATAAATAAAAATAACAGGCTGACTCTCAACTTAAATTTCATAAAAAAATGTAATAATAATCCAACGCAAAATTATAGGTTTTATTAATCCTAAAAAAACAAAAACCATCTCAATAGAGATGGTTTTTATAATTTAAAAAAAACTTAGAATACTATTATTCTCCAGCTTTTTCTTCTGTAGCAGTATCTGCAGCAGGAGTTTCTTCCACTTTAGCCTCAGGAGCTTCTACAACAGCAGCTTCTTTTTTAGGAGCCGCAGTAGATCTTCTGCTTCTTCTTGTTGTTTTCTTCTCTGCTTCGTTTGGATTATAGATATCATTGAAATCTACCAACTCAATTAATGCAGTATCAGCAGCATCACCAGCTCTGAAACCAGTTTTGATGATTCTTGTGTAACCGCCGTTTCTTTCAGCAATTTTAGGAGCTACAGTTCTGAACAATTCAGTAACCGCTTCTTTACTTTGTAGGTAAGAGAAAACGATTCTTCTATTGTGCGTTGTATCTTCTTTCGCTTTAGTCAGGATTGGTTCCACGTAAACTCTTAAAGCTTTCGCTTTAGCAACAGTAGTGTTGATTCTTTTATGTTCAATTAGTGAACAAGCCATGTTAGAAAGCAATGCTTTTCTGTGAGGAGCTGTTCTGCCTAAGTGATTTATTTTTTTTCCGTGTCTCATTGTAAGGATTATTTATCAGCGTCTAACTTATATTTTGCAACATCAAACCCGAAATTTAGTCCTTTTGAATGAACCAATTCTTCAAGTTCTGTTAAAGATTTTTTACCAAAATTTCTGAATTTCATCAAATCAGACTTACTGAAAGAAACCAGCTCTCCAAGCGTTTCTACTTCAGCCGCTTTCAGACAGTTAAGGGCTCTTACAGAAAGATCCATATCTGCTAGTTTTGACTTAAGTAATTGTCTTGTGTGAAGTGTTTCTTCGTCATATTGGATGGATGCCTTTACAGCTTCTGTCTCAAGAGTGATTCTTTCGTCAGAGAACAACATAAAGTGATAGATCAATATCTTAGAAGCTTCTGTTAAAGCGTTCTGAGGTGTAATAGATCCGTCAGTTTCTATATCCAAAACCAATTTTTCGTAGTCTGTTTTTTGCTCTACACGATAATTTTCTATACTGTACTGTACTTTCTTAATCGGTGTAAAGATCGAGTCAATCGCAATAGTCCCAACAGGAGCATTGTTTGATTTGTTCTGATCAGACGGAACATATCCTCTGCCTTTCTCGATATTGAAAGTAATTTCAAAAGTAACATCCTTAGCTAAGGTAGCAATTAACAATTCTGGATTAAGAACCTCAAAGTTTGCCATTGCAGTACCAAGATCGCCGGCTGTAACAATATCTTTACCAGAAACTTTAGCAGTTACCTGCTCGTTACCTGGGTTTTCTGTTTTAGCTTTTAGACGTAATTGTTTAAGATTAAGAATGATCTCAGTAACATCTTCGATCACTCCCGGTATAGTTGAAAATTCGTGCTCTACGCCTTCTATTTTGATAGATGAAATAGCATATCCTTCCAGAGAAGATAGTAAAACTCTTCTCAATGCATTACCGATTGTAAGCCCGAAACCTGGTTCTAAAGGTCTGAATTCGAATTGTCCTTTAAAATCTGTGGAGTTTAACAGGATTACTTTATCGGGTTTTATAAATGTTAAAATTGCCATAGTCTGGTTGAGCAAAAATTTGAAAAAATTATTATTTAGAGTATAATTCGACGATCAACTGTTCTCTGATGTCTTCAGGGATCTGAATTCTCTCAGGTGCACTTGTGAAAGTACCAGTTTTTTTCTCGTCATTGAATTGTAACCACTCATAATTTGCTTTAGAAGCTAAAGCATCAGAGATTACTTCCAGAGATTTTGATTTCTCTCTTACAGCGATCTCGTCACCAGCTTTTAACAAATAAGAAGGGATGTTAACCAGTTCTCCGTTCACAGTGATGTGTCTGTGAGAAACCAATTGTCTTGCAGCAGCTCTGGTTTTAGCAAAACCTAATCTGTATACAACGTTATCCAATCTTGATTCGCAAAGTTGAAGAAGAACTTCACCTGTTACGCCTTTGCTTCTGTGTGCTTTATCAAAAAGGTTAGCAAATTGTCTTTCCAGGATACCATAAGTGTACTTCGCTTTTTGCTTTTCAGCCAGCTGAGTAGCGTATTCTGATTTTTTTGCACCTCTTCTTTTGTTAGGACCGTGTTGTCCTGGTGGTTGATTTTTTCTTTTTTCGAAGTTTTTATCGTCTCCGTAAATTGCCTGACCAAATTTTCTAGCAATTTTTGTTTTAGGTCCAATATATCTTGCCATTGTTTTAGATTTGAGATTAAAAGATTATACTCTTCTTCTTTTAGGTGGTCTACATCCGTTATGTGGCATAGGTGTCACGTCAACGATTTCACTTACTTCGATACCTGAGTTGTGAAGTGTTCTGATCGCAGATTCTCTACCTGCACCAGGACCTTTCACATATACCTTAACTCTTCTAAGACCAGCTTCAAAAGCTACCTGAGAACAGTTCTCAGCTGCCATTTGTGCTGCGAATGGCGTATTCTTCTTAGATCCTCTGAAACCCATTTTACCGGCAGATGCCCAAGAGATTACCTCTCCGTTTTTATTTGTTAAAGAAATGATGATGTTATTGAAAGAAGCCTGAATATGTGCCTCGCCAATAGCCTCAACTTTTACTTTTCTTTTTTTAACAACTTTAGTTTGTTTTGCCATAATTAATTCTACAGATTATTTACTTGCCTTTTTCTTGTTAGCAACAGTTTTTCTCTTTCCTTTACGGGTTCTAGAATTGTTTTTCGTTCTTTGGCCTCTTAAAGGTAATCCCAGTCTGTGACGTATTCCTCGTTGGCATCCTATGTCCATCAATCGCTTGATGTTCAATTGCACTTCAGATCTCAACTCACCTTCTACTTTTACATTTTCGGTGATGTAGTTTCTGATTGCAGCCAATTCATCGTCATTCCATTCGTTGACTTTCTTGTCTTCGCTGATTCCAGCGTTTTTCAAAATTTCTGAAGCTGTGCTCTTACCGATACCGTAGATATAAGTAAGTCCAATAACGCCTCTTTTGTTCTTTGGTAAATCAATACCTGAAATTCTCGCCATAATTTAATCGGTTCTTAACCTTGTCTTTGTTTAAATTTAGGGTTCTTCTTGTTAATTACGAAAAGCACACCTTTTCTGCGTACAATTTTGCAATCAGCACTTCTTTTTTTGATAGATGCTCTAACCTTCATTTTGTTATTTTTAATATCTAAAAGTTATTCTCCCTTTAGTCAAGTCATAAGGAGAGAGTTCGAGTCTTACCTTGTCTCCAGGTAAGAGTTTTATATAATGCATTCTCATTTTACCAGAAATATGGGCAATTAACATGTGCCCATTTTCCAACTCTACACGAAACTGCGCGTTGGAAAGTGCTTCCGTTATAACGCCGTCTTGTTCTATATGTTTCTGTTTTGCCATTTATTCTATTAAAGGTTTGATGATCTTGATAATTTAGATTGCATCAACCCATCATAATGATGGTTCAGCAGATAGGTGTTAATTTGCTGAACGGTATCCAGGATAACGCCAACCATAATTAACAGGGATGTTCCCCCAAAAAACAGGGCAAATCTATCTGTCTGAACAAACGCTCCGTGCACTATGGCCGGAAGGACTGCAAAGATAGATAAAAAAATTGCACCTGGCAAGGTTATTTTGGATAAAATATCATCCAGATAATCTGCCGTTTCTTTCCCGGGTCTTACTTTAGGAATCAATCCACCATTACGCTTAAGATCATCAGCCATCTGATTTACAGGAATGGTAATTGCCGTATAGAAAAATGAGAATATTATAATTAATAACGCAAACAGCACATTGTACTGCCAGCTAAACACATTCTTGAAACCTGCCAAAAATGTATTAGATTCGTCTACCTTGGTTAATAGTCCGGGTACAAACATTAATGCCTGGGCAAAAATGATCGGCATAACACCAGCTGCGTTGACCTTAAGAGGGATCCATTGTCTGGCTCCTTCCATCAGGTTTCTGCTAACGCCACCTCGTGCCTGCGCTCTGCTGACATACTGGATCGGGATTTTTCTTACTGCTACAGAAAGAACAATCGCCAACAGAATAACCAATAACCAGAATACGATCTCGATCAAAATCATGATGCTGCCCAGCCCGCCTTTACCATTCTGTGTAATAACCTCCTGGTAAAATGCTGTTGGGAGATCCGCAAGGATACCCACCATAATAAGAATAGAGATACCATTACCTATACCTTTATCAGTAATCTTTTCACCAAGCCACATTGCAAACACAGAACCTGCAACAAGGATCACAATACTTGGCAGCCAAAACATGATAGATGCGGGATCTATATAGTACGCTGACTGGAACTGTGAGTAAGGCAAAAAGAATTGTGTTACCGAGGTAAGATATGATGGAGCCTGTACAAGACAAACCCCGATGGTTAACCATCTGGTAATTTGGTTTAGTGTATTACGTCCACTCTCCCCGTCCTTCTGTAACTTCTGCAGGTATGGGATTGCCATACCCATCAGCTGTACAATGATGGATGCCGAGATATAGGGCATAATACCTAATGCCATAATAGACGCACGGCTAAATGCGCCTCCGGTGAATGATGATAATAAACCCAAAAGGCCGGCACCTTGTTGGTTCCCGCCTTGTTTTTGGTAATGTTGTAGTAAGTTCCCTACTTCTGCCATGTTAATAGCCGGAAGAGAAACATACGATGCGAATCTATACACAAGGACCAGAGAAAGTGTAAGGATAATCTTATCTCTCAGCTCTTTCAGGCTCCAAATGTTTTTGAGTGTTTGTATAAATTCTTTCATTAGTTATTAATTAAAGAGTAATTGCTTTACCTCCTGCTTTGTTGATTGCCTCTTCAGCAGACTTGGTAAATTTATCAGCAGAGATAGAAACACCAGATTTCAAATCACCTCTACCAAGGATTTTTACCAATTCGTTTTTAGAAGCAAGACCGTTTTCTACTAATACGTCTCTAGTGATGTCACCAGTAATGTTCTTAGTATCGATCAAAGTCTGGATCGTATCAAGATTGATTGCTCTAAACTCTTTTCTATTAATATTTTTGAAACCAAATTTCGGAAGTCTTCTTTGCAAAGGCATCTGTCCACCTTCGAAACCGATTTTCTGAGAATAACCAGCTCTGGCTTTTTGACCTTTGTGACCTTTAGTTGAAGTACCACCGTATCCACTTCCCTGACCTCTACCAATTCTTTTTGTACTGAAAGTAGAGCCAGCTGATGGTTTTAAATTATTTAAATTCATTATTGTATTGAGATTATAGATTAAAAGATAAGAGATAAGAGACTGCTGAACCAGAGTCTCCTGTCTCTATGTCTATTGTCTTATTTCTGAACTTCTAATAAGTGGCTTACAGAAGCAATCATTCCTAAGATGGAAGGCGTTGCCTCATGTTCTACAACTTGGTGAAGTTTTTTAAATCCTAAAGCTTCAAGCGTTCTTTTTTGGGTTTTTGATCTATTAATAGCGCTTCTTACTTGTTTTACTTTAATTGTTGCCATTATTATAATATTAACCGTTAAACACTTTACTTAGAGAAACTCCTCTCATTCTTGCAATCTCTTCTGGTCTTCTGATATCCAATAATGCGTTGAAAGTCGCTTTCACCACGTTATGCGGGTTAGAAGAACCTTTTGATTTTGACAATACATCATGCACACCTGCAGATTCTAGCACTGCACGTACCGCACCACCGGCGATAAGCCCTGTACCGTGGGATGCTGGTCTCAAGAAGATATCAGCACCACCATATCTTGCAGAAGTCTGGTGAGGAATTGTATGGTTGATTACAGGAACTTTTACCAAGTTTTTCTTTGCATCTTCTACTGCTTTAGCAATAGCAGAAGCAACTTCCTTAGATTTACCAAGTCCGTATCCGATGATACCATCTTCGTTTCCTACAACAACAATTGCAGAAAAACCGAATGCTCTACCACCTTTAGTTACTTTAGTTACTCTGTTAACAGCAACCAGACGATCTTTTAATTCTAATCCTCCAGGTTTAACTCTTTCTATATTACTATCTAACATATGTTCTGAATTTTAAAATTAGAATTTAAGACCTGCTTCTCTAGCACCGTCAGCAAGAGCTTTTACTCTACCGTGGTATACAAAACCATTTCTATCAAACACAACATTCTCGATACCTGCTGCTTTAGCTTTGGCTGCGATAGCTTTACCAACCGCTGCAGATACTTCAATTTTTGTCCCATTAGCATCTACGCCTTTCTCTCTGGAAGAAGCTGATACTAATGTTTTTCCGTCTTTATCATCTACCAATTGAGCGTAGATCTCTTTATTACTTTTGAATACAGATAATCTTGGTAATTCTGCAGATCCTGAAATCTTACCTCTTACTCTTCTTTTGATTCTGATTCGTTTTTCAACTTTTGTTAATGCCATTTTCTTAAATTTTATGCAGATTTACCGGCTTTTCTTCTGATGTTTTCACCCACGAATCTCACACCTTTTCCTTTGTAAGGTTCAGGTTTTCTGAAAGATCTGATCTTTGCAGCCACCATTCCAAGAAGTTGTTTATCGTAAGAAGATAATGTAATGATTGGGTTTTTACCCTTTTCAGTCAAAGTATCAATAGTTACTTCTTTTGGAAGTTCTACTACGATACCGTGAGAAAATCCAAGTGCCAATTCTAATCTTTGGCCACTGTGAGATGCTCTGTATCCTACCCCTACAAGCTCCAATTGCTTTGTAAAACCTGTAGATGTACCAACAATCATATTGTTGATAAGCGCTCTGTACAAACCGTGCAGCGCCTTATGTTCTTTTGAATCAGAAGGACGTGTAAACGTAAGTACACCATCTTCCTGCGCTAAGCTGATTCCTGAAGTAAGCTCCTGAGTTAATTCACCCTTAGGACCTTTTACCGTTACAACACCGTTGTTCTCGGTAACTGTAACACCAGCAGGAACTTCTATAATTGCTTTACCAATTCTTGACATTTTCCTTGTTTTAAAAAATTAATATACGTAGCAAATTACTTCACCTCCTACTTTCTCTTGTCTGGCTTTTTTATCAGTCATTACTCCTTTAGAAGTAGAGATGATCGCTACACCAAGGCCGTTAAGTACTCTTGGAAGTTCTTCAGAACCTTTGTACTGACGAAGACCTGGTCTTGACGCTCTCTGGATAGACTTGATAGCAGGTTTGTTGGTTTGCTTATCATACTTCAAAGCGATCTTGATAGCTCCTTGAACGGCATTATCCTCGAACTTGTAGTTCAAGATATAACCTTGGTCAAAAAGAATCTTTGTGATCTCTTTTTTGATTTTCGATGCAGGAATTTCCACCACTTTGTGGCCTGCGCTTTGTGCGTTCCTTACTCTTGTTAGGAAATCTGAAATTGGATCTGTTACCATTTCTTTATTTTAAAATTATTGGTTAATGACAACCAGTATTGAAAAGACTTGAAGATAATAGATATCAGATCCTGGACCTGACATCTATTTTATCTTTAGTATCTCAACAACTTAATTGCCTCGATTAGTTAATAATAATTACCAACTTGCTTTTTTAACGCCCGGGATAAGTCCATTGTTTGCCATTTCACGGAAAGTTACTCTGGAGATACCAAATGTTCTCATATATCCTCTTGGTCTTCCTGTCAGTTTACATCTGTTGTGCAATCTTACAGGAGAGGCGTTTTTTGGAAGTTTTTGCAATGCTTCGTAATCTCCGGCTTCTTTAAGAGCCTTTCTTTTCGCAGCATATTTAGCAACTGTAGCTTCTCTTTTGCGCTCGCGCGCTTTCATTGATTCTTTAGCCATTTCTTAGTTCTTTTTGAAAGGTAAACCGAAGTGAGTTAATAAAGATTTTGCTTCTTTATCAGTTTTAGCAGAAGTTACAAAAGTGATGTCCATCCCCTGGATTTTTTTCACTTTGTCGATAACGATTTCTGGGAAGATAATCTGCTCGGTAATACCCAAGTTATAGTTACCTCTACCGTCAAAACCATCAGCTTTGATTCCAGAAAAATCTCTAATTCTTGGAAGTGCAGAAGAAGTTAATCTGTCAAGGAACTCATACATTTTATCAGCTCTTAGAGTTACTCTTGCTCCTACTGGCATTCCCTTTCTCAATTTGAAGGCAGCCTCATCTTTTTTAGACAAAGTACCAACAGCTTTTTGACCGGTAATTGCTGTAAGTTCTTCTACTGCATAGTCTACAATCTTCTTGTCGGCTGTAGCAGCACCCAAACCTTGTGATACAACGATTTTTTCTAATTTAGGCACTTGCATTACGCTTTTGTACCCAAATTCTTCCATCATTGCAGGAACAATTTTTTCTTTATATGCTTGTTTTGGTCTTACTATATATTCCATTTTCATTTTAATTATAAAGTTTCACCGGTTGTTTTTGCAACTCTTACTTTTTTATCACCTTCTACTTTGTATCCAGCTTTTGTAGCTTTTCCGCTTTTATCAACCAATGATACGTTTGAAATATGTAGTGAAGCCTCTTTCTCAACGATTCCACCTTGAGGATTTTGAGCAGATGGTTTAGTATGTTTCTTAACAATATTAATACCTGCAACAATTACTCTAGGATCTTTACCTTCTTTTCTGATTACCTCAAGAACTTCACCTTTACTTCCTTTATTTTTTCCGGTAGTAACGATTACGTTGTCTCCTCTTTTTATTTTAACTTTTGTCATTTTCTTAAAATTTTAAAATTAAAGTACTTCAGGAGCTAATGAAATCACTTTCATATATTCTTTGTCTCTCAACTCACGGGCAACCGGTCCGAAAACACGGGTTCCTCTCATTTCTCCGGCAGCGTTTAGCAATACACAAGCGTTATCTTCGAACTTGATGTAAGATCCATCTTTTCTTCTAACTGCTTTTTTAGTTCTTACAACTACCGCTTTTGATACCTGTCCTTTTTTTGCGTTTCCTGATGGTGTAGAATCTTTGATAGTAACAACGATTTTATCACCAACTGAAGCATATCTTCTTCTGGTTCCTCCCAGAACTCTGATAACCAATACTTCTTTAGCACCAGTATTATCAGCAACTTTTAATCTTGATTCTGTTTGTAACATTATTACTTAGCTTTTTCAATGATTCTTACTAATCTCCATCTCTTGTTCTTGCTCAAAGGTCTAGTTTCTGTAATCAAAACTGTATCTCCTTCGTTGCACTCATTGTTCTCATCGTGTGCAGTATATTTTTTCGTTTTCAAAACGAACTTACCGTACATTGGATGCTTTACTCTTGTAGTCTCACTAACAACAATAGTTTTTTCCATTTTATTGCTGGAAACTACTCCAATTCGTTCTTTTCTTAAATTTCTTTCCATTGTAAAAAGGAATTATTGTTTGTTAGTTAATTCTGTGTTAAGTCTAGCGATTGTTTTTCTCAAATCTCTGATCTGAATAGGATTTTCAACTGGGCTGATTTTATGAGCTAGTTTTAGCTTGGCATAATTGGCTTTTGCACCTTCCAATTGAACTTTGATATCCTCTACGCTTAAATTCTTGATGTCAGCTTTTTTCATTTTAATAGAGATTAAAGAGGTTTAACAAAATCGTTAGCAACTATAAATTTGGTAACTACAGGCAGTTTTTGCGCTGCCAGTCTAAGAGCTTCTTTCGCTACTTCGTAAGGTACACCTCCGATCTCGAACATTACTCTGCCTGGTTTTACTACGGCTACCCAATATTCTACAGCACCTTTACCTTTACCCATCCTTACTTCGGCTGGTTTTTTGGTAATTGGCTTATCCGGGAATATCTTGATCCATAGCTGACCTTCTCTTTTCATATATCTCGTAGCAGCAATACGCGCTGCTTCGATTTGTCTTGCTGTAACCCAAGCTCCTTCAAGAGCTTTGATTCCAAATGTACCGTAAGCTAATTGGGATCCTCTCTGAGCATCGCCTTTCATCTTCATTTTATGAACCTTACGGAATTTGGTTCTTTTTGGTTGTAACATAATTTCTAAATTTTAGATTTTAGATTTTAGATTTTAGATTTTTCTATTTTAAAAAAGTAACGGTAATTTAAAATTCAAAATTTCTATCTAAAATTTTTAATTATTATTGTTATTATTATTTCTTCTAGGTCGTCTGTCACCACCTCTGTCGTTTCTTTCTCTACCGCCAGCTGGTGCTTTTTTCTGTTGTACTACAAGTGGTGTAAGTTCTCTTTTACCGTAAACTTCGCCTTTCATAATCCAAACTTTAACACCTAACTTACCGTATTGGGTTAATGCTTCACCGATATGATAATCGATATCTGCACGGAAAGTTGACAATGGGATTCTTCCTTCTTTGAAAGATTCTGATCTCGCCATCTCTGCACCGTTCAATCTTCCGGAGATCATCACTTTGATACCTTCTGCGCCCATTCTCATGGTGCTTGCCATTGCCATCTTAACAGCTCTTCTGTAAGAGATCCTGTTTTCGATTTGCTTAGCAATACTGTCTGCTACTAATACAGCATCCAGTTCTGGTCTTTTGATTTCGAAGATATTGATCTGGATATCTTTACCCGTCAATTTTTTAAGCTCTTCTTTCAATTTATCAACTTCCTGACCACCTTTACCGATGATTAAACCTGGTCTTGCTGTCGTAATCGTTACAGTTACTAATTTAAGGGTTCTCTCAATATAAATTTTTGAGATACCACCTTTAGATAATCTAGCTTCAAGGTATCTTCTGATTTTGTAGTCTTCAGCGATTCTGTCACCGTAGTTTTTACCACCAAACCAGTTTGAATCCCATCCTCTGATGATACCTAATCTGTTACCAATTGGATTTGTCTTCTGTCCCATACCTTGAATTAATTTTCTTTTGTACCTAAGATTAATGTAATGTGGTTAGATCTTTTTCTGATTCTATAACCTCTACCTTGCGGTGCTGGTCTTAGTCTCTTCAATTGTCTTGCACTATCCACAAAGATTTCTTTCACGATAAGGTTAGCTTCTTCGATATCAGCACCTTCGTTTTTTGATTGCCAGTTAGCAATTGCAGAAAGCAATACTTTTTCTAATTTGTTAGAAGCATCTTTCTTAGAATATTTCAGGATATACAAAGCTTTGTCAACTTCTACACCTCTGATAATATCCGCAACTAATCTCATTTTTCTGGGAGAAGAAGGGCAGTCGTTGTGCAACGCTTTTGCCACATCTTGGTTTGCTATTTTACGTGCTAATGCACTTTCTCTTTTTCTTGATCCCATGATTATCTACCTCCTTTATTTTTGTTACCACCGTGACCTCTGAAAGATCTTGTCGGAGAAAATTCGCCTAACTTGTGACCTACCATGTTTTCTGTAACATATACAGGGATAAAAGATTTCCCGTTGTGTACAGCGATAGTTTGTCCTACAAAGTCTGGAGAAATCATAGATGCTCTAGACCATGTTTTGATTACAGTCTTTTTACCAGACTCGATATTTGCCTGAACCTTCTTATCTAAAGTATGATGAATGAATGGTCCTTTTTTAAGTGATCTTGCCATAATTATTTTCTTTTAGATACGATGTAACGGTTAGACACTTTGTTTTTCTTTCTGGTTTTGTAACCTTTAGCCGGCATACCGTTTCTAGATCTTGGGTGACCTCCTGAAGAACGTCCTTCACCACCACCCATTGGGTGATCTACAGGGTTCATTACAACCGCTCTTGTTCTTGGTCTTCTGCCTAACCATCTGCTTCTACCAGCTTTACCGGAAACGGTTAACTGATGATCTGAGTTAGATACAGAGCCTACCATTGCGAAACATTCTGTAAGGATCATTCTGGATTCTCCTGAAGGCAATTTGATGATGGCGTATTTACCATCTCTTGAAGTCAATTGAGCTGAAGAACCAGCACTTCTTGCCAAGATTGCACCTTGTCCAGGTTTCATCTCAACACAAGAGATAACAGTACCCAATGGAATATTTTTCAATTTCATTGCGTTACCGATGTTTGGTTCTACGTTTTCACCAGAAATGATTTTCTGGTCAACTTTGATCCCGTTAGGAGCGATGATGTATCTCTTCTCTCCGTCTGCGTACTCTACAAGAGCGATAAATGCAGTTCTGTTTGGATCATACTCCACAGTTTTTACCGTAGCTTCAATATCGTGTTTGTTTCTTTTGAAGTCGATAATTCTGTATTTCTTTTTGTGTCCACCGCCGGTGTAACGCATGGTCATTTTACCAGTTTGGTTACGTCCACCTGACTTACTAATACCAACAGTTAGAGATTTCTCTGGTTTGTTGGTAGTAATTTCCTCAAAATTGTTAACAACTCTGAATCTCTGTCCCGGGGTGATAGGTTTTAATTTTCTAACAGACATTACTATTATTTATAATTAATTAATTGGTTGCGAAAATATCAATAACTTCTCCGGCAGCTAATGTTACAACTGCTTTTTTCAACTTATTGGTTTTCCCAACTTGAAGTCCTTTTTTTGTGTATTTAGAAGAAACTTTAGGCGCATAAATCATGGTTCTAACGTCCGCTACTTTTACACCGTAAGCTGCCTCTATAGCACCTTTAATCTGGATCTTGTTAGCTTTTGGAGCTACCAAGAAAGAATAAGCACCTCTTAGATCTGTAAGATAGTTTGCTTTTTCTGAAATAATTGGTTTAATAATAAGTGACATGATTTATTTCTTTAAGTTGTCCTGAAATTTTTCTACTGCACCTTCTAAGAAAATAATCTCACCTGCGTTGATCAAATCATAAGAAGAAATCTCGTTATAATTCAAAACTCTCGTTTTAGGCAAGTTTCTTGAAGATAAATATACATTCTTGTTAGCTTCAGGAAGCACGAATAATGATTTTTTACCTGTAAGTGTCAAAGCATCCAACAATGTGATGAATTCTTTAGTCTTAGGCGCATCAAAACTCAAGTTTTCTAAAACTCTGATACTGTTATCTCTCAATTTTTGAGACAAAACAGATTTTTTAGCTAATCTTTTAAGCGCTTTGTTCAGTTTGAATCTGTAGTCTCTTGGTTTTGGACCAAAAACTCTACCTCCACCTTTGAAAGTTGGCGACTTGATATCACCATATCTCGCAGATCCTGAACCTTTTTGCTTTTTAAGCTTTCTTGTAGAAGCCGTAATTTCGCTTCTTTCTTTTGATTTATGCGTACCTTGTCTCTGAGCGGCAAGATATTGCTTAACCTCTAAGTAAACCGCGTGCTGATTTGGCTCTATCCCGAATACAGATTCGTCAAGAGTTACTTTTCTTCCGGTTTCTTTTCCTGATGTACTTAATACTACTAGTTCCATTTCTTGATAATTACATAAGAATTTTTAGCTCCCGGAACAGCACCTTTTACTACTAAAAGATTTTGTTCTTGATCCACTTTTAACACCTGAAGGTTTTGTACAGTTACCTGCTTACCTCCCATTCTGCCTGCCATTCTCATCCCTTTGAATACTCTTGAAGGGTCTGAACCAGCACCGATAGAACCTGGAGCTCTAAGTCTGTTGTGCTGACCATGAGTTGCCTGCATTACACCTCCAAAGCCATGTCTTTTAACAACACCCTGGAAACCTTTACCTTTAGAAGTTCCTGTTACATCCACATACTCGCCTTCTGCAAACAGATCCACTTCAATCTTGTCTCCTGCTTTTACATCGCCTGAAAACTCATTTCTGAATTCTACGATCTTAGCTTTAGGAGTAGAACCAGCCTTTTTAAAATGGCCAGCCAACGCTTTACCAACGTTCTTCTCACTCTTGTCATCGAAACCTAGTTGCACGGCAGTATATCCGTCAACGTCTTCGGTTCTGACCTGTAAAACCGCGCATGGACCAGCCTGAATAACTGTACAAGGAATGTTTTTCCCGTCTTCGTTAAACAAAGATGTCATACCGATTTTTTTACCAATAATACCTGACATTATTTATATATATCTATTATATTTTGTTTCAGCATTTTAGCGGTTTTCGTCATGTTCTATGTCTGAAATAGGCATACTCCTTCCCTAAAATGAGTGTGCAAATGTAAGAATATTTTTTTTATTGGCAAATTTTTAAAAGAAATTATTTGAATTATAGAAAGTTAAAGCCTCTCAAATTTTGAGAGGCTTCTAAATATTATGTTAACGAGATCATTCCAACTCTATAGGATTATTTCTTCTTTTAACATTAGCTTTTACCCTTTCAATACTTTCTGGAGAAACCGTTAAGCCAGATGAAGATAATTCTGATATTACATTTTCATTAATATTCTTTACCGTTTTCATGTATTCCGCTTTTGATATTATTTTAAATGAATTATAATATTGATCCTTAAATAGTGTATTATCATATTTAACATTCTTTTTTACACTAATAAGATCAAATACATAATGCATCTTTTTATCAGACACTCTAACAATTAATCCTGGTAAACCACCAAATTTATACGGTCCCGAACTTAGTGGAATATCATTGGTAAACCATGCTTCCCATACACGCCCTGCATACACACCTACTGCCTGGAGACAATTGTAATTATCAATTTTTGCCTTCTCGCCTGTAAGCTTCCAATTGAACAACGGCTGCTCTGCGTAAGCAAATTTGTACTTCATGATGTTATCATAAAAATTAACTCTATTATTTTCCTTAGTAATAATGTAACGAAACCGTGTATTAGGTACTTTAGAAAAATTAAGATCTCCTGTCAGTTTAATCGATTGCAAAATAGAATCTTTAACTAAAAAATTATTGCTTGCGAAATAGGATTTGTTACCAACAACAAATAAGCTAAAATCTTCATTACCTTTATTTTCATGATTAGTAGAATCAGATTGATATTGTAGCCTGTATTCAAACTTGTATTGATAAACATCGTTATTTTGAGTTTTAGCCAGGTTTGATATAAAAAGAAATATTAATATAAGATTTTTCATAATAGAAAGAGGCGACTTCCATCACCTCTTTTGTTTTAATTTAGTTAATTCCACACATAAAATCGTATCCGTTCCAGGCAAGTTCCAGAATCTCCATTAGATTGTTCCCACAAGCTATTCCGTTTGTACCACAATCATAATGGATCAACAAACACTCTGCACTCTTATTAACCGAGGTATTTTCCAAAGTGGGTGTAATCTTTCCCATTGTATTAGACTTAGCACTCATGAACCCGGCAACTCCTAAAGCTGCCACAAATAATAATTTTTTCATAATAAATTAGTTTTAATTTTAACTAGTGCTAAATTAAAATTATACAAGTTTTAGTTAATAATTTAATCATTTATTGTATTCTGTATAATATCAGGATTACTCTTCCTTTTATGGTTCCGGATGGCAGCGTCTATAGAGTGCGACTTATGGATATCGTTTTCCTTTTTGATCAAATCCGAGAGTTCTACAAAGTATTGGTGGAGCTGATATAGCTCATGTTCCTTGTCTGAAATAAACACACTCCTTCCCGCCCTAAAAGAATTTGCAAACACGAGAATATTTTTATATTACCAAATTTTTAAAGGCAAATTCGGATTTTATATTTAAAGTAAAAGATCAAAAACATTAGAAAAGCTGTCTCAATTTCCTGAAACAGCTTCTTAGTTATTAACATCTAAGTCAATTCAATTTTCTAACTCTAATTGACTCGGTTGATTTTCTAATCTTTTTTTTATACCCCTTTCTCTATTCTCATCTATAGTAAGACCTGCTTGCTTAGCTCTTTCAACTAAATTATCAGTATAATGTTTCTTTGAAACTACAAACTTATCCTTTTTGACTTCCAAAGATTTACTTTCTTTAGATTTTGGCAGTGTAACAATTTTGCCATCTTTAGAATTATATTCAATAAGGGTAAAATGATAATCCTTGTTTATATCATAAATCTCCACAATCAAGCCTGGTAAACCCGAAAACTTATATGGGCCATCTTGAATTGGAATACTCTTAGTAAACCAAGCAACAAATGTTCTACCATATTTATCAATTGTAGCTTTTTGACATTTAAGCCCCTCAATATCTTTTTCTTCATTATTTAAAATCCATTCAGAATAATCAATCATTGGTTCTTTATAGTAAAAAAAATCTTTACCAATATCATCATAAAACACCAATGGTTTTTCAGGATTTTCTTTAACTATATAGTAGGTAAATTTACTTCTAGGCACGCCTTTTAGAGTAAAAACCTTCCCTCCGAGATCCAGTTCTTTGAATTTTACAGCTAAAATAGAATCCTTTTCAATATTCTTAATACTGGAAAATAAAGATTTACCACCTTGTATGCTTAAAATAAATCTCTCTTCAAGAAAGAAATTTGGATTGTTTTTATCAGAATGATATTTTAATGCATATTTAAAATTCTCAACTTTTGGAGTATCCTCTGCTTTTTGTTGCGAATGATAAAAACCATTGACTAAAAAAAGAAAAAAAAGAAAATAACGCCTTACCATTAACACCCTATATAACATCCACCACAAAATGCGTCTTCTAACAAATACTGAAACTCTACCAAGGCCTCATAATTATCTGTACACTTAACCCCTCCTTCGCCACAAGATGATTCGACCCAATAACAAGGGGAAGTCTTTTTATCTGTTTTCAAAACCTGGTTTTGACCATTCTTATTAGCATCTCTTTTTACTTTCTTTAATTGAGGATCAGTAGAAGAGATATTCTTAGCACTCATGAACCCGGCAACTCCTAAAGCTGCCACAAATAATAATTTTTTCATAATAATTAGTTTTAATTTTAACTAGTGCTAAATTTAAATTTAAATTGTACAAGTTTTTAGTTAATAATTTAATCATTTATTGTATTCTGTATAATATCAGGATTACTCTTCCTTTTATGATTACGGATGGCTTCGTCTATAGAGTGCGACTTATGGATATCGTTATCCTTTTTGGTCAATTCTGAGAGTTTTACAAAGTATTGGTGGAGCTGATCCAGTTCTTTCTCGGTAAGATCTTCTATATCTACCATACGGTTGCTGGCCTGCCGGCTGGCAGCAATCAGCTCGTTGAGCTTGAGCTGGATGGCTTTGCTGTCTTTGTTCTGCGCTTTCTGTATCAGGAAAACCATGAGGAAGGTGATGATGGTAGTCCCTGTATTGATAATAAGCTGCCACGTTTCCGAATAATCGAAAAAAGGTCCACATATAGCCCATACTACTACTACAACTGTAGCACCTACAAAAGCATAATAGCTGCCTGTAAAATTGGTTACAGCATTGGCGAATCTTTCGAAGAGGTTATTATTATTCATTGTGATTAATTTTACTTAAATATACAATTAAAAACCAAGCAAAAAAAAGGCCTCAAAACTGAGGCCTTAAAAATTAGGATTGTAAATCACGTTATTCCTTGATGAACTTGGTTTTTACAAAATTACCTTTATTATCAATATTGATAAAATAAACACCTTTTGCTAATCTGTTAACAGACACTTTGCCTTCAGCCAGGTTGCCTTTGGTTACAACCTGCCCTGCAACATTCATGATTTCATAAGAAGCATTGGCAGCTACATTAGAGACGTTCAGTACATCTTTTACAGGGTTTGGATATACTTGTACAGAAGCTTTGTTGATATCATTGACTGCTAAATTTCCAACTGTTGCAGCTTTTACTGCATAAAACACATTTCCAATAGCAGACACTCTTATATGCCCAGATTTACCAGCTAGGGCAGCAGGTACCGCAACACTGGCGGAGCCGGAGTTAGGGACAGATTCTGCAAAAGTAGTCCAGCTAATCCCATTATCAGATGTGAAATCTATTTTAACATTAGCTACATTGTAAGGTGAAGCTGTAGTACCAGAAGGTACCCAATTAACTGTAGAGTTGGTTCCGGCTGATAAAGATGTTGTGCTCACTGTAAATGCAGCAGCAGGACCAACATTGATACTTTGAGTTGTATAAGCCGTCTGTGTATTTGCTCCTTTATTATCTCTAACTGTCACACGGAATTTTGTTCTCGTAGTTGCTGTATTTCTGGTAACTGATGACGTAGATTCAAAGTCATCAACATTTTTTACAGCACCTCCCAATACGGTTGATAATTTAGGAAAATACCTGGTAGGCGATGACGTTGGTGGATATGATCTGAATGAAGCGCCTCTTGTTGTAGCTCCAAGTGCAGAAGCTCCATCGCCAGTCCCTGCAGCTTTACCGATACCATTAGCTAAATTACTTGAATCAACCTCTTCCCAACAATAACTTAATGTGTCCCCATCTGGATCCGTTGCTGCCGCTGTTAATACAAAAGGAGTGTTCAGGGGGATTGTATAAGTTGTACCCGTTAATGCTGTCACAACAGGCGGACTATTTGTGATATCCGTTTCCACATCAGCAGTTTTAGAAGCAAGATTAGTTTGAACCTGATCTATACTTAATGAATGGAAATAAGGATCAGAATTTGCCTGTACATCAGTATTGACTCCGGTAATACCAGCATAACCCATAATCGTAGAGCCAGATCCCGGTTCTACAGTTACGCTTGTCCCCTCATTAAAACTGAATGTATGATTATCACCCAACTGATGCCCCATCTCATGAGCCACATAATCTATATCAAAAGTATCTCCTTTCGGAACACCAGACCCTGGGGAAGTAATACCGCTACCTTTATAATTATCTGGTGCAATATAGGCATATCCACAACCACCGTTGGAAGCTGTCCAAGAGGTTGTAGATGTGTCATTGCTTCCTATACAACCTATACACCCGGCATTACCTCCTCCTCCGGATCTTCCAAACAAATGTCCTATATCAAAGTCAGCATCTGTTACGCCGTAAGCTCCACCATGTAGAACATTCATTAGCTCATTATTCCAGTTGCACATCCTGTTAGCATTACTATAGGGATCTGTTGCTGCTGTTGTAAAGATAAGATCAGGAGCATCAATCACATTAAGGTGAGTATTGAATTCTTGCTCAAAAACGCCATTTACTCTTGTCATTGTGGCATTAATCTGAACTAATGAGCCAGCAACACCACCAAAGTAAGCACCATATTCTCCGGTAACAGATACAGCTAATCTCAGAGTGTGGAATTTCTTATTACCGGATCTTTCAGCAATCCCTTTTTTGGTTAACTCAGTCAACTGGTCAATAGACTCCTGGCTTTCCTTGGTGATACAGTTAAATATTCCGTCTTTTCCACTTTTCCCACGTACCGAGTAAAGGGTCTTATCATCTGTAGCCGGCTCTATAAATTCATACCTACCATCTGGCGCAATTATCATCGACTGGAAATCATTCGGCGCAACACTAAAACGGATGTACTTTGTAGGATCATCTATGCCCACACCAACATAAGAACCCAATTGGTATCTGTTAGCCAATGCCTCATCCATAACCGGGAAACTATTAACCGAAAATCTTTCTATCTTACCACTATTGGTTGGAATGTTAATAATCACAGCACCTACATTCTTACCTGTTGTCAATTTATCGGCTGCCAATAACTGACCTCTGATTGCATTAATATCAAGTTTGTAATAAACTGAATTATCGCTTTTTCTTGTAATATTTCCGGAAGGAATTACCTTACTCCACTGTGCATTGATCAAGGACAAGCCCGTAGCTAATACTAAAAATGATAAACTTTTCTTCATATTATTAAAATTAGGGAAGCAAATGTAGTATATAATATGCGAAATTGACATATAAAATCACCTTTTAACTAAAATTAAAAATAACTTAATATGGATACAAACTTACTAATCACAATTTCGTATTTTTCTTATAACGGTGCCAATAGATCACAAAGCCTGTTATGGGTAGGGAAAACCCGATAAGACAAACGATAAAATAAAGCACGACGCTTTTTAGTCCCATAATTTCTCCGGTGTGCAATGGTTTTGCCAAAGTTGTAAACTGTTTGTCAAGAGGCAGATCAGAGAAGAGATTGATGGTCTTTAGCTTTCCTTCTTTATCGAAAGTAAGCTCATCGGGGAGCATCATTCCAAAAAAATTCTCTGTATTCGTTTTTATAATAGTATATCTCGGATTCTCATCATTGGGTAAAGTGATGCTGGTTACCGCCATATAATTAAGTTTTTGATCGGCCAGATTCCGGATATCATCCAGGCTTACAACTTCTGCGGCTTTTTGTTTTTTCTCTTTTTGCCTTTCTATCATATCAGACATCAGTTTATCAAATGCATCATCACCTGCAGCGCTGCCAATGGCGGTTGCTTCGGCAACAGAAGAACCCCCCAATGAGACGATCAACGCATTTTTCATCCAGGGATAAGTGATGTATAAACCTGTAACTGCAATAAAGAACAATACCAGACATGTGTAAAAACCCAACGTATTATGCAAATCATAATTGAATCTTGCCCACTTTGCTGACGTTTTGATCGTTAAAGCCTGTTTAAGATGCTTAAGTTTCTTGGGAAGCCAAAGCACTAATCCGGAAATGAGCAGAAAACAGAAAACCAATGCAGATGCCCCCACTATTTGCCGACCGACATTACCCATCATGAGATTGCGGTGCAAATCCAACACAATTTCAAAAAAACGTGACGATCCTGTATCCGGATAACCTTTTACCTGCCCGATGTAAGGATCGTAATAAGCCGTCTTATCAACATTCTGTTCTTTGTAAGATACTATCCAGCTTCTGGCAGGATTATCATGAATGATGAGCGATGTTAAAATCTGATTTCTTTTACCAAGCTCCAGTTGTACCTGAGAAAGCGTTTGAGGATTAAGACCCACTGCCCTCACCCTGGCATGATCATAATTTGCGAAATCAATAATTTGATTTTTAAAAGCATAAAGGCAGCCGGCGATACAAATGACCATCACCACAATACAAGATAAGAGTCCCATCCACAGGTGTAACAGGTAGGATATATATCTGATGAACGTCTCATTTTTACGTTTTTTCCGGTAGAGGCTTTTCAAAAATGTCATAGGGCCAAAATAATAAAAACATTAGGACAAGGCCGCCCTAATGTTTATTAATACTAAAAATTGATTTGATATGAAAAAAAAGTTACTTTCTGCCTTTGAATTGAACGTCCTTCACCACACTTTCGTAAGCTGTGTAGTGCTGTGGTGTCAATCCTTTTTTGATGGCCGCTTTTCTTTGGGCATCAAATTTCCCCCAATATTGTTTTGCAAGATCGTTATTGCCATGGTAAACATCGTGAGCGTCATTAAAGGCTTTCTCAAAAGCATCATTGGCTGCATTCACTACAGCAAATTCATCCTCTGTAAGAGCTGCTTCTGTCTTGATACGGGCCAACAAAGCATTATCATACCTTGGTCTTTTTCTTGCGCGTTCGTCTACAAATTTGTTAAACTGTTGCATCTGCCCGGCGTCCAAAACACCAGACATTTCTTTTGCCTGCTCCTCACGCAATGCTTCACTCTTTATCCCCAGTGCTACTCGATCCATCTCACCACCCTGTGCTTTGGCCGCTTCAAAATTTTGTTCCTGCTGTTTTTGGTATTTTGTAGTGATCTCATCAAATCTCTTTTCCTGATCAGCCGTTAACTTAACTTCTGATTTGAATTCGTTAAAATCAATACCCCTTTTCTTATTCTCACCGGAACAGGACCAGATAACTGCTCCCAGAGCTAATGCTAATAGTGCTGCTTTAATATTTTTCATATGTAGATTTTAGAATTTATAATTAATTTGTGCTGAGAAGTTCCTTGGCTGGATCTGATCGATATAGCCGCCTCGGAAATAAGAACTGTAACCAACCGAATCAAATATATTATTAAAGAAAACCCTCAAGCCCAGCCCATTTTTAAACTGATAGCCAACCTGTGCGTCCACCGTCGTGTATTCCGGCATATCAAATGGTCTCAGACCTGGCTGAACAGATAACTCATGCCCTGTATGAAAAGTTTTTTGGGTATAATCGTCCACAGGTCTCTTACCAACATAATATATCCCTGCTCCCACATCCAAACCGTCTAATATACCTTGATTAAACCTATAATTCAACCAAGCGTTAGCCGTATGTTTTGGCGAATTCATTGGTGCAGAATTCTCTACATAAGCGGGGCTGTCGTGGTATTTGGCTTCTAAAAATGCCCAACCAGTCATAATTTGTAAGTTAGGAAGAATCCGTCCAATCAATTCAACTTCCACACCTTGTCTTTTAAGATTTCCGGCCAGACCATACAAACCAGTGGCATTACCTGCAGAATTAAGTATGGAATAGGATAAGTTTTCTGTTTCTATATCAAATAATGTTACATTGAATCTCAGCTTCTGATCCAACCAGTCAGATTTAACCCCTACCTCCCACTGCTTAGTAGTAGATGCGCCCACTGTACCGCCGTTCTCCAACGGATTATTAGCAGATCTTAACCCAGTAGTTGTGGTGTATGAGCCAAAAATATTCATATTCTCTATCGGGGAAACCATTAACCCTACTGAAGGATTCCAAGCCTCTCTGTCCGTATTTTCTTCAGCACCGTTAAGCCTGCTGTATCTAATGCCCAGATGTGCTTTTACATACTTATTGATGGTAATAACATCCTGTGCCATTAGGCCAAATGTAGGTGTTAAAGTATTAACAGGATTATTCTGAGAAATCACAAAATTAACACCATCAATATTGGAGGGTAGATTATTTTCAATATCATTAAGGACATTGATCTGATCTACATTTTTTGAAGCATATGCTGTTGTTGTAACATCAGTTTGTTTCCAATCAAAGCCAACCTGAAAGGTGTGTTTTAATTTCCATGTGTTGACCTCCAGACCAATAAAATCAAACTGAAAAACCTGATTATTATCTTGTCTTGTTGATTTTGCCAGGCTTCTGCTTCTAATAGCGTAGCCAGTGGCTGCATTGCCTGCTCCTACAGATGCGCCAACAAGATCTAATGAATAGTTAGAATTGATATATGCTGCCCTTAACTTCAATTTATCATTCAATCTTCTAGTAACTGTTGTAGAATAATTGAAAGTCTCTGTTCTCGCATTGTCTGACTTAAAACCTAAAAATTTCCCTTTTGGCATCTCGTACAATGCATCTATGTCACCTGCAGCAAGATTGACTGTTCCACGATCTGGAGTTGTATTATTATGCATATAGTCCATCTCAGCTACAATTTCAGTTTTATCATCAGGACGGAAAGCAATTGACGGATTAACATAGATACGGTCTGTGTTTACATATTTTCTAAAACTATTACTATCCTGATAAGCTGCATTAAGACGAACGGCTACTTTACCATTACTATCCAATACTCTCTGAAAATCTAGAGTTGGCCTGTAAAAATCCCAACTCCCGTATCGGAAGCCAACATTGGTCTGATTGATAAACTTCGGTACTTTGGTAACAATATTAATCACTCCACCTGCACTCCCAAGTCCATCGCCAATACCTTGTGTAACCGCTGCTGAACCTTTGATGACCTGAATACTCTCAACACCCTGCATATCAGTAAGCATAGAGCCTGTACGAAAATCTGAATCCATCATTACACCATTTTTAAGAACAGGAACCCCACGGTAACCACGTATAGACATACTTTCTCTTGTACCACCGTAACTTCCGAATTGTGTAACACCCGGAATATTTTTTGCCACATCCGTTACCGTTAAACCACCAAGTTCTTCTATTACTTTGTTGGATACAACGGATATACTCTGGATTTGATCTCTGGTTTTAAGCGGAAGCCTTGTGATTACCTCAAGACCTTCGGGCTGTTTGTTTCGCTCACCAAAAAGCTCAACTTCATCTATTGCTGTTTCTTTTTTGATAGAATCTTTTACCTGTTGTGCTTGAGTGGCTCCTACACCTAATACCAACAGTGAAATTGCTACAGTTTTTTTCATAACTTTTATTTGCAGCAAAAATATTATTTTTATTAATTCTAAATAAGTAAAACCAACTGATAAATCTCACTTTCAACCATAAAAAAATCCCTCTTCTCTCGAAAAGGGATTTTTTATCATAGCAAAGTGATGCTTTGGTTTTTGGCAAATAGCTATCAGCTATCAGCCAACCGCTTTTATCACACTTTAATTTCTACGTCTACACCTGAAGGAAGTTCTAATTTCATTAGAGCATCTACAGTTTTAGAAGAAGAAGAGTAGATATCCATCAGTCTTTTGTGAGCTGATAATTGGAATTGTTCTCTAGCTTTCTTGTTTACGTGCGGAGATCTCAATACAGTGAAGATTCTCTTGTTCGTTGGCAATGGGATTGGTCCGTTTACAACAGCACCGGTAGCCTTTACCGTTTTTACGATTTTCTCTGCAGATTTATCTACCAAGTTGTAATCGTAAGATTTAAGTTTTATTCTGATTCTTTGTGACATTTTAATCTAATTTAAATATTAACCTTTAGCCTTAGCGATTACATCTTCAGCAACGTTGTTAGGAGCAGCTTCGTATTTCTCGAATTCCATAGAAGATGTTGCTCTACCTGAAGACAAAGTTCTAAGAGAAGTTACATAACCAAACATTTCAGATAGAGGAACAAAAGCCTTGATAACTTTAGCGTTGTTTCTATCATCCATACCGTTTACAGTACCTCTTCTTCTGTTAAGGTCACCTACGATATCACCCATATATTCTTCCGGAGTTACAACTTCCAGCTTCATAATCGGCTCCATAATAACAGCCTTAGCAGCTCTACCAGATTCTTTGAATCCCATTTTAGCAGCTAATTCGAAAGATAACTGATCCGAGTCAACCGCGTGGAAAGATCCATCCTTCAAAACAATTTTCATTGCTTCTACTTCGAATCCTGCCAAAGGACCATTTTTCATAGCTTCTCTGAATCCTTTCTCAACCGAAGGGATAAATTCTTTTGGAATGTTACCACCTTTGATCTCGTTTACGAATTCAAGACCTACTTTACCTTCGTCAGCCGGACCAATGGTGAATACGATATCCGCAAATTTACCACGACCACCGGATTGTTTTTTGTAAACTTCTCTGTGGTTAGCAGTTGCAGTCAATGCTTCTTTGTATTCTACCTGAGGTTGACCTTGGTTAACTTCTACTTTAAACTCTCTTCTCATACGGTCAACAATAATGTCAAGGTGAAGCTCACCCATACCAGAGATGATAGTTTGTCCAGAAGCCTCGTCAGTTTTAACCTGGAAAGTAGGATCTTCTTCAGCTAATTTAGCTAGAGCGTTACCCATTTTATCCTGGTCAGCTTTAGTCTTAGGCTCAACAGCGATACCGATTACCGGATCTGGGAAGATCATAGACTCAAGAACGATTGGGTTCTTTTCATCAGATAACGTATCTCCTGTTTTGATATCTTTAAATCCTACAGCAGCACCAATATCTCCAGCTTCGATATATTCTACTGGATTTTGTTTGTTTGCGTGCATCTGATAGATTCTAGAAATTCTTTCTTTGTTACCAGATCTTGTGTTAAGAACATAAGAACCAGCATCCAAACGACCTGAATAAGCTCTGAAGAATGCGAGACGACCTACGAACGGGTCAGTAGCAATTTTGAAAGCTAATGCAGCGAAAGGCTCATCTACAGATGGTTTTCTTTCGATCTCAGCGTCAGTTCTTGGGTCTGTTCCTTTGATATTGTCCTTATCCAGTGGAGAAGGAAGATATTTACAAACAGCATCAAGCATAAACTGTACTCCTTTGTTCTTGAAAGAAGAACCACAAGTCATTGGGATAATAGAAAGGTCAATAGTAGCTTTTCTAAGCGCTTCGTTGATTTCCTCTTCTGAGATTGAATCCGGATCTTCGAAGAATTTCTCCATTAGAGTCTCATCATAGTCCGCAACAGCTTCTACTAATTTCTCTCTGTATTCCAAAACTTCATCCTTCATATCTTCCGGAATTGGAACTACTTCATAAGTAGCACCTTGTCCAGCTTCATCCCAGATGATTGCTCTGTTTTTGATTAAGTCTACAACCCCTTTGAAATCCTCTTCTGCACCAATTGGCAAAACGATTGGAACTGCGTTGGATCCTAACATTTCTTTTACTTGTTTTACAACGTTCAAGAAGTCAGCACCTTGTCTGTCCATTTTGTTTACGAATCCCATTCTAGCAACTTTGTAGTTGTCAGCCAATCTCCAGTTGGTTTCAGACTGAGGCTCTACTCCGTCTACTGCAGAGAAAAGGAATACCAATCCGTCCAATACTCTCAAAGATCTGTTTACTTCTACAGTGAAGTCAACGTGTCCAGGTGTATCGATAATGTTGAAGTGGTAAGGTTTTGTTTCAGGTAATTTCTTACCTTGATCTGTTGGGAAATTCCAGCTACAAGTCGTTGCAGCAGAAGTAATAGTAATACCTCTTTCTGCTTCCTGCTCCATCCAGTCCATTGTAGAAGCACCATCGTGAACCTCTCCAATTTTGTGGTTTACACCTGTATAGAATAAAATCCTTTCTGTAGTGGTGGTTTTACCTGCATCAATGTGAGCAGCAATACCAATATTTCTTGTAAATTTAAGATCTCTTCCCATTTCAGATTAGAATTTGAAGTGTGAAAACGCTTTATTCGCTTCCGCCATTTTGTGAGTATCAGATTTCTTTTTGAAAGCAGCACCTTCTTCTCTTGAAGCAGCTACCACTTCGTTAGCCAATTTCAAAGCCATAGACTTATCATTTCTAGCTTTAGAATATTTGATTAACCATTTCATTGCCATAGAAATTTTTCTATCCGCTCTGATTGGCATTGGAATCTGGAAGTTAGCACCACCTACTCTTCTGGAACGTACTTCTACGTGAGGCATAACGTTTGTTAATGCATCTTTCCAGATTTCAAGGGATGTTTTTTCTGTATCTCCTTTTTTAGTTTCTACGATATCCAACGCATCATAGAAAATTTTGAATGCGATTGACTTCTTACCGTCAAGCATTAAGTTATTTACAAATCTCGTTACCAATTGATCATTAAATTTTGGATCTGGTAACAACGGTCTTTTTTTCGCTTTCGTCTTTCTCATTGTTTCTGTACCTTATTTAATGATTATTTTTTCTTACCTTTTGCAGGCGCTGCAGCAGCTTGTCCTGGTTTAGGTCTCTTAGCACCGTACTTAGATCTTCTCTGAGTTCTTCCATTTACACCTGCAGTGTCCAATGCACCTCTTACGATGTGGTAACGTACTCCCGGTAGGTCTTTCACCCTTCCGCCTCTTACCAATACTATCGAGTGCTCTTGAAGATTATGTCCTTCGCCCGGGATATAAGCGTTGACTTCTTTACCGTTAGAAAGTCTTACCCTTGCAACTTTTCTAAGTGCAGAGTTAGGTTTCTTAGGTGTGGTAGTATATACTCTTGTACATACTCCTCGTCTTTGTGGACAAGAATCAAGGGCAGCCGATTTGCTCTTCTTGGCAAGCGTGGCTCTTCCTTTTCTTACTAGTTGTTGAATAGTAGGCATATAATGCTTTTTATTTTAGGGTGCAAAAATATAAATAATTTTTTAATCTACAATACTTTACATATAATTATTTACAATTCAGGGCTATACCTTTTTAGAGATTAATATTATTTTCAATTACAGCCAATTTATCACTTGTAATCTAAAAACAGTCATACTATATATAAGGGAGAGACCATTATAAAACTTATCATTAATTTTGTTCTTAACTGTAAACCGATTTCTTAATCACTAAAAAATTAACCTAAAAACAGAGATTAATTCATTTTACCATTATATTTGCGCTTTATTTGACACAGATTTGAAAAAAGCTTTATTCTTTATACTGATTTCCAACCTTTTGTTTTCCCAGTGGAGCATCTCCAGTGCAGAGCGGGATGCACTACTCTATATATACAATACGACAGGTGGCGAAAAATGGAACCGAACCTGGGATACTACCACAGATCCCAAAAATTGGTTTGGTGTATCTGTTAAAAACAACAGCGTCACAGAGCTTAACCTTTCCGGTAACGCACTGCAGGGCACCTTCCCTTCTACAATATCCACGCTTTCGAAACTAACAAAACTTGATCTCAGCAACAATCAGCTTTCTGGCGAGGTTGCAAACGGGATCTCATCTTTAAGCGCACTTAAACGGCTTGACGTCTCCAACAACAGATTAACCGGTGATCCTTCTTTTGCATTCTCCGGGCTTTACAATCTTGAAGATCTTGGAATTGGAGGCAATACTTTTATCATTAATGATATTAATGGATTACTGGCGAATTTTAATAATTTAAAAAACCTAAACATTGCAGGTCTAGGACTTAGCTCTGTTCCTTCAAAAATTACAGCATTTGTTAATCTTGAAAATCTTACTTTAGATAATAATTCTCTATCGGCCAATGGTTTCAACAGTCTGTCAGCATTGTCTCAGCTCAAATCCTTATCTCTATCCGGCAACGGAGTGATCCAAATCCCTGCACAGGTTTTGCAACTCACTGGCTTAACCAGCCTTGATTTGAGTCATAATAATATACCTGCGGAAAAGCTTGCTTCTTTGGCAAATCTGCTCAACCTACAATGGTTGTCACTGGAAGGAAATCAGCTTACACAGATACCGTCGCAGCTTGCCCAGATGAGAAACCTGCAAACTTTGAATCTTGGCAGGAACAATATCTCCGGGAATTTGTCTGCATTGACTGGTTTGCCAAAATTGCAGCAGCTGTTTCTTAACAACAATAATTTTTCCGGCAATTTCCCTCAGGAACTTTCTGCCATGCCACAGCTTATGATGCTAAATCTTAACAGCAACCGGCTGTCTGGCAATTTACCTTCTCAACTCCCAGAAATATTGCTGATCAGCAATAACCGTTTTACAAAAGAGCAACTCTCCACACACCTTACCTACTATCCCGAAAAGACAGAATTAAGCTATTCGCCACAGCGCTATGATGAGGAAAAACAAGTTTTGGGCATTCTTGGTCAACCCGCCAAACTGGAGCAGTCGTTATCCAGAGACCAATACAATTTTACATGGTATAAAAATCTGGACGAAAATACAGGAAACAGCGGATCAGGTCTCCATTTCAACAGCGTACAACAGTCAGATTATGCCACGTACACTGTAGAAGCTTATACATCCACGGTACTTGGCAACGCAGTTCGGTTTGACCTGTCTCAGTTCCGGGAACCAATCAGGCTGGTAGACCAACTTGGTACCACCGAAACTTCCAAATACTTTTCTGTCTATCCCAATCCGGCGGCAGACTACCTCTATATCATCAGTTCCAAATATGAAATTCAAAAGATTTATATTTACGATTTGAGTGGTAAACAAATCATCACTGATTCCGGATCAAAAATTAACGTTGCAAAATTACCAACTGGTGTTTATATGCTGAATATTAAAACCAAAGACGGCATCGTTAATTTCAAATTCATTAAGAAGTAACCCTTCTCCAAAGAATTATGGCAATAAATTGCTTTTAGATAAACAATAGTCAGAAAAGATGATCAGTTTTTTGAGTGTAGCACAAAATAAAAACTTAAATTTTGTAGTTTTGAAGATTAAAGAAAAAGAATGAAGATTAAATTACTTCTTGGAGTTGCATTTTGGGCTCTGTTGCTTTTGGCGGGCTGCAATCGGGATGACATTACATTTGATGCGCCTACTCAGTTGCTAAGATTCTCTACAGACACCGTATTTTGTGATACCGTTTATAACCAGATGCGCAGCGAAACGTATGCTGTAAAGGTCTACAACAAAGAGGACAAAGATGTAAAGATCCCAAGAATTTATCTGGAAGGCGGCAGCGCTTCGCAGTACAGGATCAATGTGGATGGGAAAGTAGGAACCGATTTTAGCCAGGTTGCACTGAGAAAAAAGGACAGTCTTTATGTTTTTGTAGAGATTGCGCCGGTTGCCAATGCGCCGGAAGCCATTGCAGAAGATAAAGTGGTTTTTGAAACTGCAGCAGGACAACAAAAAGTAACCTTATTCTCTGTCGTGCAGGATGCAGAATATTTTATCCAGACCGGAGAAAACCCTGTTACTATTAATCAAAACACAACCTGGACCAAAGATAAAGTAAAAGTCATTTTTGGGAACCTTAATATTGCTGAAGGGAAAACTCTAACGATGGAAAAAGGTACCAAAGTCTATTTCCGTAAAAATAGCGGGATGAATTTTGGGAAAAATTCGGGATTAACGGTGAATGGCGCTTTAGGTGATGAAGTAATTTTCCGGGGTGACAGAAGTGATACAAAATACGACACACTTCCCGCCAACTGGAACGGTATCAAGATGGAAGAAGGCTCGCTGCTTAATATGAATTATGCCAGAGTTTTTGGAGGTAATGTAGGTCTACAACTGAAAAAGAACAATGCAACCATCAACAATTCGATTTTCCACAGTTTTCAAAATGTGGGCATCTATGCCATCCACGCGCAGCAATTCACCGCTAATAATGTGGTGATGAACAACTGTGGCGAAGCGGATCTGGCAATCGCTTCCGGCGGAACATACAACCTCAACTATTGCACGATTGCCAATTACTGGAACCTAAATCCGTCGATGTCTGCGTTGGGAATCTTTGCAACCAATGCCTGGGAAAATGAGGATGGCGAAATTGAACTGTCCAATCCTACCCTTAATGTCAACAACTCTATTATATATGGTGATCTTCCCGACATGATGGCGTTCAGCAAAGTGGGTGAAGGTAATTTTACAACCAGTTTTAAAAATTCTTTATTGAAATTCACTTCCAATTCCGGTTTTACAGCCGATGCTACGAATGTGGTGAATCAGGATCCGAAATTCCAGAATTACTTTACCCACAAAATGAACCTGAGAGTGAAAGCAGGTTCGCCTGCAATAGGAAAAGGAATTAATGCAAGTGGAATTACAGCAACTGATATTGTTGGTAAATCCAGAGGTAATTCTCCAACCATAGGCGCTTATCAATTTTAATAAATGGAAATTACGACACTCCAAAATCAGGTTGACGAATGGATAAAAACCGTTGGTGTCCGTTACTTTAATGAGCTGACGAATATGGCAATGCTAACAGAGGAAGTCGGCGAAGTCGCCAGGATCATCGCCAGGAGATACGGCGAGCAATCTGAAAAAGAATCCGACAAATCCAAAGATTTAGGCGAAGAATTGGCTGATGTTCTTTTTGTAACGCTTTGTTTGGCGAATCAAACCGGAACAGATTTGCAATCGGCATTCGATAAAAAAATGAAAGTTAAAACCGAGCGTGACAAAGACAGGCACGCTAATAATGAAAAATTAAAAAAATAGTTGGATAGATGCCGAGGCCGGAAGTTCCAATTCTTGCATCTGACATCTGACATCTGACATCTGACAAACTATGATTATTAAAAAGTCTGAACTTATAGACGGAAAAAATATCCAAATCACCGGTTCGAAAAGTATTTCGAACCGTCTTTTGATTCTGGGCAAATTATTCGGAAATATTGACATCTTGAATCTTTCCAATTCTCAGGATACGACGCTGCTAAAAAAAGCTTTGGAATCTGATTCCGAATTGATTGATATCCATCACGCCGGAACCGCAATGCGCTTCCTGACTTCTTATTATTCAATTTTTGAAGGAAGAAAAACAATCCTGACAGGTTCTGACAGGATGAAAAACCGTCCCATAAGACCTTTGGTTGATGCGCTCAAATCTCTTGGAGCTGATATTACTTATCTTGAGAAAGAAGGTTATCCGCCATTGCAAATTATTGGTAAAAAGATTGAAAAAAATTCGGTTAAAATTTCAGCCAATGTATCGAGCCAGTTCTTGACTTCATTAATATTAATCGGTGGCAAGTTAGAAAACGGTTTAACATTGGAGCTGGAAGGCGAAATCACCTCGCGGCCTTATCTTGAGATGACACTCAAAGTCCTGAACGAAATAGGGATCAAATCTCATTTTGCAGAGGATAGAATAGAGATCATTGCCCATCCCAACCACTCCAGGACAGAACATTACGAAGTAGAAAGCGACTGGTCTTCTGCTTCTTATTTTTACTCTTTAGCAGCAATTGGAAGAAAATCGATTACGCTTAAAAGCTATCACACATTGTCTCTGCAGGGCGACAGCGTGATTAAAGAAATCTACTGGGAGTATTTTGGCATCAATACGGTTTCGGATTATGCAGAAAATTCGATTTCACTGTTACCGGAGCCAACTTTTGAATATCCAGAGCTCATTTCTATAGATATGAACGATTGCCCAGACATTGCGCAAACGCTTTGTGTAACAGCAACGGCTCTTAAAATACCATTCGTCATTACCGGGCTTCACACACTGAAAGTAAAAGAAACCGACCGATTGGTAGCGCTTCAAAATGAATTGTTGAAATTGGGAGCAAAAACACATATCACGGTTGAGAAAATCGAATCTTCGGAATTTATAGAACCGGAAGACAACATCTCAATCGCCACTTATAACGACCATCGGATGGCAATGGCTTTTGCACCGTTTGCATTAGTCAAAGAGCTGAATATCGAAAACGAAGATGTTGTTGAGAAATCTTATCCTGAGTTTTGGGAGGATTTTGAGAAAGTGACAATGAGTTAATTTGAAAATAATATGAGATATGTTATATTATTTATAATCAGCCTATTTTTCATTCAATGTTCTGTGAAGAATAATATAACCGCTGGTAAAAATCTTGATTTTAAGCTTGATACCTTAACTTATTTTGACAAGTCCAGAAACCGGGCAATCCCAGTTGCGATATATCAGCCGAAAAATAAAAAAAACTTCAACAAAATTCCCATTATTTTCAGTCACGGTTATGGAGAGAATAAAGGTGGCGATTATTTATATGCTTATACATATCTGACAGAATTTTTGGCTTCAAAAGATTATTTCGTTGTAAGTATCCAGCACGAATTGCCTACTGATGAATTACTTGCGATGACTGGAAAATTGCAGGAAACCAGAAGACCAAATTGGGAAAGAGGCGTTCAAAATATTTTGTTTGTACTGGAAAAAATCAAGAAAGAATATCCTCAGTTAAAATATAATGAGCTAACACTAATCGGACATTCCAACGGAGGAGATATGACAGTTCTTTTTGCCCACAAGTATCCGGAACTTGTCAGTAAGCTCATTTCGATGGACAACCGCCGGATGGAACTTCCAAGAACATCCAGTCCACAAATATTTTCACTTCGTTCAAATGATTATTCTGCTGACGAAAATGTTTTACCATCTGATGAAGAAGCTAAAAAATATAATATTACAATTGATTTTACAGACATCAATCATAGCAATATGGATAATGACGCCACTGAAAAAGAGAGAAAATATTTGACCAAAAAAATCCTTGAATATTTAAAAAATTAAAACTTTGAGCAGAACAATCATCATCACAGGCGCTTCATCCGGAATAGGATTGGCACTGGCAGAATATTTCGGAAAGAAAGGGAATAAAGTTTACGGACTCAGCAGAAAAACCGTAAGTTCCGATTATTTTGTTTCAATTCCGACGGATATTACCGAGAAAGACCAGATTGATAACGCCATTTCCGAAATCCTGAAAACTGAAAGCAAAATAGATGTTCTCATCAACAACGCCGGAATGGGAATGGTTGGCGCAGTTGAAGATTCTACGAAAGAAGATATTACAAAGTTATTCAATCTTAATTTGATTGGTTCTGTCCAAATGATGACTGCCGTTCTTCCAAAAATGAGAGAGCAGAAATCCGGAAAAATCATCAATGTTTCCAGTATCGGTTCAGAAATGGGATTGCCTTTCCGAGGATTTTATTCTGCTTCCAAATCCGCTTTGGACAAAGTAACAGAAGCAATGCGTTACGAAGTTTATCCCTGGAACATCCACGTGTGTTCGCTTCATTTGGGCGATATCAAAACCAATATTGCTGAAAATCGAGTGAAAACAAAAGTATCCGAAGCGTATAAAAATGTCTTTGATAAAGTTTATGCTTTGATGAATTCTCACGTTGGTGATGGGACAGAACCTTTGGATGTTGCAATTTATGTTGATAATCTTCTTCAGAAATCAAAGTGGAAAGCGCATTACTATTTCGGGAAATTCGGGCAAAAAATTGGCGTTCCTCTTAAATGGATTCTTCCTCAGAATACTTATGAAAATCTGATGAAGAAGTATAATAAAATGGATTGATTTTCTGTTTTAAATGCAAATAAAGTATAAAGTCTTCGACTCCGCTCAGACTGACATCTCTTAAAATGAACATTTAGTATTAGATTTGTCCCGCTGAACATAGTTGTACTCATCTGATTAGCAATCCAACAATAAAACATTTAGTATTAGCGATGTCACACTGAGCGGAGTCGAAGTGTTTTCTACGAAATGAATCGATATTATGTTTATATATTAAAATGTTCGGATAACTCTTATTACACAGGAGTTACTAGCGACTTGGAATCTCGATTTATTAAACATCAATCAGGACATTATCCAGAAAGTTATACTCATAATAGAAGACCAGTTCAATTAGTTTTTTATTGTGAATTTAATGAAATTGAACAAGCAATTGCTTTTGAAAAACAAGCAAAAGGTTGGAGTAGAAGGAAAAAGGAAGCTATTATCAATGACAATTGGGAAAAATTGAAGGAACTTTCTACTTGTAAAAACGAATCTCATTCAGATAATATTAATAAAGGCTTCGACTCCGCTCAGCCTGACAACTCTTAAAGAAAACGCTGAATATTAGGAACATCACACTGAGCGGAATCGAAGTGTTGAGAGTAACATTATAAATTATTTGATCCGATTACTTTACATATTTGCTGTTTTATTTTCTGTCTTGTCAATGGCTCAGAAAAAAGAATATTGGCTCATCGACAAAGAAACCAACGCAAAAAAAATCGTTTCCGACTCGGCAAACGCCGTCAAATTCCTGGATTCGCTGGCAGAAAACGCTTACTTCTTTACCGAACTCAAGACTGTTAAACAAAACGGAAACCGGACAGAAATCTACTATGACAAAGGCCCGAATTTCAACAAAGCCCACGTCAAATTTTCGGATTCTTCAGTTAATGATTTGAGATTTAAGGAGAATGAGATTTATACAAAAAACTTGGACTCACTAAAGAAAAGCATCAATCAAAAATACCGGGACAAAGGTTTTGCTTTCAATCGTGTGAAAACCAAATTCCAGAAAATGGAAAACGGAATTCCCTCAGTAAAAATATCTGTTGTTCCCGCTGCTCAAAGAAAAATCGACGCTATCGTTTTCAAAGGATACACACGTTTACCGAAACAATTCGTTAAAAACCTCAACAAACAATATTTGGGTAAAAATTATGATGACAAGAATCTGGTTTCTATGAATCAGTCTTTACAGAACCATCAGTTTGTTTCGTTGGAAAAACCGCCTCAGACCTTATTTACCAAAGATTCTACACAGGTTTTTCTCTTCACCCAAAAAAGGAAGACTAATACCTTCGACGGGATGATTGGCTTTGGGAATGATAAAACCGAAAAATTCACCGTCAATGGAACGCTGAATGTAATGCTGAAAAATATGTTCAACAGTTTCGAAAGCATCGGTATTTACTGGCAGAGAAATCCTGATAAAGGTCAGACTTTTGATATGCAAACCGATATTCCGTACACTTTTGGGAGCAATGTTGGTTTGAACGTGAATGTCAATATTTTCCGCCAGGATTCCATGTTTGCGAATGTCAAGTTTTTACCTGCGGTTTATTATCATCTTTCACCAAAGCAAAAACTCGGTCTCAAAGGCACTTTCGAGTCTTCCGCCATTTTGGATTCGCTTTATACAGGCGGTCGCGATTACAGCAAAAAAGGGTTTGGGCTTTATTATCAGTATCAGGAAGCGAGTAATATTCCGCTGTTCATCAATAAAAGCAACATCCGCGTAGAAGCTGATTTTCTCAAAACCACCTACGATGACACACAGGAAAAGCTGGACCAGATCCGCTACCTCATTTTTGCAGAACACAACTTCAACCTGTCGGGCAATCATTTCCTAAATATCCGGGGAGAATCTGCTTTGTTAAGCTCGAAAAACGAATTATCTACTAACGAACTTTTTCGGTTTGGCGGCTGGAACTCGATGCGCGGTTTCAATGAGCAAAGCCTTATCAGTGATTTTTATGCTTATGCCGGCGCAGAATACCGTTATCTCGTCAACGACCAGGCATTTTTTGATTTGTTTGCGCAATACGGTCAGATGTCCAACAAAGCGTTGGGGGTCTCGCCGAAGCTATACAGCGTTGGCGTTGGTTTTAATTTCTTTCTTCCGGTCGGTTTGATGAGCTTTCAAATTTCAAACGGTAATGAAATCGGCAATCCATTCAAGTTCAACGAGATAAAAATCCATTGGGGAATCCTGAGCCGATTTTGATAAGAAGTCCTTATCATTTATCATTCATCATTCATAATTATTAGGAGCCGGGAACCTGCTGTCCACTATATCTTTTGCAAAAAATCCATCGCTTGTTCCGAAGTTTTTTTGCAAAAGGATGCCGTTTCCATCAGGGCTATGGGATTTGTCTTTCGTTGACGTTTTGTATAAACTAGAAATATAAATCAGGGGGAAGACAATTTACAACAATGTAATGGCAAAATGCGGGGTTAAACTCTGAATTGAAAATTTTGTAATATTTTGCCGCCGCTGCTTTTCAATTCCGTAGTTTTTTTGTAAGTTTACTTCATTGAAAAAGCATTCGCTCCGTTTGGTCGTTTTTGAACTTTTAGTTCTTCGAAAGCCCGCACTTCGCCAATACTTTTTCCGTTGTACGCAATTTTATAACAACTCTGCATTAAATTGAAAATCAAATTATTATAAATTAAAAATGAGAAAAACTTTAATTGTGGCTGGAATGATTTTTCTTTCACAAATTATTTCTGCGCAAACTAAACTTGAAAACACTTATAAAGTAGAAGTTGGATTACAAGGAATATCAGTCGGAACCGAAATACCAATTAGCGACAAATTTTTAGCAGATGTAAATCTTGGTTGGGGAGGAATCACAGATTTTTGGAGTAACGGAATCTCTTATGAATGGTCAAATAATAGCAATAGTATTTTTGCGAGGGCACAAGTTCGATATTACTTAAATAGAGAAAGAAGAAGTGAAAAAGGACATTCTTTAAAAAATAACTCTGGAACATTTTTAGCTTTTCAATCAAAATTTCTTTTTAGCGGTACAGAATATTATAGTCCACAAGTTGGGAAAAGTTGGTTAAATGAAATTCAATTTGGACAACAGCTTCCATTAGGAAATCATTTTATTTTCAGATACTATGCTGGAGTTGGGAATGCAAGTGATTTAGATTACAATCAAAATAAAGTATATCCAGCTTTAGGTTTTGCTTTGGGATTCGCTTTCTAAAAAAAACTGCGTACAATAGCTAAGTTTTCGTTGCGTGCGCAGCACGAACAATGAAAACCCTGTTGAACGGAACCTTCGGCAGCTTTTGGTTGGGTATTTTCCCACACTATGGGTTTATCGTAAAGTTTTTAGAAAATATTTCAAGAGAACAGGTTGTTCTCTTTTTTTTGTTGCCATTTTACTGATTAATAATTAGTTTTACAAAGTAACTAAATATGGCGCTGAGAAAGCTACCGAAGGTTTAGTTCAACATAGTATTGGTCTAATTTGATCGTTATATTAATTTTAATTCAAATAAAAACATCCATTTTTTAATTCAATAAAAAAAGCTTAATTTTGCAAAGAAAGTAAAGATGTCTATTCATAACAAAATTGTAGAGACAGCCATCACTTTCGATGACGTGCTTCTAGTCCCTTCTTATTCAGAAGTTTTACCGAATCAGGTTTCCCTAAAATCAAGACTTACAGACAAAATTTCGCTTAATGTTCCCATTGTTTCCGCAGCGATGGATACTGTTACAGAAGCGGATTTGGCGATTGCGTTAGCCAGAGTCGGTGGCCTTGGATTCATTCACAAAAACATGCCGATTGCCGAGCAGGCAGCACAGGTCAACCGTGTAAAACGGTCAGAAAACGGAATGATCGCAGATCCTGTAACCTTGTCAAAAGACCACACGCTGGCTCAGGCAAGAGAACTGATGGCAAAATATAAAATATCCGGATTGCCGGTCGTTGATAAAAACAACATTCTTATTGGTATTATTACCAATCGGGATGTGAAGTATCAGGAAAACCTGGATGTTAAAGTTGAGGAAATAATGACAAAAGATAACCTCATTACTTCTGACAAAAACACCAATCTGGAACAGGCCAAAGAAATCCTACTTAAAAACAGGGTAGAAAAACTACCAATCGTTGATAAAAATAACAAGCTGGTAGGACTGATTACCATCAAAGATATTGACAATCAACTGGAATATCCTAATGCTAACAAAGATCAAAATGGCAGACTGATTGTTGGCGCTGGTGTTGGCGTGGGCGAAGATACAATTGACAGGATTACCGCTCTGGTAAAGGCTGGTGTAGATATTGTAGCGATAGATTCAGCCCACGGGCATTCCAAAGGTGTTCTTGACAAAATTGCCGAGATCAGGAAAACATTCCCCGACCTTGATATTGTTGGAGGAAACATCGTAACCGCAGATGCCGCAAAAGACCTTATTAAAGCTGGGGCTAACGTCCTGAAAGTAGGTGTTGGACCGGGATCTATCTGTACAACAAGAGTAGTTGCCGGCGTTGGGGTTCCTCAACTGTCCGCAATCTATAACGTTTATGAATTTGCTAAAAAGAAAAATGTAGCCGTGATCGCTGATGGAGGTATCAAACTATCCGGCGACATCGTAAAAGCCATTGCAAGCGGCGCCGGAGCAGTAATGTTAGGATCACTATTAGCAGGAACGGATGAAGCACCGGGAGAAGAAATTATTTTCCAGGGACGAAAATTCAAATCTTATCAGGGAATGGGTTCTCTTTCTGCGATGAAACGAGGTGGTAAAGAACGTTATTTCCAAAGTGAAGCTAAGAAATTTGTTCCCGAAGGCATCGAAGGAAGAGTGCCTCACAAAGGAAAACTGGAAGATGTTATTTTCCAACTGACAGGTGGTTTGCGCGCCGGAATGGGCTATTGTGGCGCAAAAGATATCGAAGCACTGCAAAAAGACAGCAAAATGGTAATGATTACTGGCAGTGGACTTAAAGAATCTCATCCCCACGATGTGATTATTACACAGGAAGCACCGAATTATTCTTTGTAAAAAATCAGAAATTGAAATGAAAAAAAACTCCATCTTGAAACAGTCAATTTGGAGTTTTTTATTTGTAGTATGATTTCTAGTAAGAGTATCTCTCGGAAAAAGAAAAAAATTATTAGAAATCTATTAAAAATCAAAACTTTGGTTTCACAATTGATGATAATTTAATAATTTTGCAGCGTTATCAAACCAATGAAGAAGAACACACTTTTCCCACTATTATTCTTAACCGTTTTTGTTTTCGGAATGCTTTCTTTCACCTCGAATAAGAAAGTAATTGCTGTTGTTTTCAATAAAGAGATGACAAAACAGGATCTTATGAGTCTGCAAAAAAACCTGAAAGATAAAAATATCATCCTGGTATTTAACAAGATGAAGTTTGTAAAAAATAAACTGTCTTATATCGATTTCAGTATCGATTTTGGGGATGGATTTTCCGGGACTTCAAAATCAGAAATCACTAAATCTAAAGAAATTGGTTTCTTGAGAGATTATAACGAGAATGCAGATCAGCCTTTTATCATTGGCGATCTTAGATAGATTTAGGCTCTTTTTTTGTAAGAAAACTCAAGCAGTCTTAGTACTCCATTTTCCGCAGTTTCTTTGAACTGGCTCCAATAAAGAGAGCAGTCAGCACAGTCATTGTTCCCCCGAAAACAACTGATCTTACAACGCCCATCAGTTTGGCCGTCAGGCCGCTTTCAAACTGGCCCAACTCATTGCTCGACATTACAAAAATAGAATTAACACTCAGCACTCTGCCACGGATCTCTTCTGGTGTTTTCAACTGAACAATGGTTCCCCGGATGACGACACTGATACCATCCAGCATACCACTCAAGACCAAAAACCCAAAGGACAGCCAATACATTTTGGATAATCCAAATCCAATAATGCACAATCCAAATCCAGCGGCAACGCAAAGCAATATTTTACCTTGATTTCTTCTTAGAGGCACTAATGATAAGGTAATGATAATCAACATAGAGCCAATATCAGAAGCCGCATTCAGCAGCCCGAACCCTTCGGATCCTACTTTCAGTATATCACTGGCAAATACAGGGATCATCGCTACCGCACCACCAAAAAGTACCGCAAACATATCCAGCATTTGCGCACCAAGAATTTCCTTTGTTTTATAAATATAAGCCAGGCCTTCCTTCATACTTTCAAAAACCTTAATGTCCTTTCTTTTATTTCCAGAGTGTTGCTTCTGCAAAGTCCAGAAGAATAAAGATGCAAGAATCATACTTCCCACAATGACCACTAATGTCCATTTTATCGTAATCATCGCAATCAGAAAACCGCCCAAAGCATGACCGGAAACCGAAGCCGTTAAAAAAGTAGCCTGATTAAGCGTCACGGCATAAGGCAAGTTCTCCTGTCTCACAATTTTCGGGATCATTGCCGGAACCAGAGGCCCCAGAAAAGAGCGGCAAATACCGGTGAAAAAGATAACCGCGTAAATAAAATAAGTAATCTGATGACCGGTAAAATGCATACGGTGTCCCAAAAATGCAGGAATTAAAAGCAGGCTGATTAACACAACGTAGGCATAATTACAAAAAAGAAGCAGTTTCTTTTTCTCCTTCATATCAATAATATGGCCGGCATAAAGTGCGCAGGAAACCGCCGGTATTACTTCGGAAAGACCAATAAGACCAATAGAAAAAGGATCTTTTGTTAATTGGTAAACCCACCACCCGAGCAATGTTGCCAACATCCGGAAAGCGATAATCAGAAAAAAACGACCTGTTAAAAGGTGTCGGAACTCGATATTACTTAAAATTTTGAGAGGCGTAAAAGAAATCATATAACAAAAGTAGTTGACAGATCATTAATCTGCTATTAATTTTCAAAATTTTATCTTAGCAGGATGAATTGGCTTATACTTATCATTGCCGGACTATTCGAGACTGGCTTCGCCACCTGCCTGGGAAAAGCGCAGGAGACTTCAGGAAAAGAAAGCATCTTCTGGTGGATCGGGTTTGGTATCTGCATCATGGCCAGCATGCTGCTGATGTTCAAAGCCATTTCTGGCGAAAACGGGCTGCCTATCGGGACTGCTTATGCCGTATGGACGGGCATCGGCGCTGTTGGCGGTGTAGTTGTCGGCATCCTTATTTTCAAGGAGCCGGCCACATTCTGGCGGTTATTTTTCGTTTTCACGTTGATTGCATCCATCGTTGGCCTCAAAGCAGTAAGCCACTGATTTTTCAGAAGCCGGGAACCTGCTGTCCACTGTATCTTTTGCAAAACCTCAACTTTAATCCCAACGCTTTTTGCAAAAGGATGCCGTTCCCATCAGGGCTATGGGATTGGTCTGTCAATCCAGGTTTCTATATCTCAGGACATTTTTTAACCAATGTGCTTGACAACGTCTAGGTTTACAATCGCAATAAGCGGTTAGTATGACAAATCCTTAAATATCAAACTCGAAACGAATTACAATCTGAAGTCAGACAAAAAATCGCCAATTTTCCTGTCATTAGCCAATCTTGGGATTTTGTTTTGACCACCTAATTTCCCCTGGGATTTGGCATAATCCTGAAACGCATTTTTCTTCACTCTGGTAATAACCAGCGGCTGCAGAATACTTCCTGAGATCAAATCGTCATAATAAGTATTTCGTTGCCTCAATTGCAGATCCAACTCCGATTTGAAAGCTTCAAAATTTTCCGGTTCTTTTTCAAACTCTATGAACCATTCGTGATAAGGCAAACCTTCCGCTGGATTCACTTGCGGCGCAAGATGGAATTCTGTAATCTGCGCAGGGAATTTCTCCACCGTTGCTTTCAGAGCTTCTTCTACTTCAAACGCAATCACGTGTTCGCCAAAAGCGGAAGTGAAATGTTTCGTTCTTCCACTTACCAAAATCCTGTACGGATTTTTATCAATAAACCGCACAACATCCCCAATCGAATAAGCCCAAAGCCCGGAATTGGTCGTGAGAATCAATGCATAATCTTTGTTCAGCTCAACATCTTTCAACGTTAATCGTTCTGCATTGGGTTTCCCGTACTGTTCTAAAGGAATAAATTCGTAGAAAATACCATGATTGGATAATAAAAGCAATCCTTCTTTCTGATAGTCATCCTGAAATGCAAAAAAACCTTCCGAAGCCGGAAAAGTCTGAACGATGTCAACAGGTTTGCCAAGCAAGTCATTCATCTTTTCCCGGTACGGTTCGTAATTGACGCCACCTGTGATAATTAGTTGAAGATTCGGGAAAATGCCTGTAATCTTTTTACAGTGTTTGTCAATCAGTTTTTCAAAATACATAATCAACCAAGGCGGGATCCCGGAAATCAAAGTCATATTCTCATTCTCTGTTTCTTCTACAATTTTATCGACTTTGGTTTCCCAATCTTCGATACAGTTGGTTTCCCAGCTTGGCAATCTGTTTTTCTGAAGATAATTTGGAATATGATGAGCGACAATTCCTGAAAGTCTTCCAGTCTTTACACCATTGACTTCTTCTAATTCAGGAGATCCTTGAAGGAAAATCATTTTCCCGTTGACAAAATCGGCGTTATTCTTTTTCTGTATATAATGGAAAATAGCACTTTGAGCTGCTGCAATCTGAAAAGGCATTGCTTCTCTGGAAATCGGAATGTATTTGGAGCCAGAAGTTGTTCCTGAGGTCTTAGCAAAATATTCGGGTAAATCTGGCCAAAGAATTTTGGACTGTCCTTTTATTACTTTCTCGATATATGGTTTTAAATCTTCGTAATCTGCAATAGGAACATTGTTTTGAAAATCTGCAATTGATTTTATGGTTTCAAATCGATGTTCTCTTCCGAATAATGTTTTTTCCGAAGTTTTTACCAAATCTAAAAGCAAATCCTGCTGATTCTGAATCGCATTGGTTTTAAAACTCTTGGATTTTTCGATATGTTTTTTTGCCCAGATGAGAGCAATTTTTTTCTTGATATAATTTAGCATTGATTAAATTTTCAATTGTCAAATTTAGAGTTTATCTTCTATATCTGTTAATTTGAATATGTTTTTTATGAATATCCGTAATTACACATAATTTCGTATATTTACTTATAATTTAATTAGTTAGATGAATATATTTAGTTTTACAACGCATTTTGGGAGAGAGGAAGATTGCAGAATTCATTTTAAGGAGCAGAGAGATAAAATCGGAGTGGTTTGCAAGTGCGGTCACAAGGAGCATTTCTGGATTAAAAGCATCTGGAGCTACGAATGCAAAAAGTGTCGTAAAAGAATTTCCTTGAAAAGTGGAACGATTATGCAAAATTCTAATCTTTCATTCTTAATTTGGTACAAAACCATGTTTCTAATGAGCGTTACCAAGAAAGGGTTTTCATCGAAAGAGA
>NZ_FTPU01000025.1 GCF_900108115.1 Epilithonimonas bovis DSM 19482
TGAAACCATAAAAGAATCGATTGATAATCAAAGCATTGTTTTCACGGATAAAAGCACATCATACGTTGATATTTCAGATTTTGTTGAACTTCATATCACCGAAAAATCTGATAAAGAAACTACCAACGAAACCTTAAAATGGGTTCACATCACCATCAGCAATGCTAAAAGAAATCTATTGGGAAATTATCATAAAATCAAAAGAAAATATCTTCAATTGTATCTCAACGAATTTATTTACAAACTAAATCGAAGATATTTCGGAGACAAACTATTCGAAAGGCTCATTATTGCTAATATTACAGCAGTATGATTAAAAACGGATATACATAAAATTCTATAAAAAGTGTTAAAAAAATATTAACTTTGGATAATAAATAAAAAGGGAAATTGTTACCTTATTTTATATAAATGGAATCTAAAATATGGCTGTCGTCCCCACATATGGGAGGGCATGAAATGCAGTATATCCAAGAGGCTTTTGACCAAAACTGGGTTGCGCCTCTGGGTAAAAATGTGGATGAATTTGAAATAGCTATCGAAACTTTCCTTGGTGAAAGCAACAGAGTGGCAGCCCTGAGTTCCGGTACTGCAGCATTGCATCTGGCATTGGTACAGTTGGGTGTGGGATATGGCGATGAAGTTGTTTGCCAGTCTTTCACTTTCTCGGCTTCGGCCAACCCGATCAAATATTTGGGTGCTACACCTGTTTTTGTAGATTCGGATCCGGACAACTGGAACATGTCGCCGGATTATCTGGAAGCTGCCCTTGTCGACAGAATTGCGAAAGGTAAGAAGCCAAAGGCTGTGATTGTAGTCCACCTTTATGGTATGCCCGCCCGGATGGATGAGATTTTATCCATCTGCGAAAAATACAATATACCTTTGGTAGAGGACAGTGCGGAAGCGTTGGGCTCTACTTATAAAGGCAGGAAATGTGGGACATTTGGAGAATTTGCTGTTCTTTCCTTTAACGGGAACAAGATTATAACGACCTCAGGTGGTGGCGCGCTTGTCTGCAAAACTGAGGAGGAAAAAGTAAAGACTATATTTTTATCCACCCAAGCCAGAGATCCTGCACCGTATTACCAGCATTCTGAAGTTGGATACAATTACAGACTTAGTAATATCTGTGCCGGGATAGGACGGGGGCAAATGCAAATTTTACCAGAGCGCATCTTGCAAAGAAGGGCTAATCATGATTTCTACGAGAACCTTTTTCGAGATACAGAAGCTGTAACTGTTTTTACAGAAGCGAATGAGGACTATTACTCCAACCATTGGCTCAGTAGTATTACCATAGATGGGAGCTTGACTTCCAAAACCAATTATGATATGATGGCTGCTTTTGCAGCGCAAAATATAGAGACCAGGCCTCTTTGGAAGCCTATGCACCTTCAACCGGTTTTTAAAGATTGTCCGTATTACGGAGAAACCGTTGCTGAAGATTTATTTAACAGAGGGCTGTGTCTGCCTTCTGGTTCCAATTTAACCAATGATGATAAAAAAAGAATTAATGATGTTATAAGCAATTACCAATTTTAAATCGCTCACCAAACGAATGGAGAAGGCCAAAAATCGTAAACGATTTTCACTGAATGACAATGTATTGTACCTTGCAGATTTCAAATTTTTGCCAAGATGGGTTATATTAATTATAGATCTTTTTATAATCCTGGTTTCAATATTGATTTCGCACCTGTTGATTCTTAACCTGCATGTCAGCCACTACCGGATATTTCCGTTAAGTTACGTTTTTCTTTTCGTCATAGGCGTCAATGTTTTGTATATGTATATATTCAAGACATACCTTGGTGTTATAAGGCACTCTACCTTTGTAGACCTTTTTAAAATTTTTACTGCTAATATCTGCAGTATCCTCACAGTAATTGCGGTTAATTACATTTACTATCTCGGCACCGGAGAAAAAGTTGTGTTGATTCCTTTTTTAGGGCTTTATTTTGCTATTTCGTGCCTTTTGCTTTTTGTTTTCCGATTATTTGTGAAAGGCATTTTTAATATAGTTAAAGAAAATAAACGTAGTGCCAGCCGCAAAAAGATTTATATACTGGGCGATGATGATACCTCTGTAGCCATAGCGCAAGTTATACTGTCTAATCCCAATCTGCCATTTGATATCAGGGGATTTATTTCTTATCATGACAAAAAAGTCAATATCAAACTCCTGGACCGGAAAATACTGACGAAGGCAGATTTTATCAGCCAGCTCAAAAATAGCAAGATTGATGTGAGCGGTGTTTTGGTGATCAAGGAGGCACTGCAGAAAGACGATCTGGATTTTTGGGTCAATGTTTTTCTTGAAAATAATCTTAAGATTTACAAGTCGCCCAACATGCAAAAGCTAAGGAGCAAAGAAATTATCAATAATCTTAAAACCATCCAGATAGAAGACCTACTTAATCGTAAGCCTATCAAACTGGATAATACCGAGGTTAAAAAAAGGCATTTTCAGAAAACCGTTTTGGTAACCGGCGGTGCAGGCTCTATCGGGAAAGAAATCGTAAGGCAGGTTGCACTTTTAGAGCCCATGCAGATTATTATTCTCGATCAGTCCGAGACACCGCTCTATGACACCGAGCTTGAGATGAAAGAACTCTATCCAGATATTAATTTTAAATTTATCCTGGCTGATATTTCCAATTATAGCCGACTGGAACCTATTTTTAAAAAATATCAGTTCTCCATGGTTTATCATGCCGCTGCCTATAAACATGTCCCCTTGGTTGAAGAGAATCCTCATGAGGCTGTCCTTGTTAATGTATTGGGGACCAAAAATCTTTCTTTACTAGCCTGCAAGTATAAAGTCAACCGTTTTGTGATGGTATCCACTGATAAAGCGGTTAATCCTACCAACGTAATGGGTGCCTCTAAAAGAGTTGCAGAACTGTTTGTGCAGTCTTTGCAGAATTATGAAAACAACAGTACTAAATTTATTACCACAAGATTCGGAAATGTATTAGGGTCGAATGGCTCTGTCATACCGCATTTTCGTAAGCAGATAGAAAAGGGTGGACCTGTTACTATTACGCATCCCAATATTGTCCGCTATTTTATGACGATTGCAGAGGCCTGTGAGCTGGTTCTACATGCAGGTACAATGGGAACGGGTGGCGAAATCTATGTTTTTGATATGGGCGACCCGGTGAAGATTTTGGATTTGGCTAAGCGCATGATCAAATTGTCCGGACTGGAACCCAATGATGATATCAAAATTATCTATACCGGTTTGAGGCCCGGCGAAAAACTGTACGAAGAATTGTTGAGTGATAATGCCAAAACGCTCCCTACTTCGCATGAGAAGATTATGATATCAAAAGACCCATCCATGCATTTTTCGGAAATCGACGAACTCACAGAACTGGTTATCAGTTATTCTAAAAAAGAAGAGAAGCAGGAGATCGTAAAAGTCCTAAAATGTATCGTTAAAGAATTTAAAAGCAATAATTCGATCTATGAATCGTTAGATCAATAAGAATCCCCTATATTTGCAAAACTTAAGAATTTTATAAATCCTATATGAGAAAAATCTTATCCATAATTCTTATGGCAGCTGTATTTTGCGTCATTTTTTCATGTAAACCAAGGACAGACATTGATTATCTGCAAAATATAGAGCAAACAGCCATTGATGCATCGGTACAAAGCTCTAATTTTACCATACAGCCGGGTGATATGCTGATGATATCGGTTACGGCAAAAGATAACGAAGTCGCGAAGCCTTTTAACCAGAATTATTCTTCCAGCGATATTTCTCAGTATTCTCTTCCCAGTAATAACCTGTCTATGCAGGGACAATCTTCGGTCTCGGGGCCTACCTATATTGTAGATTCTAAAGGGAATATCCAGTTTCCTATTTTGGGTGAACTCAATACCAATGGCAAAACTACCGAACAATTCCGTGATGATATTAAGGAACTCCTGACCAGATATATAAAAAATCCAGGTGTTAACATCCGTACCACCAATTTTAAGATTACTGTTTTGGGAGAAGTGAACAAGCCGGGCGCTTATGTGATCCCAGACGGGCAATCCATGAGTGTGTTGGGCGCTTTAGGTTTGGCAGGCGATCTTACCATCTATGGGCAGCGTAAAAATGTTTTAATTGTTCGTAATGTGGATGGCGCCACTACCAAGCAATATATAGATTTAACTGACGCAGCTTCATTTAACTCACCCTATTACTATGTTAAACAAAATGATGTGATCTATGTAACGCCAAATAAGACCAGGAAAAATTCCTCTTCTTATGGCCCGCAGACAGGTATATTTATTTCGATTGCATCTGTAGTTGTGGGACTTTTAGCTTTAATCTTCAGGTAGTGTACACTTTTTTAGAAATAATTTTATGAATAGTGGCACTATGCGTCATATCTAAGTATCAATTTACTTTTCTAAATTTAAGTTTATTTTAAAGTTCATCATTTAATAAAAATTTTTATATCATCTAATGAATAACGTCAACGATAACGAAGCCCCAATAGACCTGCAGGATTTAATCAAACCCTACCTCAAACGCTGGTATTGGTTTCTGATTGGGTTTATAGTTTTTGTTTTATTAGGTATTATTTATATTAAAACAACAGCGCCGGTTTATAAAATTGAATCGACTGTCCTCATTAAAGATGCAAAGAAAATGTCCAGCGCTTCCGGCGATTTTGGTGTTTTAGCTGGATTAGGTGGTTTTGCAGGTATGGGGACTAACAGTATAGAGAACGAACTGGAGATTTTCAAATCGAGAAGGATTATAGAGGATGTTATTAAGGACCTTAAATTACAGGTGCCTCTATATTCCCGTGAAAAATATTACAATGTAGAATTGTATAAAGACACGGCTCCCTTTAATATTTATGTAGTTAATGAGAAACCGGATGAGGAGTTGCCAAAGAAACCTATTGATATAAAAATAGAAGGTGATAAAATTACGCTGTTTTCCAAAGAACTGAAAAAAGATGTTGTAGGCTCTTTCAATAAAACCATAAGCCTGCCTTATGTCAATATAATCATCACTAAAAACCCGGGCTTTAATCAGCGTAAGGTTAAAAAGATGAAGATGGATGACTTTTTCTTTACTTATTCTGATATTGATGGTTTAGTTGATGATTATCAGGAAAATCTAAATGTTGATTTGACTGATAAAGATGCCACAGTGATTGGTTTATCCATGAATTATTCTAATAAGGATAAAGCCAAGGACTTTATGAATGACCTAGTGAACAAATATAACCTGTATGCTACGTCAGATAAGAATACAGAATCTAAGAAAACCAAAGATTTTATTGATGATCGGATAACACTCATTTCCAAAGAACTGGGTGATGTGGAAAATCAAAAAGAACAGTTTAAAATTGCCAATGATGTGGTAGATATACCCACTGAAGCTAAGATGAATCTTCAGATTGCTACAGAGGCCAATAAGAACCAGGTCGAAAATGATACCCAGATTGAGCTGACCAACATCCTTATCAAATATATCAATTCCCCGGAAAACCAGTACCAGGTGATTCCCACTAATATAGGCATTGACAATTCTGCGGCGACGTCCAATATTTCTGCTTATAATAAACTGGTTCTTGACCGAAACCGTATGCTGGAGAATGCCACTCCGGAGAACCCGATTGTGATCGAAATCACCCGGGAAATTAATTCTTTAAAGACAGCTCTTAAAGAAAGTTTGTATAAAACGCTCAATACCCTAAAAATTAACAGGCAAAAAATTGCTGGTTTTGAAAATAAGGCAGAGAATAAAATCAGTGAATTTCCGCGTCAGGAAAAGCTGTTCCGCAGCATTGAGCGCCAACAGCAGATTAAGGAAAACCTATTCCTCCTGCTATTGCAAAAAAGGGAGGAGGCAGCCATTACCCTTGCCATTACGTCTGATAAGGCGAGGGTGGTGGACTATGCTTACGTGGAAAAAAAACCAGTGGCTCCAAAAAAGATGATTATCCTGCTGGCCTCTGCATTGTTAGGCTTGGCTTTGCCGTTTGGTTTGATTTACCTTAAAGAGCTCCTCAATAATAAATTGATTGATAAGCACGATCTTGAAAAACTTTCTACTGCTTCTGTACTTGCTGAGATCCCAAGGGTGACTAGCCGTGAGAACGAACTCATCCAGCATAATGATGTGAGCCCACTTGCAGAATCTTTCCGTATTTTAGTTACGAATATCCGATTTATGCTGCCTAAGAAGGATGGTGCTAAGGTTATTTTTGTGACCTCCAGTGTGAAAGGTGAAGGTAAAACATTTGTCTCAGTTAATCTTTCCTTAGCATTAGCCACCGCACAGAGTAAGGTCTTGGTTATAGGTTCTGATATCCGAAATCCTCAGTTGCAGCGTTATAACCCTTCGATGAAAGGCGCTAAAGGGCTTGCTGAGTACCTGCATGGGGATGTTAATGATGCGCATTCTATCATCCATCCAAGTGGCTTTAACCCCCATTGCGATTTTATCTATTCGGGCAGCATCCCGCCGAACCCGGCAGATCTGTTGCAGAATGGGCGTTACGAGCAGTTGCTTGATGCGGTTAAGAATGATTACCAATATATCATCCTGGATACCGCACCATTGATGCTTGTAACAGATTCTCTTTTAATAGCCGATGTGGCAGATGCTACGGTGTATGTAACCCGTTCTGAAGTCACAGAAAAAGCTTATATCGAGTTTGCCAATAACCAAATTGATAGCCTGAAAATAAAAAATGTTGGATTTGTATTGAATGATGTGCATAAGACCAATTTTGGATATGGTAACAAGTATGGATACGGTTATCAGGCAGAAGAGAAAAAGTGGTGGCAGATATTTAAATAATAAACAAACTTAGCCATATTCTAATATGTCTAACAGCGAATAAATGTCGAAATCACTAAAGACTAATTTTGTTTATAACCTTATAAACACTAGTTTAGGAATACTTTTTCCTATCATATCTTTTCCTTATGCATCAAGAATATTGATGGCAAAAGGCATTGGTGAAGTTAACTTTTTCCAGTCTATTGTTCAATATATAGTACTTTTTACATCTTTAGGTATTCCCATGTATGCCATCCGCGAAGTTGCTAAAATAAGAGATAATAAAGCTGAAAGGAATAATACCTTATTGGAAATCCTTATTCTCAATTTAGTATTTACAATAGTTGGTTATATTGCTGTTTTTATTATCATTAATACAGTAGCCAAGGTTCAGGTTAATATCCCTCTCTTTCTTGTTTTGAGTTTCTCTATTATCCTAACAACAATCGGCTGTGATTGGTTTTATCAGGCTATAGAAGATTTTAAGTATATAACCATAAGAGGAATTGTTGTAAGAAGTTGTGCGCTTGTATTTTTGTTTGTATTTGTAAGGACAGAGAAAGATCTGTTGTATTACGCAATAAGCATAACTATAGGTAGTTTAGGAGGTAACGTATTTAATTTTTTCAGGTTAAAGAAGTATGTTGAATTTTCCGAATTATTTACAGGTAATCTGAAACCATTCAGGCATTTTAAGCCAGTTTTGAGAATCTTCATGCTTAATCTGATTATCAGTATTTATATTAATCTTAATGTTATTATGTTAGGATTTATGAAGAATAACGAAAGTGTTGGATTTTTCACTTCTGCCACAAAGTTAACACAGGTTATTTTAACAATTGTTACATCTTTGGGAACTGTTCTGTTGCCGCGGATGTCTCATATGATTTCTAATAATCTGATGGATGAATTTAAGGTGCTAGCACAAAAATCATTAGACTTTATCATTATGGTGACATTACCTATTATGATGGGCTTAATATTATTGGCGGATTACTTGATCATGATGTTCTGTGGTTCTGATTATATACCTGCTATACCTACTTTGCAAATTCTTGCGCCTATTATCCTCTTTATTGGTGTTTCTAATGTTTTTGGTATTCAGATTTTGTATCCCCAAGGGAAAGAGCGTATTGTTATTTTTGCAACAGCAGCAGGTGCCGTTGTTAATTTTATAATGAATCTCTGGTTGGTCCCAAAATATAGCCAAGATGGTGCGGCAATTGCAACCTTTGTTGCCGAACTTTTGGTTACCGGACTTATGTGTTTGATTGGCAGGAGATTACTTTGGGTAAGCTGGCAAAAAAGCTATTGGACTTATATAATCGCAACTTTGATAATGGGGGCGGTTATTTATATAATAAAATTGCTTAATTTTAATTTTGTTATAGATTTTATGACTTGTATAGGAGCTGGTTCTATTGTTTATTTTATCATTTTAATTATAACAAAAGATCCTTTTTATCTTATCGCAAAGAATTTGATTTTCAGTAAATTAAAACTAAAAAAATAACTATGAAATACGATTATTTAATCGTTGGGGCTGGCCTCTATGGTGCTACCTTTGCTCACTTAGCAAAAAAGGCAGGCAAAACATGCCTCGTTATAGACAGGAGGCCACATATTGGCGGTAATATCTACTGCGAGAATGTTGAAGGTATTAATGTGCATAAATACGGTGCACATATTTTCCACACCTCAAATAAAAAGGTTTGGGATTTTGTTAACTCTATTGTAGAGTTTAATCGTTATACCAATAGTCCGGTTGCTAATTATAAAGGGGATTATTTTAATCTGCCTTTTAACATGAATACCTTTTACCAGATGTGGGGTGTAAAAACACCGGCTGAAGCCAAAGCTAAAATCGAAGAACAAAAACAGGATGCTGTAGAAAAGATGAAAGCTGCAGGGATTGAAGAACCCCGTAATCTGGAAGAGCAGGCCATTCTGCTGATTGGTAAAGACATCTATGAAAAATTAATAAAAGGTTACACAGAAAAACAATGGGGCAGGCCAGCCACAGAGATCCCTGCATTTATTATCAAGCGTTTGCCTGTGAGGTTTGTCTATGACAACAATTATTTTAATGACAAATACCAGGGTATCCCGATTGGTGGATATAATAAACTGATCGAAGGCTTGCTGGAAGGAACAGAAGTACAATGCAACATCGACTTTTTGTCCAACAAAGAGCAGTATGAAGATCTTGCGGATAAAATTCTTTTCACAGGCGCGATTGATGAGTTTTTCGGATACAAATTTGGAAAGCTGGCTTACCGTACGATTAGTTTTGAACATGAGGTTCATGAAGTCTCTAATTATCAAGGTAATGCCGTGATTAACTATACAGAAGCGGAAGTGCCTTATACCAGGATCATAGAACATAAGCATTTTGAGATGTTTGGTGAGGAGGTGGAAAAGAATCCCAAAACAATCATCTCAAAAGAATATTCTACAGAATGGAAAGAAGGCATGGAGCCGTATTATCCGATCAATGATGCCGAAAACAATGCACTGTACCAGCAATATAAAGCTTTGGCAGATCAAAATGAGAAATATATCTTTGGCGGAAGGCTGGCAGAGTACAAATATTATGATATGGCTCCGGTGGTAGAGTTGGTGATGGAAAAATTCAAAAATCACCTGTAATTGTATTGTGGTAATTAATAAGTTGTCATAACAATGGTTTATTTAGTAACTTTTTTCATGTCCTTAATATTTATAAAAATAGCCGATATATTTAAAGGTTTAAAGATTTTATTCTGGATATTTACCTTGCTAGGACTTCTAATACCAGTCTATTTAGCCTCAGCAAGAGATACATCTGTAGGCTTTGATGTAAAATATTATGTAGAGCCGTTTTTTGATATTGCTTGCAAATCAAAGACTTTTTCTGAATATGTAGATGATGTTAAGTCTGACTATGTCTATATGGGAATTAATTATATTGTTTCTAGGTTTACTAAGGATTTATTTTGGTTACATTTTACATTACAAAGTTTGATGATTTCTATGATTTATTATGTAGCGTACCAGTATAGAAAAAAATTTCCCATCTGGATTGTAATATTTCTGTATTTTACAATAATGTATTGTACAACATATAATATAGTAAGACAAAGTTTAGCGGTGGCCATTACATTTTTAGGATACTATTTTTTTATTAATAATAAAAGAAAGTTGTTTTTTACATTAATGATTTTGGCTTTACTATCACATCCAACATCAATAGTTTGCCTATTATATCTATCTGTTGATTACATCGTAAAAATCAAAAATTCACGATTAAAATATTTTACAATAATATTTTTATCAATATCTTTTGTCGGTATTCTTTTCTTGTTCAAAGATATGATAAATTTATTACTAACTTTAGGTGGCGATAATGTACAAAGGTATAGTTATTATATCGAAAATACGGAAGGTGGTATTTCAAAGTTTGATGTAGCATTAAAGATTTTTACATTAATAATAATTATATATGGATTGGTTAAAAAGGTTACTGACGAAAGATTGCTTCTTAGTTTTCTTATGCTAACATTTCTTGGTATAATAACAGTTTTTTTAAATTTAATTGCGACGAGTGCAAATAGATTTACTTTTTACTTTCAAGATATAAGTTTTATAGCAATACCTATGATATTATATTCAAAAAAGATTTTGATACATATAAGGTTAGTATTGACTCTTTTATATATTAGTTTAGCATTAACAACATTTTATTCAGTTTTCGTAATAAACGGGAAGACTGCAGGATATATTTATCCATATAAATCAAAAATTTTAGGAATTTAAATCATGGCAAAAATACTTTCAATAATTATTCCATCCTATAATATGGAAAAGTTACTAGGACGGTGTATAGAATCATTGCTTCCCGATAAATTAAATAATATAGAAATTATTATAGTTAATGATGGAAGTAAGGATAATACGTTATTAGTTGCAAATGAATATAAAGGGAATTATCCAGATGTTATTGTTGTAATTGACAAACCAAATGGAAACTATGGTTCTTGTATTAATGAAGGGTTGAAGGTTGCTAAAGGAAAATATATTAAAATTCTGGATGCTGACGATTGGTTTGATTCTAAGGCATTCAAAGAATATATTTTAGTCTTAGAAAAAACTGATGTTGATTTGATTCTAACAGACTTTAATGATGTTATAGCTGATGGTCCAATAATAAAAAGACATTGCGAAAATCTGGATCCGTATAAAGTTTTATCTTCAACTCATGTTTTTGAATCTTCAAGTTTTCTTAAGTTGGGAATGCATGCGGTAACGTATAGAACAAAAATTTTAAGAGATAATAATTATAAACAAACAGAAGGCATTTCTTATACTGACCAGGAATGGATCTTTTATCCTATGGAGTGGGTGCAAAAGGTTTTTTACTGTCCACTCAATGTTTATCAATATAATTTAGGCAGAGAAGGGCAGACAATGGATCCTAAAATAATTGTTAGGAATATTTCGCATTTTATACAAATATTAGAGCGGATGTTGGATACTCTAAGTCATAAAGAATTCTCTAATGAACAAAAAAAGTATTTGTATAATTGTATGCGCGGTACATTAAAAACAATCTATAAAAATGTACTACTTAATGACAATATTGGATTTGACTTGAAAACCTTATCAAATTTGGATCATAGGATAAAATACATGTTACCATTGTATTATAAGGAAATGGATGATTTTGTTATCCATAAATATTTACCTTTAAAATATATATATTATTGGAGGAGAAAACAGAAGCGATATCCCAATATTGTATTACAACTCAATAAAAATTTGAAATTATTACAGAAAAAATTCGAATATTATAGATCATGATAATACAAAAGTACCGTAAAAAATTGTTGTCTCTAAAAAATGACTATCAGAATAAACGTTCTTTTTTTACCATAATTAAATCTTTTCAATTTACAATTTCACCGTATTTTCCTCATGTTCTAAATCGAAATCACGCCGATATACTGAATTTACTCAAAATTAAATTTAGATTGCTAATCCAAAATTATCATAACTTACATTCATCTTCCGGTAATAAGATTGAAAACCGGCTTTGGGTAATGTGGTGGCAAGGATATAATTCTATGCCTACACTTGTAAAATCGTGTTATAATAGTATTAAAAAAGTATATCCTAACATGGACTTGGTTTTAATTACAGAAGAAAATTACAAAAATTACTTACAATTACCAGAGCATATCTTACAACATGTTCAAAATAAGAATATTTCTTTAACGCATTTATCGGATATTTTAAGGATGGGACTTCTTTCAAAACATGGAGGAGTATGGATCGATGCTACTATATACTTAACAGGGCAAATCGATTTCCACTCTAAATCTTTTTTTTCAATACGGCAACATAAAGAATATGCAAGATATGTATTGAAAGGAAATAAATGGACTCCCTATTTATTGGCATCATCTAAAAATTATAAGTTGGCAACCTTTGCCTATGATTTTTTGATAGAGTATTGGAAAATTGAAAATAAATTGATAGACTATTTCTTAATAGACTATATCATTGCCATTGCGTATGAAACTTTTCCAGATGTAAGAGCAGATATAGATGACCTGTCATTTGAATATGAAGGTGTCTATTTTATGGCTGAGAAATTAAATGATAAGTTTGATAAGTTTGAACTTAAAAAAAATATTATCAATAAGTTGAGTTATAAAAATACTTATACGACTAAAATTGATGATACAATTACGAATTATGGCTTTTTAGTTAAAGATTTCCAATAAATAATATGAAGAAAAACCCACTTGTTTCAGTTATAATTCCGATATACGATGTCGAGATATATCTCAGTACATGTATTGAGAGTGTACTGGCACAAACTTATCACTCTTTAGAGATTTTTTTAGTGGATGATGGTTCTCCGGATAATTGCGGCTATATATGTGATGAATATGCACAAAAAGATAACCGCATCGTTGTAATTCATAAAAAGAATGGTGGACTATCTGATGCGAGAAATGTTGCTATAGATATTGCAAAAGGCGAGTATATTACCTTCGTAGATAGTGATGATTATATAAGTCCATATTATATAGAAACATTATTAGACTTAGCAACAGAGTCGGACTGCGATATTGCAGTTACATCATTAGTGCAGTTTAAAGAAGGCGAAAAAATTGCTATTCAAAGCTGTAATTATAATAAAAAGGTCTTCGAAGTTAATGAGGCAATTAATGAAATGTTTTATCAAGGTTCTTTTGATAATAGTGCATGGGCAAAACTTTATCATAGGTCGTTATTTTCTAGTGGTATTAGATATCCAATAGGTATATTGTATGAAGATTTAGCCACAACATACAAGTTATTTTTATTAGCCAATAAGGTTGCATTTTCAAATAGAAAAACATATTTTTACTTGATTCGCTCAAATAGTATAGAAGGTTCTCCATTTAACGAAAAAAAAATGAAAAGCGTTTTGTTTATTATTGGAGAACTTGAAAAATTTAAGAAATCAAACCCAGAGTTTTTGGATCCAATTAATTGCCGGATAATGAGTTTTTTATTACACGTTCTTTTCGAAACTAATAAAGGGAGCAAAAGTGAAAAAGAACTTTTTTTATTGGTAAAAAAATATAGAATGTCGGTCCTAAAAAATTCACGAGCAAGAAAGAAAACCATTATTGCAAGTCTTCTATCTTTTTTAGGAATTTCAACATTACGACTGTTTTATCAAATAAGCAACAAGAGATACTGAATAGATTTAACAAATAATTACATTTCATTATGAGATCATTACGTAAGTCATTTTCTTTTATTAGTATACTTTTAATTGGTTTGTTGATTTTTTTTTATAACATTCTCTTTTCTCAAAAATCTATTACAATAGATTTTTCTAAGAAAATTGAAAAAAGACAATCAATGATAGGTTTTCTCCATGTTAATGATTTAAATCCCTTGATAAATGATATCAAAGAATTGAAACCCAGATATTGGAGAGTAGGAAACTCTTTGGTGGATAAAGATTTGAGGGACAGGCAGTTCGAAATAATGAGGAAGTATAATATTACCCCTATATTAGTCCTGACAGATTTTTATTCGCATTATGATAAAAGGAAGTATGATTGGAAACAACCTTATAAAGAAACTGAGGCCTTTGCGCAATTAGTAGAAGATTTCTATAAACAATATGGTAATACGGTAATATATGATATTTGGAATGAACCCAATTATCCTCCATTTTGGGATGGAGACAGGCAACAGTTTTTTATAAGTTTCAAAGCAGCTTATGATAAAATTAGATCTTTGCCAGGAGGTGATAAAGCAATAATTACTGGTCCCTCAACAGCTAGATTTGATAAAGAATTTATAGAATCATTCTTAGATTATTGTAATAAAAACAATGTGAAAATTGATATTTTAAATTGGCATTTGAATGAAGATATTCAACACGCTTTGGAATTATCTCAGCAAATAGATTATGCTCAAAATTATTGGAAAAAAAAATATCCCAATGTAGGTTTTAAAGATGTTGCGATTTATGAATTTATAGGCGAAGATGATTATTTTAAACCTCTTACATCCTTAGCATATATTAACGTGCTTGATAGAGAAGGGGTGCCCGGTATTAAAACATGTGGTAATGCTAATGGTGAAAGCACATGCATAAACAACTCCATTGATGGACTACTAACACCAGAAGGAAAACCACGCTCTGTTTGGTGGGTGTATAAATATTATGCTGATAGTCTACCAGCAAGATTTAATACATCTGTAGATTCTGACAGAACAGCAGCGATTTCTTATTTCTCAAAAGATACTAATTCTGTAAATGTACTATTTGGAAATTTGGGAAAATTTAGCTCATCATTTTCAATAGATCTTAATTCTATTAGACGTTTTTCTTTGTTTTCAAAAACTAATGAAATTAAATATACCTTATATAGAATTCCTAATACTGAACAAAAAGAATTACCGAATCCAATAGTATTACAGTCGGGTTCAATACATTTATCAAGCAAAAAAATGAATACTATTGATTTTAAGAATATAGATGTAGAGTCTGTTTATCTTTTAAAAATCAACAATTAAAACTCTTAACCTTTTCTTATTTTGGATTAATAACAGAATAAGACAATTATAAAACTTTTATCCATGATCATAGGAAATGGCTTAATTGCCAGCTTGTTTAAAGATTATAAAAAAAATGATTGTGTTTTTTTTGCATCGGGTGTTTCTAATTCTTTAGAGACCGATGAAAAACAATTTCTTAGAGAAGAAAATTTAATCTTAGAAACTATAAATATGTTCCCTGACCTTATTTTTGTATACTTTTCTACTTGCAGTATTTATGATTCTACAAAAAAAGAAAGTGCTTATGTGCTTCATAAGTTAAAAATGGAGCAATTAATAAAAAATAATAGTCGAAGATGGCTAATTTTAAGGGTGAGCAATGCTGTAGGTAACGGAGGTAACCCTCATTTGCTTATGAATTATTTGGTTAGGTCGGTTAAGAATAGCGAAACAATCAATGTACATACCAAGGCTACAAGAAACCTGATTGATACTGCTGATATCAAAGCAATTTGCTTAAACCTGATAGAAAATCATACAGAAAATCATATTTTAAATATTGCATATTTGAGTAATTATTCCATTATTGAGATTGTTGAAATTATGGAACAGTACTTTGATAAAAAAATTGAGTTAAATCTTATAAAGTCAGGAAGTGGATATGATATAGAGATTTCAGAGATTGAAAATTATTTTTTTAAAAACCATTTGGATAATAAGGAAAAATATCTAAAGAAAATCTTAGATAACTATTATTCTGATAAGCTTTGTAATAATATTAATTAATTTGAAAATTAATTATTAATATATGGTAGTTGTACAGTTCGTAGAAGCTTTTGGAGGAGGGGTTTATACCTATGTAAAAGATTTATGTAATTTTATTGTGAATAATAAAGATTATAACAATATCGAATTACATCTCATTTATAGTGGTGACAGAGTTGAGTTCGATAACGATTTGTTTCTTAAAGATATTGATTCTCGTGTAATACTTCATGAATTAAAAATGAAAAGAGAAATTGATATTCAACATGATTGGAAAATGCTTTCAATTACCAGAAAGTATTTAAAGAAGATTAAACCTGATATTGTTCATTTGCATTCATCAAAAGCTAGTGTGATAGGAAGGATTGCTTGTTTTGGCTTGGTTAATAGGTCTAAAATTTTTTATTCCCCACACGGCTATGCTTTTGTTCAACAAAACATTTCTAAATCAAAAATTTTATTTTATAAAAGTATTGAAGTTTTAATGCCAGCAATCTTCGGAGGGGTAACTGTTGCTTCTGGTGATACAGAGTTTGAAATTTCAAAGTCATTTACAAAATCAATATTGATTAAAAATGGGGTTGATTTTGTATTGCCAAATAAAATATGCCATCCGATTAAAAATGAAAAAATAACTATAGGTACAGTTGGAAGACTGATGTTGCAAAAAAATCCTAAAGCTTTTAATAAAATAGCTCTACTTTTGCCAGATGTCAATTTCGTATGGATTGGCAATGGAGAATTAATGGACGAAATAACTGCTAGTAATATAAAAGTTACAGGCTGGATAAAAACAAGAGAAGAATTATTAGAATTACTTAATTCCCTGGATATTTATTTACAAGTCTCGTTATGGGAAGGTCTTCCAATTTCGATTTTAGAAGCTATGGCAGTACAAAAACCTTTAGTTGTAAGTAATGTTATAGGAAATAAAGATACTGTAGAGGATAATTATAATGGCTTTAAATTTACAAATGAAAATGAGGCGGTTAAATGTCTTGAAAAAATAATTAATGATCCTGCTCTAAGACAAAAAATGGGGGATAATTCGTATAAAAAAGTCTATACAGAATACAACAAAATTGAAAATTTTTCTAAATTACTTTATTTTTATTTTAAATAATTATTTCAATATAAAAGTAGAATAGTATTTTTGCGAGATTAAACTATAAGTTATGAAAACCCAAAAAATAGGCATTACCTTTTCTTCATTTGATCTTCTTCACGCCGGACATATTAAAATGCTGGAGGAAGCTAAGACTGTATGTGATTATTTAATTGTTGGACTGCAATTAGATCCCACTTTTGACCGGCCTACCAAAAACCGACCAACACAATCCATAGTAGAGCGGTATATCCAGCTCAAAGCCTGTAAAGATGTGGATGAGATTATCCCTTATAATACCGAAGAAGATCTAATGGATATTCTACAGTCTTTTGTGGTAGATGTACGGATTATAGGCGATGATTACCGGGACAAAAACTTCACCGGAAAACAATATTGCGAAGAGAAAGGGATTGATATTTATTATAATAAAAGAGATCATCGTTTTTCCAGTTCCGCACTTAAAAAAGCAGTTTTTGAACAAGAATTGGCCAAAATTAAAAAGTAATTATTATGGAAATAAAGGGAGCGCCTCTTAAAGACTGTTATGTTTTAAAACCTGATGTTATTAAAGATGAAAGAGGCTACTTCTATGAAAAATTCAATGAGAAACAGTTTGAAGAGACCACAGGGCTTAACGGCCATTTTGTTCAGGACAATATCTCAAAATCGTCTTATGGCGTTTTAAGAGGTTTGCATCTGCAGAAAGGAGAACATGCCCAGGCAAAGCTTGTATCCTGTCTGGAGGGGAAAGTTTTTGATGTTGCGGTAGATTTAAGACCGGAATCTCAAACCTTTGGCCAGTGGTTTGGTATCGAGTTAACGCCGGAAAATAAATTACAATTGTACGTGCCGCGCGGCTTTGGCCATGGGTTTTCTGTATTGAGTGAAACAGCTGTTTTTTCTTACAAATGTGATAATTTTTATAACAAGGCTTCGGAAGGCAGTGTCCTGTGGAACGACCAGGATCTGAATATTGACTGGAGGCTTCCCGCAGGAGACATTATCCTATCTGATAAAGACAAGACGGCACCTGCATTTTCTTTGAAAAATTTTTAGTAATTTCGGCGCATAAAAACTAATAACCGACTACTCAGCGCAATTTATTTAGTTCAGCATGAGCAGTATAGAATTTTTACCGAGAGATGCCAGGGTATTTTTTTAGATATTTTCCCAAGATTTTCATTGTTATTGATTATCTGATTATTAATCTTCTTTTCTTCTCAGGGAAGCTGTATTTTTTTAATTTCAGTGATGGTGATACTTTTGTAATGGATTATCGTGCCCAGTTCATCATTCTTAACTTTTCCTGGCTCATAATTGCTAATCTTACCGGACTTTACAAAAGTTCCACTTTCAAAGAATCTTCTTTGCAGTTTAATGCGTTAACAAAATCACTACTACTTTTTGTTATTTTCAGCCTGATTTATCTGAGTCTGATATTCCCGAAAAATATCAACTATGCCAACTGTTTTCTTTATTTCCTACTGATTGGTGCTTCAACATTTGTTGCAAGGCTGATCCTTTTCCTTTACCGTAAAAAGCACAGAGTAAAGATTGGGAGGATGCTCTACCAATTTGATACTGTTCTTATCGGAGAAAATGCTTATGCTCAAACTTTGCTTGCTAATAATGAAATTAGAAGGTCTATAGGGATAAAGGGCGTTTATGCCTTCGATCATGAAGCACCTGGGGCCAAATATCTGGGTAATATTGATGATCTTATTAGAGAATTTGATGACTTAGAGATCAGTAAACTGATTTTTTGTGATGACCGGATTAAGCCGCAGGATTATAAAAAAGTGGTAGACCTCGCCGAGAATAAAATGGTTAGGGTATATATGGTTCCTGATTTTAAACATAACAATCCAAGCCTGGTGAGCTATGAGATGCTGGCCAATATTCCTTTTCTTGTTCTGATGAAAGAACCTCTTTCCGAACGAAAAAAACAGATCATAAAGAGAAGTTTTGATATTTTGTTTTCATTATTTGTCATTGTATTCTTATTATCATGGCTGGTTCCTATTGTTGCATTAATCATAAAACTGGAAAGCAGGGGGCCTGTATTTTTTCTTCAGAAAAGATCAGGGCTCAAGAATAAAGCATTTAATTGTATTAAATTTAGAAGCATGACGGTGAATGATGTTGCTGACCTCAAAATTGCAGAAAAAGGTGACCGCAGGATTACAAAATTTGGTGAGTTTATGCGTAAGACCAGTATTGATGAGCTTCCGCAGTTTATTAATGTTTTTATTGGTAATATGTCTGTTGTCGGCCCAAGACCTCATATGCTGTCACAAACCAGGCAATACTCCAAAATTACCAAAAAATATATGCTCCGACACATGATAAAACCAGGCATTACAGGCTGGGCGCAGGTCATGGGTTCCCGTGGAGAGATATTCTCCAACCGCGATATGGAACTGAGAGTAGAAAAAGATATATGGTATATCCAAAACTGGTCTTTTTTCCTGGATCTCAAAATTATTTTTCTTACATTTTACAATATTGTCAAAGGGGACGAGCAGGCCTACTAGATTTTAAAGAACCAAATTAAGGTTCTTTTTTTTATTCCTAAATTTGCATCCTGAAAAATAATGAAGATCTATACAGATGTTCATTGATCAATTATTAATTATCATTCATCATTTATAATAACATGCGTACAAAATCCGTAGGTCAAAAAAAAATTAATATTGTAACACTGGGCTGTTCCAAAAATGTTTACGACTCCGAAGTCCTTATGGGACAGTTGGAAGCCAATGGTAAACAGGTGGTGCATGAGGAGAAAGGTGATGTGGTGGTCATTAATACCTGCGGATTCATCGATAATGCCAAGGAGGAAAGCATCAATACCATTCTTGAGTATGTAGACCTCAAAAACCAGGGTAAAGTAGAAAAAGTCTTTGTGACGGGATGCCTGTCTGAGCGTTACAAGCCAGATCTTATCAGGGAAATTCCGGATGTGGATCAATACTTTGGAACTAGGGATCTGCCTATTCTTTTGAAGCATCTGGGTGCAGATTACAAGCACGAATTGGTGGGAGAAAGATTGACCACCACACCGAAACACTATGCTTATCTAAAAATTTCCGAAGGTTGCGACAGACCGTGTTCTTTTTGTGCAATCCCTTTGATGAGAGGAGGTCACATCTCCACACCTATTGAAAAACTGGTGACAGAAGCTCAGAAATTAGCAAAAAAAGGGGTTAAGGAGTTGATTCTGATTGCTCAGGATTTAACATTTTATGGCTTGGATATCTACAAAAAAAGAGCTTTGGGTGATCTGCTGAAGGCGTTGATAAAAATAGAAGGTATCGAGTGGATCAGGCTGCATTACGCATTCCCGACCGGTTTTCCGGAGGATGTTCTGGATATTGTAAAAACGGAACCTAAAATTTGTAATTATATTGACATCCCGCTTCAGCATATTAACACCGAATTGCTGAAAGCCATGAAAAGGGGGACTACTTTTGAAAAGACCAATGCCTTGCTGGATAAATTCAGGGAAAAGGTTCCGGATATGGCGATCCGTACAACACTGATTGTAGGTTTCCCAGGTGAGACCGAAGAAAAATTTGAAGAACTTAAACAATGGGTTCGCGACCAGCGTTTTGACCGTTTGGGATGCTTTACTTATTCCCACGAGGAAAATACCACCGCATTTGTATTGGAAGATAATATCCCGGATGAGGTCAAACAACAACGTGTTGAGGAGATCATGGCCATTCAGCAACAGATATCCTGGGAGAAAAACCAGGAGAAAGTAGGAAAAGTTTTCCGCTGTATCTTTGACCGCAAAGAAGGTGATTATTTTGTTGGGCGCACAGAGTATGATTCTCCCGATGTGGACAACACCGTTTTGGTTCCTGCTGAGAATATTTATCTGCCTATTGGGGAATTTGCCCAAGTGAAGATTACCTCTGCAGAAGATTATGATCTGATAGGGGAGTTGGTTTTATAAATGAAGGATGAAGGATGATGGGAGATGGAAGTCCGGAAGTGTTTAATCTTTGGCCGTTAAAGTTTTTATAAAACCAAGACACTATTGCCTGCGTTATTCTCTTATTTTTTATTTTTGAAAAATGCTTCAGATCCCTGAGTTCCAAATCCCTGTTACAGAAATCCAAACCGATTTTGACTGTCGTATTTTCATTAAAAGGGAAGACCTTATCCATCCCGAGATATCCGGAAATAAGTTCTGGAAGCTCTACTATAATATCAATCATTATCTTGGTTCTAAACCGGAAAATCCTTTGCTGATCAGCTTTGGTGGTGCTTTTTCCAATCATATTGCATCGGTCGCTGCATTTGGGAAGCAATTTGGTATCCCAACTATCGGTATCATAAGAGGAGAGGAACTGGAAGATGCATGGCAAGATAACCCCACACTTTATAAGGCCTCCCAAGACGGGATGCAATTCGTTTTTGTTTCCAGAAATGACTATCACAATAAAGAAAGACTAACCCACGCGTTTTCTCTGCAATATAACAATGCATTGATTATTCCCGAAGGTGGAAGTAACGCTGCAGCAGTACAAGGAATACAGTATATGTTGGGAAAGGAGACCAAAGATTTTGACTATCTTTGCACCGCTGTTGGGACAGGTGGCACCATCGCAGGGCTGTCAAAGTTTGCTGAGGGTGGCCAAAAGGTTGTGGGAATCAGGGTGGTAAAAGATGATTCTTTACCAAAAACAATTTTGGAGTGGAGCGGAAGACCTAATTTTGAATTAGTAGATGCCAATGAAACCCGATATGGGAAAATAACGGATGAGAATGTGCGTTTTATAAACTGGTTTTATAAAGAATATCAGATCCCTTTGGATCCGATTTATACAGGAAAGATGATGCAGACCATTTTTGATTTGGCAGAGAAAGGTTATTTTGCTAAAGGCTCAAAAATCCTGGCTTTTCATACCGGTGGATTGCAGGGTATCAAAGGTGCCAATCAGTTTTTGAAATCTAAAAACCGTATTTTGATAGATTTTGAAGAATAGATGGCTGAGTAAGCCTGTTAGGTGTAGAAAGCCTAGCTCCGATTGACTCATGTTGTTGATTTGCTGTTTGACTCGTCGAAACTCGTCCCTCGTTTTGAAACGGCATCCTTTTTTGTGAGGCGGCGGAGCGAAGAATAAGCTCCTAAAAATAAAGAATGAAAAGAGGTCTGAACTTAATTGCATATTCAGAAGATAATTCTTCTCTCAGATTAAGCGTATTCATAATTTAGAATCTGCAAAATCAAAAAGAATCTGCGAGAACTAAAATAAAGAATAAATATTTTAAAATATTGACAATGAAAAAATTATTGGTAATTGGTTTTGTTTGTGCCATAGGACTGGCAAAATCACAAAGCTGGAAGACAGAAGACCAATACATCCAAAAATTTGCGCCGTATGCCGTAGAAGAGATGGAAAAATATAAGATTCCGGCAAGCATAACGCTGGCGCAGGGACTACTGGAGACTGCTGGTGGACAGAGCCGCCTCGCACTGGAAGGCAAAAACCATTTCGGGATCAAGTGTAAGGAAGAATGGACCGGAAAAACCATGAAACATACCGACGATGCACCTAATGAGTGCTTCCGTGTTTATGAAGACCCCAAACAATCCTACGAAGACCATTCTGTTTTTTTGGCGACCAGAAAGTATTATACAGGCCTTTTTCAGCTGGATCCTAAAGATTACAAAGCCTGGGCGCATGGCCTGAAAAAAGCCGGCTACGCTACTAATCCCCGCTACGCCTATATCCTGATTGATAAAATAGAGAAATACCGACTTTACGAGTTTGATAACACCACAAAAGATCAGGTTTTCTATGCCATTCTGAAAATGTATCCGGCACTGAACAATGATGCTGTTTTTATGGCGCAACTCGGTCAGGAAAAGCAGAATGACAAAGTTTTACCTACAACGGTCAATGTTCCTTATACACAAGGATCTTATGCTAAACAACAGGATAAAATAGAAGAAATCCTGGATGCCAAGACCAAAGCTGTTTTGCTTAAAAATATCCTGGTGAAAAATCATCCCAACGGTGATCTCAAATTCTTTGTGATGCCTGTGGATGGTAATATAACAGATATTTCCAAAAAATTCGGGATCAGTGAAAAACGCCTGATGAAGTATAACGAACTGGATAATCCCAAACTGGAGAAAAACGATATCATCTTTCTGGAAAGTAAAAACTCTTCGGGAAACAAAGCGACTTACAAAGCCGGCATAGGCGATACCATGCATGATATTGCACAAAAATTTGGGATTAAGCTTAAAAAACTCTATGCTAAAAACCGCATGGATATGGATAGAAATGATCAGCCACAAGCCGGCCAGCTCATCTATCTGCAAAGCAAAAAACCAAGAAGCTAAATTTTGTCGGAAGTCAGATGATGGAAGATTTGCAATTCGGAAAGAGTAGGAAGATGGAAGTCGGATGATGGATGATTTTAGATTTAAAGACAATAAAAAATTAAAACATAATATTAAAAAACTTCCGACTTCCATCATCGGACTTCGGACTCAAAAAAAATGATTTACCAAAGAAGTTCAGCGCTTTTTGAAGAAGCGTACCAATATATTCCCGGTGGTGTCAATTCCCCGGTGCGAGCCTTCAAATCTGTGGGAGGTGTTCCTGTATTTATGAAATCGGCAAAGGGCGCTTACCTTACCGATGAGGATAACAGGACCTACATCGATTATATCAACTCCTGGGGACCGGCTATCCTGGGACATACCCACCCCGAAGTTCTGGAAGCCCTGAAACTACAGGCAGAAAAAGGTTTTTCCTTCGGGACACCTACCGAGCTGGAGACGGAGATTGCGAAATTAATTGTAGAAAATGTCCCTAATATAGACCAGATCCGAATGGTATCATCAGGAACGGAGGCCTGTATGAGTGCCATTCGCCTGGCGAGAGGTTACACAGGCCGCGACAAGATAATTAAGTTCGAAGGTTGTTATCACGGCCATTCAGATTCTTTTCTAATACAGGCCGGCAGCGGCGCGGCTACTTTTGGGAACCCAAATTCTCCGGGTGTTACCCAAGGTACTGCCAAAGATACATTGCTTGCAGAATATAATAATTTTGAACAGGTAGAAGAGCTTTTCAGATTAAATCCTGGGCAGATTGCGGCCATCATTGTAGAACCGATTGCCGGAAATATGGGCTGCATTTTGCCGGAAAATTATTTTCTTCAAAATTTGAGAAAAATCTGTGATGAGAACGGTGCTATTTTGATTCTCGATGAGGTGATGACGGGATTCCGTCTGGCTTTTGGCGGTGCTCAGGAAGCATTGGGGATCAAAGCAGACCTGGTGACTTTTGGTAAAGTCATAGGTGGCGGGTTGCCTGTTGGTGCATTTGCCGGCCGCAATGAGATTATGAATTATCTCTCGCCTCGTGGCGATGTTTACCAGGCCGGAACACTCAGTGGCAATCCTCTGGCCATGAGAGCCGGGCTGAAGACTTTGCAATTGATACAACAGGATCCAGATTTTTATACTAAAATTAATAAGACTGCCGAGACCCTTGATTTTGAGATGAGTAAAATCCTTAACGAAAAAGGAATACAACACAGGATCAACAGAAAAGGCAGCATGATGTCTTTGTTCTTCAATGCGACTTCTGTCAGCAATTTTACTGAAGTTAAAAATTCTAACATCAGCTTGTTCAATAACTTTTTCCATCAGTTGTTGGATCAGGGGATTTATCTGCCACCAAGTGGCTATGAGACCTGGTTTGTGTCCGCAGCCATAGGTGATAAAGAGATCGATAAAACACTGGAAGCCGTAAGGAATTTTCAATACTAGAAAATCATTAATGGAATAACGTTTTGTAAATGATAATTGAGTAATTTCAGGTCTTGACAAGTTAATCCTATAAAAAACCGTTCTTTCTTTGAGGACGGTTTTTTTATTGATTATCCAATAGTCTTTCAAAATTTCAGGAAACCAAATAAGCAACAATTGATATAGAAATAAACCGACAATAAATGCTTTATTAATTATAAAATTCTGTGTCGCTAAAATGTTTTCCTTTAATTGTTTATGTTTTTTTAATTCTTGATTGCTTTCAAATACAGTTATAAATTTTTTCATAAACTGTAATATTATAACTGAAATTGAAAACATTAGAGTAAATAAAAATAGACGATTTGATAAACCATCCACGAAATAATTGTACAGAAGCAGACAAAAAAACATTATAATCAGTAGACTTACATAAATGGGTTTTACAATTCCATTATTATATCTCGAGTAGAGACAATAACTTAACATGCCGAAGAAAAATGAATGTAAAATTTGTGCAAAAATCATAATTATTTTGTTGGTTTCGCTCTCAGATATTGATGCGGATAAAAACAATCATCGCCATCTTTCCAAGAAGACTGAACCGCAAAATAAGGATTTCTGAGAATTTCTCTTGCCAGAAAAATCAAATCTGCCTGTCCTTTTTGTAGGATTGCTTCCGCCTGTTCTGCGGTAGTTATCAGACCAACTGCGCCTGTTTTGATTGCGGCATTTGTTTTAACCGCTTCTGCCAGGGGAACCTGATAGCCAGGTTTTAACTCGATTTTTGCACCACTGATATTGCCGCCACTGGAAACGTCTATCAGATCTACATTTTTGGTTTTTAAGATTTTTGCCAGCGCTACGCTGTCGGAGATTTCCCAACCATTTTCAGCGTACTCAGTTCCGGAGATTCTTACAAAAAGGGCTTGTTTTCCTGTTAGTTGAGAATTAACGCCCTCTACAATTTCCATTAAGAATCTTGCTCTGTTTTCCGGATTTCCGCCATATTCATCGGTTCTTGTATTGGAAAGTGGAGACAAAAACTGATGAATCAGGTAGCCATGCGCCGCATGCAGTTCTATCACATCAAAACCTGCTTCCACCGCTCTTTTGGTCGCTTTACGAAAATCTTCCACAAGATTTTTGATTTCTTCTAAGGATAATTCGTGTGGGATTCTATCGCTGCTTTGAAAGGGGATTGCGCTTGGTGCAATTGTTTCCCAGCCCTTTTCCACACTCATTTGTGTGTTAGTTTCAGCTGAGATAGAACCTTTTCTGCCTGCATGGGCCAATTGTATCCCGATTTTACTTTCTGAGTTTTGATGTACAAATTGGACGATTTTTTTCAACGCGTTGGCTTGTTCATCATTCCAGATTCCGAGGCATTTGTCGCTAATTCTTCCTCTTGGTTCTACAGCCGTAGCCTCTGTGATGATTAAACCTGTTCCGCCTTGCGCACGGCTTGCGTAATGCACGAAATGGAAATCATTTGCGATGCCGTCTTCTGCAGAGTACATGCACATGGGCGACATCACAATACGGTTTTTGAGTTCTATATTTCTAAATGTTATGGATGAGAAAAGTTTTTTCATTGCATTAATTTTAAAAGTGGGAGTTGAAAGACGGATTAAGTTGCCTTAAAATTAAACGCCAAATTGTGTCAAATGATGTTCCAGATGTTTTGCCATCATATTATTCCATTCTTTAGACGTCAGCTTGCCAAAACTGAAGTTTTCTTTGCCCTCAAAAGCTTCTGCTCCCAATTGCTGCGTTTTCTGAATAAAGCCGATGAGGCGTTTTCTTTCTTCATCAAAATATTTCTCATTGGTAATGACAAACATGGCGGCTGTGGGCAGGTTTTGTTTGTAAGGGATCTCATTGGTAACCTTTGGTTTTACAAATCTTTTGAGCAGCCATCTGGTAATAACTGTTGGTTTCCGGTGTTTCTCCTGCTCATAAATCAGTTCATAAGTTACGTTGCAGTGGGCCAGCATTTTGTCCACAGACATGGTTCCCCATTTTGGGAAAGAGTCCTCTGTAAGGCTATTGATTCTTTTGATGAAGTGCACAGTGTCAGCCTTGTCAAATATATTTTTCATAAATATCTAAAAGGTAAATTTTATAAATTTTTTGATCTTATTTTTCTAAAAATGAAGGTAAAAATTTTTATACATTTATAATCATATTTTTATTTATTATTTGGATCAAAATTGCAGGTTACGCCGAGATACTTTAACTTTGCATAAACCTAATCTAATGAGTAAAAAAGAAACAAAGTACATCTTCGTCACAGGAGGTGTTACTTCTTCACTGGGTAAAGGGATTGTCTCTGCCTCTTTGGGACTGCTTCTGAAATCCCGCGGTTTCAAAGTGACTATCCAGAAACTTGACCCCTATATCAACATCGACCCCGGAACACTTAATCCCTACGAACATGGTGAATGTTATGTGACCGAAGACGGCGCAGAAACAGATTTGGACCTTGGGCATTACGAAAGGTTTTTAGATTCTCCTACTTCACAAAACAATAATGTAACGACGGGTAAAATCTACCAAACCGTTATAGAAAAAGAACGTAAAGGCGATTTCCTTGGGAAAACCGTTCAGGTAATCCCACACATTACCAACGAGATCAAACGAAGGATAAAGATGCTTTCCAAAAAGGATTATGACATCATTATTACTGAGATTGGAGGAACAGTTGGTGATATAGAATCTCTGCCTTATATAGAAAGTGTCCGCCAGTTGCAGTGGGAATTGGGTAAAAATAATTCAATGGTCATCCATTTGACATTATTGCCTTATTTGTCATCCAGTGGTGAACTCAAAACAAAACCTTCCCAGCATTCTGTCCGTCAATTGATGGAAAGCGGAATCCAGGCTGATGTTTTGGTTTGCAGAACCGAGCATCATATCCCAAAAGCACTCAAGTCAAAACTGGCGCAGTTCTGTAATGTAGGTCTGGACAATGTGATCGAATGTATCGATATGCCAACGATCTACGAAGTGCCATTGGATCTGCAGAGACAGAAGTTTGATGAGGTCGTCCTCAAAGAACTCGACCTTCCTGTCGGGAAAGAATCTAATCTTAAAGACTGGAAATCATTCCTCAAAAAATATAAAAATCCGAAGAAAAGTGTAGAAATTGCTTTGGTAGGGAAGTATGTATCACTTCAGGATTCTTACAAATCTATTGCAGAAGCCTTTATCCACGCCGGTGCCGATCAGGAAACCGAAGTTAAGCTGAGATGGGTTTACAGTGGTGATATCGAAGAGAAAGGAGCAGATCAATTACTGAAAGATGTTGATGGAGTCCTTATTGCACCAGGTTTTGGTGATCGTGGAATAGAAGGAAAAATTCAGGCGGCTAAGTATGCCCGGGAAAATAAAATCCCGTTGTTGGGAATCTGCCTGGGGATGCAGATTATGACGATAGAATTTGCAAGAGATGTTTTGGGATTGCCAAAAGCCAACAGTGTAGAGTTTGATACATCTACGCCGGATCCGGTGATCTCTTTGATGGAAGAACAGAAAAATGTCGTAGAAAAAGGAGGGACCATGCGTCTAGGAGCGTGGAAGTGCACGCTGAAACCCGGTTCTAAGCTTGCAGAAATCTATGGCGCGAAAACCATCTCCGAACGTCATCGCCACAGATACGAGTTCAACAGTGATTATAAAAAAGAATTTGAAGATAACGGCTTAGTCCCAACAGGTTTCAACCCGGAGACCGGTTTGGTAGAAACACTGGAACTCAAAGATCATCCTTTCTACGTAGGTGTACAATATCACCCGGAATACAAGAGTACTGTGGCTACACCACATCCTTTGTTCAAAGCATTTGTTTCCGCTGCGGTAAAAAATAAGTAAAAGGTAGTAAGTATAGTGTACAAAGTATGATTCAGAATATGGAAAATACGTTGTACATTATACTTTTTACTTGATAGAACAGAAAAAGTATTTCCCTGAGCCATTCGTCTTTATAACAGAATATGGAAAATAAATCCTATTTTTGCAGACCAAAATGAAACAGGTTTCTTAACTGTCAGTCTGAGGCTATCGAAGACTTTCAACTAAAAAACCTTAAACTTTAAACTTAATTCTATAATGCAACAGAATAACGGATTAGACAAAAACCAGCTGATAAGCTTTGCGGTTTTTTCTATGATTCTTATCGGTTTTATGTTTTATTTCCAAAACCGAAATGCCCAGTCCGAGCAGGAAAAACTGGCTGCCGAAGCCAAAAAAACAGAGCAGACTACCAAAGCAAAACCAGTGGCAACCAACCTGAATGCTGCGGCAGTCACACCTAATTCTGTACAAAAAGTTAACCTTCAGAATGATGAGTTATCTTTAGAATTTTCCAGTGTTGGCGGGCAATTAAGTTCTGTAAAGTTGAATAAATTCCAGGCTTTTGGTGGTAAGCCGCTTTACCTTTTCAGTAATAATAATTCCAATTACGGATTTGAGTTCAAAGATAAATCCGGTAAAGTTTTCAATACCAAAGATTTGGTTTTTGTACCACAAGTTTCCGGGAATGCTGTAACGCTGAGTTCAAAAGTGGGCAATGCGGTTATTCAGTTTGTTTATACGCTTAAGCCAAAATATACTTTGGATTTTCAGGTAAAAACACAAGGTTTAGCAACTGTTGTCAACGATGGTAAAGCCAATTTTGTCTGGAACTACAATGTGAGAGGTGCAGAAAAAGGCCGCTCGCAGGAAGAGTCGCACACCGAGTTTGTGTATGCTTTCAACAATTATAAAGATTACGATTACGATGCCCGTTCCGATATGGATGAGGCAGACGAAACGATCAACTGGATTGGTGTTAAGCAGCAGTTCTTTGCCGCAGTGATCGAGGCTAAAAACGGGTTTACCAAATCAAAAGGTAATCAGGAAGCTATCCCGGAAGGCGAATATCTTAAAAAAATGAATTACGACGGGCAGGTTACTTTGGCCGGTAACGAGCTCAATCAGGACTTTACCTGGTATTTTATGCCATTGGATCTGGATCTGCTGAAGTCTTATGACAAAAACTTCGATGAGATTCTTCCGCTTGGTTGGTCATTCATCGGCTCGCTCAACCGTCACGTGTTTATCCCGATGTACAACCTGATTTCATCATGGGGCATTGCCGCAGGTTGGGCAATCTTCTGGATGACGATTATCGTGAAATTGATTTTGTCTCCGGTAATGTTCAAACAGCACAAATTGAGCGCAATGATGAAGGTGATTCGTCCGGAGATTGATGAGGTCAACGCCAAATTTAAGGATGCCGACCCCATGAAAAAGCAACAGGAGACCATGGCTGTTTACAGGAAGGCTGGTGTTAATCAGATGGCGGGCTGCTTACCGGCGCTTGTGCAGATTCCGTTGTTTTATGCACTCTTCCGTTTCTTCCCGAATATGATAGATTTACGAGGCAAAAGCTTTTGGTTTGTTCCGGATCTGACGGCCTATGACGATATTATCCATTGGGGAACCAATATTCCGTTATTGGGCAATCACCTGAGTGTATTTGCATTGGCCTGTACGGTTGTAATCTTGATTTACACTATCATGACTTCTGGCAATATCCAGCAGCCACAGCAGGAAGGGATGCCAAATATGAAGGTCTTGATGTACATCTTCCCAATCACGTTCCTGTTCTTTTTAAACAGTTCAGCGTCGGGATTGTCTTGGTACTATTTTGTTTCCAATGCGATTAACATTGTAATTATCTTAGTTATCAAATATTTTATCCTGGATGAGAAAAAGATCCACGCCATGATTCAGGAGAATAAAAAGAAAGAACCGAAAAAAGAAGGGACTTTCCAGAAAAGGATGCGTGAGATGATGGAGAAAGCACAAGAGCAACAGAGGGCTCAGGAGCAAGCTAGAAACAAAAGAAAATAAATATTAAGCGGTAATTTTTTACCGCTTTTTTATTTTAATAACCCTTTCAGAGTTTCAAACTCTGAAAGGGTTTTCATTTGAGTAAGTTAACTTTGATGGGTTTTACCTCTTTGTAAACCTTAAAATGTTTTCAATAATGTCAAAAAAAACTTTGCAGACTTTGCGTTAAAATCTACATTTTATAAAAAGAAAAATCCCGAAATTTGCAACTTAATTTAAACCCAAAACCTTGAATTTAGAATCCACTTACGAATATCTCCAGCAATTCCTAACACCCGAACGTTTCCAAAAAATCGAACATTATTCCAAAGAAAGTTCAGATTTTGTTTTGCCTGTGATGGAGGATATTTATCAGTTCCGGAATGCGGCGGCAATCGTTCGTTCGGTAGAAGCCTGCGGATTTCATAAAGTGGTGGCGATGGAGAAAGAAAATTTCTTTGAACCAAATCTGAAAGTCACTAAAGGTGCAGATACTTGGGTCGAGGTAGAGAAAATGCCAAGAACCATTGATTCTTTACAAAATATCAAAAACCGAGGATATAAGATCGTCGCCGTTTCTGCAGAGAACAATGCGAAAATGCTCCCGGATTATGAGATTACGGAACCTTTGGCCTTGGTTTTCGGGACAGAGTGGGAGGGTACTACCGATGAACTGCTGGATTTTGCTGATGAAACTTTAGCCATTCCGATGTATGGTTTCACCAGAAGTTTTAATGTATCGGTTGCGGCAGCTATTTGCATGTACGAACTCAAACAGAAATTGCTGAAATCTGATATCGATTACAAATTGTCCGAAGAAAAACTACTGCAGATGAAAATCCGTTGGGCAAAAAACTCAATCCCAAGTGGCGATATGATTCTGGAAAAGTATTTGAGAGAGCAAGGTCTGGCAAGGATCTGACAGACAGTTTTTTAGAACATCTGATCATAGTTCCAAGCGGCAACAAAAATCCCGGCCGTTTCGGTTCTCAATCTCTGGTTACCGAGAGAAACCGCTTTGATACCTTTGTCTGCCAACAATTGGATTTCTTTATCAGAAAAATCACCTTCGGGCCCAATCAGAAAAGTGTATTGCGAAAAAGTCTTCGAGAACCTCAGACTGACATCAACAGGCATATCGTCGCTTGTTTTGTTGTCACGCTTGTCATCCTGAGCGGAGTCGAAGGATCGAAGCGCGTTCAAATTAATCCGTTCCAGATTTTCGTTGCAATGCGCTACAAAGGTGGTTTCAGGATCCAGTGTTTTCATAAAATCAGAAAATTTTCTAAGATCATTAACGACTGGGAAATGGCATCTCAGGCTTTGTTTTGATGCGCCAATAGCCTGTTTCCTGATTTTATCGATATTGATTATCTTACGTTCTGAGTTGTCTGTCTGGATAAAGCTGATCTCTGCAATTCCCATTTCTACCGCCTTTTCTACAAAAAACTCAATACGGTCGATATTTTTGGTTGGTGCTATGGCAATGTGTAGTTTCGGGGAAAAATCAGGAAGGTCTTTCTGGACTTCCAAAACGTTTAACGATACTTTTTTGCCTTCCAAAATCAGGCTGCCTTTGGCAAGGTTGCCTTTCCCGTCTGTTACAAAAATTTCTTCACCTTCGCGCATTCGTAGCACTTTTGTGATGTGCTGCTGCTCGTCGGAATCGATCTTTATTTCCGGAAAAATCTGTCCAAAGAAAAGTTTCATTTCAATTTTTTATATAAATTTAATTATGGGAAAAATACTGGGATATATTCTTTTAATTGGTGCTATTGGCTATGTTTTATACGCCTTACTCTGCCTTTTATTTTTGATTGTGGCGTTTATTCTGGGCATTAGTAACTAACTTGACATATTACTTCTTAATCAAAGAAAATATCTTTTTCCCAATCGTCATTACCAAAACCGCTGCCAAGCCAAAAATAATCCCTAATCCGAACTCCGCAATGGTAGCAGGCACAGATTGCGGAATCAGATGGTGGATGTAATCAATATTGTGCATAAAAATTCCGCCGGAAACCAGTAATAAAGCAATGGTTCCTACCACGCCCAAAATTTTGATAACGATTGGCAATGCTTTGATCAGAAACTGGCCCAAGCCAGAGAAGAAACCTTTGTTACCGGATTTTTTCATAAGGAAAAAGCCTGCATCATCCATCCTTACAATGAGTGCCACAATGCCGTAAACCCCCACTGTTGCTATAAATGCTACTAATGTAACAACAATGATCTGCGTGATAAGCGGATGCTCTTTCTCGATAACGGTTCCCAATGCAATGATGACAATTTCTAACGATAATATAAAATCGGTCTTGACGGCAGAGCTTATCTTTGTTTTCTCAGACTTCTCATCATCTTCGGGCAAGACGCTTTCTTCTACAACTTCGTGACCTTCTTTTTTACGGTGAAAAAGAAATTCAATGATTTTTTCTACACCTTCATAAGCTAAGTAAAGACCGCCTAAAATTAAAATCACTTTAATCGCCTCCGGAAAAAAATAATTAAGCAAAAAAACAATTGGCAGGATAATCAGTTTATTGATAAAAGAGCCTTTGGTAATAGCCCAAAGAACAGGAATCTCGCGGGAAGAAAGGAAACCGGTAGCCTTTTCTGCATTCACGGCAAGGTCGTCACCCAGTATCCCTGCTGTTTTTTTTGTTGCCAACTTGCTGGTAACAGCAATATCGTCCATCAGCGCGGCGATATCGTCTAAGATTGCAAAGAATCCTGAAGCCATAACTTTTTATTTTTATACAGCAAAAATAGAAATTTTCAAGTCTTATAAATGATGTTTTTATCTTAAATTTTCTTTTTAGCAACCAGAGAATAAACCATTGGAATTTTGTTTTCAAAATGTTTTATCCTGAATTTTCCCGGCTCAAATTCTACTGTATTGCTGAAACAATTATATGGCGAATAGTCGATTTCGTTGAAAGATAAAATCTCCAGACCATTATTGAGCAGACTGGTGAAAACTTCGCTCAGACTGTGATTCCAGGTGATGTTTTCCTGCGATATGTCAGCAGATTTGTCTGCATACGTTCCGTTTTCGGATTCGATAATCGGCTCAGTATTAAAGTAATTGTATCCGATTTTTTCAAAATTGTCATCAAACATCCACACCACAGGATGAAATTCTACAAAAACCAATTTTCCGCCCGGTTTCAAAAAATCTGAAATAATCTTTGCCCATCTATCGAGATCCGGAAGCCAGCTTATTGTGCCATAGCTTGTGAAAACGATGTCAAATTTTTCATCCAGATGATTGGATAAATCATAAACATCGGAACAAATGAATTGAGTGGTTTGTTGTGTTTGTTCTGCAATCTGTCTTGCAGTTTCTATTGATTTGTCAGATAAATCTACACCTGTAACATCTGCGCCTAAGCGACTCAAAGAAATGGAATCCTGCCCGAAATGACATTGGAGATGCAGAATTTTCTTGCCGGAAACATCGCCTAATAATTCCAATTCGATGTTGTTTAAAAATGATTGTCCTTTCAAAAAACTGTCCTGATTATAAAACTCAGAATTGATGTGCACTTCTGTTTTTTTATTCCAGGAATTTCGGTTGATCTCCAGGTAATTTTTTGCTTTGTTCATAGTTTTCAGATTAGGTAGTTGTTTTATATTTTAGAAAAATACTTCATTCTCACTGATAAAAGCAACGCCAGTTTTAATCGTAGTGTAGATATCTGTGTCACATTCTCGCAAAGAACACATATAGATTTCTTCTACCCAAGTGTTGCTGAGGAAGATTAAATTGAGATATTCGTTTTTTCTTAAATTATTTTTGATGGAAAGATAGTCGCCTTCTTTGGGTTCATAATCAAAGCTGAAAATATTCTCGGAATTAATCATCTCAATAATTTCTTCCTTGATTGTTTGCAGATAGCCTGTCTCGGAACCGATTAAGTCAAAATCCTCAGCTGCATCAGAAGTTTCTGTTTTGCCGGTAATGGTTTCCAGGATCCAGTAAAATTTAGACTTATTTCTGGATTGTTTTTCAAGGATTTTTTCTTCGAGGAGTATTTTCATAAGTGTTGTTTTCGATAGCTATTTAAATTTAAGGTTGTGTTGAATTTATCAATTCATCTAAATCTTCAGATGATACTGTGGACGCTACACTATTAAATTCTTCAAACGAAGCAACTCCTCCTTTATTAGAATAAATTATAAATTTAGACCTGAAAATATTATTTTTAGTCCATTGACAAAGATTATTTAATAAAGATTCGCCAACAGAATCGGGTATTACATCTTCTAAAATAACAAAATCTTCTTTTAAATCTCGAAGTACATTTCCTTTTTTGTCATATATTATAACTCTCTCTAAACCTAATTTTTTTGCTGAACAATTAATTTTCCACGTAACCAATTCTCTTTCTATTATTGCTTTTTTTACTTTTTCGTTAGGAAAGTATTCTACTTTATTGGAGACTTGTTTTACCCATATTTTATCATCATCAGAAGAGGGCAAAAGGTCTTTAACATAATATTTATGGTCATTACTAGATGTTAATAAAAACCAATTTTGGCAAAATACTAAAGAGAAATTAAGACTTAAAAGTAAAAACAATACTTTTTTTTTCATAACATATAATTTATAAGACTTATATCTACAAGTCATATTTCGCCGTAGCCGTAGTCCTAATATCTGTAAACTCGCCACGTTCGTATTTCAGTTTCGCTACCATTGCAATCATTGCAGCATTATCTGTGGTGTATTCGAATTTTGGGATGAAGATATTCCAGCCGAGTTTTTTGCGATTGTATTCCATTGCTTTTCTGAGACCGGAATTGGCAGAAACACCGCCGGCAATCGCAACATCTTTGACATTAAGTTCTACCGAGGCTTTTTCCAGTTTATCCATCAAGATTTCAATAATTGATTTCTGAACAGAGGCACAAAGGTCATTCAGATTCTCTTTTATGAAATCAGGATCTTTCCTTACTTCCTTCTGGATAAAATATAAAACAGACGTTTTTATTCCGCTGAAAGAATAATCATAAGCTTCCATTTTCGGTTTGTTAAACTTGAAAGCGTCGGGATTTCCATCTTTAGCTAATCTATCCACAATTGGTCCGGCAGGATAATCGAGATCGAAGATTTTTCCGATTTTGTCAAACGCTTCGCCAGCGGCATCATCAATGGTTTTTCCGATAATTTCCATATCGAAGTAATCCTTAACCAAAACAATCATTGTATGACCACCGGAAACCGTTAAACATAGAAACGGAAATGTGGGCGGTGTAGGATTAGCATCTTCAATAAAATGGGCGAGAATATGCGCCTGCAAATGGTTGACTTCTATCAACGGAACATCCAAACTCATCGCCAGTGATTTTGCAAAAGAGGTTCCGACCAAGAGTGAACCCAAAAGTCCGGGACCCCGTGTGAAACCAATCGCACAAATCTCATTTTGTTGTATATTTGCTTTTGAGAATGCTTTCTCCACAACAGGGATGATGTTTTGCTGATGCGCTCTGGAAGCCAGTTCCGGAACCACGCCACCATATTCATTATGGATTTGCTGGTTGGCAGCGATGTTGGAAAGGATTTTATTATCCTTGATTATTGCTGCGGACGTGTCATCGCAAGACGATTCTATACCTAAAATAATTGAACTGCTCATAATAGATGGCAAAGTTAGAAAATAAAAATACAAATAACCAAGAATCCAAAGTCGACCAACCGGCTGTGAAAAAGAAAAGCCCGCTAATCCTTAGGCTTTTGAGTTATCTGTTTTTTGGGATTGCCGGGTTGCTGCTGCTGATTTTCATCATTATTAATCTGCCGGTTACCAAGCGTTATATTGCCGGTCAGGCCATCGATTTCCTGAATAAGGATCTCAAAATGGGAATGTCTATAGATGACATAGACGTTAATTTTTTTGGAGATGTTACCATAAAAGGGCTTCGGTTAAAGGATTATAAGAATTATGAATTTGTAAAAGCAAAAGAACTAAGAGTCGGTTCAGACTGGTTTGCACTGGCCTTCAATACAAGAGATATTAAATTTAATCAGGCAACCATTATCAATCCTGTTGTAAGGGTTATTACGTATAAAGGTGACAGTATCAGTAATTTTATCCGCTATGTAGATAATTTTGACGATGGTAAACCACGTGATCCTAAGAAAAAACCCTTTAAAATGGGGATGAAGTTTGATATTATCAATGGGATCGCAAGTATTGTTAATGAAAATCTTCCGGGGGAAGAGGGCCGGTGGATGGATGCCAGAAAAGTTAACCTGAATGTCACCTCTCTCAAGGTAGAAGGTTCTGATGTTTCTGCAGATATCAGAAATTTTAATTTCATCACCAAACGATACGGCAAAGAGCATATTGTAGACACCTTCTCTACCAATTTTGAATTAACCAAAAAACATCTCAAATTCGGTAATCTGACCTTCAATACCAATTATTCTCTGCTGCAGGGTGAGGCTATTCTTAATCTTGATCCTAAAACCAAATTTGCTGACTTTGGAAACAAGGTGAACTGGGATCTTAACATTGTGTCCGGAAGCCAGGTGAGTGGTTATGATATCAGTTACTTTGTGCCGGATTGGGATAATTATACGCCCATGAACATCTCCGGGCAGATGACGGGTCCTCTCAATGCTTTTACATTGGATAATTTCTTGATTAGATCTCAGGAAATTAATCTCAATACCAAGAAAATGACGATCTCCAGCGTTCTGGATAAAAAATTCTTTGTCGAGAGTAAGGATTTGGCTGCAGATTTTACGTACAAAGGCCTCAAGGCATCTTTGCCTACCTTCATTTCTTCGAAAATGGGAAATTTTGCAGATGAATTTGGAAGATTGAAGTATAACGGCTCTGTCAAAGTAAATCCCAAACAGGTTCTCGCTACCGGAAATCTTATTACCGGGATTGGCCAGGCCAGGATGAAAAATCTGAATCTGGTGGATTACAGCACCAAAAGGCCAAAATACAAAGGTTATTTTGAGGTGAAAGATCTTAATGTAACAGCTTTGACCAAGAATAAGCAAGTCGGGCTCATCTCTGGGAAATTTGATGTACAGGGCGAGGGTTTTGATGTCAACACGATGTATGTTAAAACGACTTCCGATGTTAATCATATTGATCTGATGGGCAAGAGCCTTAATAATATATCTATTGCCGGAATTCTTAATAAAAGGCGGTTTACAGGTAATGTTATTGCTAATGATGCCAATGCCAAAGGTAGTTTCAAGGGTTTTGTGGACTTCAGTACCAAGAGGCTTCTGGCAGATTTTGAAGCGGATATCAGATATCTTAATCTGAAATATTTTGGCATTTCGGCAGGAGAAACTAATGCCGTTAGCGGATTTGTGAGTGGCAAATTGGCTATGACAAGCCTTAACGATCTCAATCTGGATGCGGGGATCAAAAATCTGGTCCTTAATTCGCCTGCGCAGAAACTGCAGATCCCGGATTCTAAAATCAAAGCTTATTTTGAGGATGGTAACAGGATTGTTTCGGTAGACGCACCAGGTGCTGTGGTGGGTAAGATCTCCGGGCGCTTTAACCTTGAGGATATTGCAAAAATGGTTACCAACAGTATTGATAAGATCCTGGTAGGCAATCCGCCGAAAAAAACCTATAACGGCCAAAACTTCGACTTTGATTTTGATGTAAAACAGGGTTTGGTTTCCTTTTTTGTTCCCGATCTTGAGCTGGAGAATGGTGCAAAAGTGGCTGGAAGCTATTCCGGAAATACCAATGACCTGACTTTGAATGCTGATGCCTCACGGATCAAATATGTCCTCACCAGCAAAAAGGAGCTTTCCGAAGCTGAAAAATTCCTTGCCGAAACCGACGCGACCTATCAGCCTGACCTCAACAAAGTAAAAGACAGTGCTATGGTTGACAGTATCAGCCTGCGGGTGAATACGGCAAATCTGTCTCAGCAGTTTTTGACAACTGTGAAAAGGGCACAGTATGGTGATCATGTTTTGCAGGATCTCAAATTGTCTGCTTACAACGAAAATGAGCAGGTTCTTCATATTTCCACTGTTTTTAAGCTGGGAACGCCGGATGATGAAACCGCGAAGCAGATGAAGGACTATGCGGTAAATATCAATCAGACGACAAATAACATTGGTGATTATGTTTTCCGGTTTGAGCCAACCACAATCAAATTTAATAATGTTGCCTGGAGCATTGATACCAGCCCGGAACTTAACCATTCTATCACTTACAGGAAAAAGGAAAAAGATTTTGTCATACAAAATTTAAGGATTTATTCTGATGACAGTGAGCTGCTACTGAAATCTGCTGATTTCCGTTCTGGTAAAGACTTTACCGCAGATGCTGAGGTGAAAAACCTGGATGTCTCAAAACTATTTGCTTTTAGCAGCCAGGATGATGATGCTATGAATATCAAAGGTATTGCGAACGGAAGCATACAAGTGAGAAAATCAGGCAACAATCTGGAGCCTTTGGTAGATCTTACCGTTAATGATATTATGATGAATGGCAAAGCGATGGGTAATATAGAGGCCAAAATTACCAAAAGCGAAAAGCCTAATGTCTTTGATGTTAATGTAGAAGCACTTTCTTCGGACCTTTTTGGTCAAAACACTCTGGATGTAAAGGGTACAATCGATAACAATCCTGCATCGCCGGTTCTTAATCTTGATGCCAAGATGAGTGAATTCGATATCGCATTTGCACAGCAATTCGTAGAAACGGTGTTTGGTAATTTCCGTGGCAAAGCGACAGGTGATCTCAACATATCCGGTCCGCTCAACGACATCGATTACAGTGGTGACATAGCCATGAAAGGTTTTGGCCTTAAGCTTCTCTTCACTGGCGTAGATTATTCTTTTGAGGATACCGTTATTAATCTTTCCAAGGGATTGGCGCTGCTTAACAATATCGGGATCAGGGACGGCCGAGAAAACTCAAAAGGGAATATTTCCGGTTCTATCCAGTTCGAGACCCTGTCATCACTGGCTGTTAACCTTATTATGCATGCCGATAATCTTTTGGTGCTTAATTCTACTCAGGATGACAATGATCTTTTCTGGGGACGGGTTATGGGACAGGGCGACCTGTATGTCAGTGGTCCTGTTTCCGGTTTGGAAATATCAACCCCAAATGACGGTCTCAGGGTGCTTAACAACAGTAGTTTTACCTTTAACAGTGCGTCGACGGCTAATGTAGAAGAGTTTAAAATTCTCAGGTTTCTAAAGCGGGATGATGAAGGTATTGTGTCTGTTGAAAAAAAGAAAAGATCGGGCGCCAATATGCTGATCGATTTTGATGTGACTATAGATAAAGGTTCTCTGGTTAATATCTTGGTGGGTGATGATGTCGGCAATATCTCTGTAAGAGGAGATGCTAACCATATGAAGTTTAGAATGGAAAGAAGTGGCAATATCAGCATGAACGGAAGCTATATAGTGGATAACGGGACATTTGTATCCAAAGCCATTCTGGACAGGACTTTCCAGATTGCACGTGGCAGCAGCATCCAGTGGACAGGCAGCCCGATGTTGCCGGACCTCAATATTACTGCCAATTATACCAGAACAGTAACCAATGCCGGAGAATACCTTGGCATGTCGCTTACGCAACCTATTAATGTAGTTTTGACTACAAAGATCACCGGAACCTTAACCAAGCCTGATATTGCATTCGGGGTATCTGCTCCAGATGTATCGTCGCAGGTTAGGGAAACACTGGCTGATAAGATGAATAACCAGGATGAGCGTGTGATACAGTTTGGGTCTGTTCTGGTCCTCAATAACTTTAATGTCGTTAATTCCGGTGGATTAGACTTTAATCTTTCAAAAACAGCTCAGAGTGCTGGCTATAATATGGTCTTTAAGCAATTGGGAAGCGTTCTTAATACCATAAGCAGCGCCTTTCAGGTTAATCTGGATTACATCAGCGGCGATCCTAACTCTAATACATCTGACAGGGCCAATACAAGCGTGAGTTTTGCATTGTCGCCAAGAGTTAATATTAAAACGGGTCTGGGTGTGCCGATCTCTAGGACAGAAAACACCAATGCCAACTATTTATCCGGGGAAGGCATTATAGAATATGACTGGAGCAGAAACAATAACGGCAGCCGACTTCTTCGTGCCTATTCCAAACCTTCTAATATTGGTATAGGTACGGCGGGTGCTAACCAAAGTTATGGTGTTGGCGTTGTGTACAGTAGAAGTTTTAATTCGTTCAGAAGATTGTTTAAAAAGCGAGATAAATCGAAATCTGACAGTACTACGGTTTCTGATAATAAAATAGATTCGTTAAAAAAAGAATCTAATAAATGATAATAATCATGTGAAATAGGTGATTTTGTTAAAACATGTTAATCTTTTAATAAGTTATTTTATTTAAGTTATTTTTTTTAAATTTGCAAAAAAGTTAACTATATTTTAAATAAATAACAAAGCCTAAATATGAATTATCAATTGGATGATATCGACAAAAAGATCCTGGATTTCTTAGTAGAAAACACCAGAATGCCATTTACAGAAATTGCTAAGCAAATGGATGTATCCGCCGGAACTATCCATGTAAGAGTAAAAAAAATGGAGGATGCAGGTATAATTCTTGGATCTTCTCTTAATATCGATTACGGTAAACTTGATTACAATTTTACTGCATTTATCGGTATTTTACTTACAAAATCAAACCATACACACGAGGTTCTTAAGAAGCTTGCAATGATACCAAATGTAGTGGAAGCCAGCGTGACTTCCGGTAAATACAATATCTTCTGCAAAATGAGAGCTATGAATACAGAAGATGCTAAAAGAATTATTTATCAGATAGATGATATTCAGGATGTTATGAGAACAGAGAGTATGATCTCTATGGAGGAATACATTAGCGACAAAAACCGTCTGATCAATGCGGTGAGTATATAGTTTAGTTAATAGAAATTTCTATAGAAAAGAGCTTATTATTAAGCTCTTTTTTTTATTTTTATCAAATGAATTCTGTGGATAAAAGTTTTAAGAACAACAAAGATTTTTACATCATTTTCGCGCTCATCCTGCTACTGTTTTGCCTAAGCATCAATACGGATTTAGCCGAATTTTCCCAACACCGTGATATTAGGATCCCCGCCAATTTTTTTTACTATACGCTGGGAGTAGACGTTTTGGTACTAATCAGTTGGGTCCTGCTTATTTTTTATAAAAAAGCCGGTGTCATACTTTTCCCACTTCTTGTCTTCATCCATTTTGGTCTGCATAATTATTTTTTGAGCACGTATTTATATTCTGATATTACGGTGCTTTTTATGTATATAGGGCTAGGCTTATTTGCCCTTATCCCAAGATGGAATGTATTGAAGTAATCTAAAATCCCTTCCCTCTAAATAAAAAAAGCTCAGATGATCTGAGCTAAATTTTTTTCCGGTTACCTGCGATAACTTTTAATTTCAATTAACGTTTTCTTACAGTAAATAAAATAATGTTAAGAGTTTTTCCGATTTGTGCTATTAGAATCTAATAGTCTGTGTTCTTATCTCCTGCAAAGTTCCGCAGATAAACAATCCCAGCAAAAAAAAATGCTACATCATATCTACTACATCATAAAAAAAAGCCTGTTTATCAATGTTTTTGACTAGAATGCCATCATCCATTTGTTAAGGTCAACATCAGATGGAATGGATAACTGCTTTCTCATTCGGTTCTTTTTTGTTTCAACACTTCGGACGGATATGTTTGTGCAGCTGGCTATTTCTTTGGTTGAAAAATTAAGTTTCAGCAATGCACAAAAGGTAAGTTGACCTGTTGTAAGATCAGGGTAAGTGTTGCAAAGCCGGGTGAAAAATAATGGGTAAACTTCTCGGAACCGACTCAGAAACGCCGGGTTATTGTCTCTGGCCAGTTCTATGAGTTCTGCGAACCCGTCATTCAATTTTAGTTCCAGCTGATACTGTTCCTGTTTGTCAATCGTAACATTGTCTTCAGTTTTATTATCAGTTTCCGTTTTTTTTGGATGATGTTTATTAAAGTATTTTAATCCTGCCCAAGTGATTAAGATGGCAGCAACTGTCAAACAGGCGATTGTGATATACAAATTTTCGTACCAGCTGTCTTTTTCCTGCTGGATGATATTGTTCGAGATTTTATCCATCTCAGTTTTTTCATTTATTCTTATCAGGTCTGATAGTTCAACTGCTTTTTTTGAATAGTAGCTGTATATTTTGTCTTCGCCCAGTTTCTCATAGATGTTGGCCAGGTCCTGATAAATGTACTGCATCCGGTAGATATCTTTGGCTTTTTCGAAGATAGAGAGTGCTTTTTTATACTAATGGACAGAGCTGTCGGTCCTGTTCATTTCCAAATAGGTGTTGGCGAGACCAAAAAGCGCAAATCCTTGATTAATAGAGTCTTGGTCTGCTTTTGCTAATTGATAGGATTTGTGATTATAGTACAGGGCAGAATTGTAATCACTCAAATCAATATATGTATAACCCAAGCTGGCATATTGTATAGAGAGCCATGCATCTCTTTTCTTTGGGTCCTTAATTTTTTTGTAAAAATTGACACTTTGTTGATCGAGCTTTAGTGTGTTTTTGGTATTTGCAAATTGTTGATTCTGGATTTCTGACCTGCCGGAATAGATCTGTCCCATACAGATATAATACTCGTCCTGATTGCTAATGTGTTTGCAGATGTTTTCTGCTTCTATACTGATTTCGTATGCCTTTTCAAAAAAACCAAGATACGAGTAGATGAGTGTTTTGGCGATTAATACCTGTGTGATGTGGACATAATCATTTTGTTTTTTTGCAATCGTCAGGAGCTGTTCAGCATTGGATAATGCTTTTTCCTGATTTCCTAACCCAAGATAGCAGTTGATAATCGCTTTCAGCGCTTTAGCTTCTCCGGCATAGTAGCCTATTTTCTGTGAAGCTTTCAAGGCATTGGAGCTTGTTTTGAGGGATATGTTACGGTCAACAATATAATAACTTTTGCTGATGACGCTGTCGATTTTTTGTGAAGTATATTGCTGAGCACTTGCCTTCGTAAGGGACGAAAGCAATAGGGAACTCAATATTAATCTACCCAACCAGCTCACATTAAACATCAATCAAATGTATAAAAATTTAGGCGAAAATTAATATAATCTATAGTTTTCTGTTATATAAATTGTAAAGTGCGTGTCGTAAATTGGTTTATTTAATCAAAATTAATTTTGCAGTAATCAAGAATGTCAGGAAAAAAAAGATCAAAATACGCTTGCAGTTGCGGCTTGTTTTGCAGGAAGATGTCAAAAACAGGCAGGTTCTCATCAAGATATTTCGCTTTATTCAAAACATTCTGCATGCTGAACTTGATACCCCAATCCTCTCTGTAATTGCTAAGCCAGTCATCTTTTTCCATTTTAATGAGCATCTGCCTGTAGTTTTTTGGCAGCCATTTTTCGTTTTCCCAAAGCGTCTGGTATGTTTTTTTGGAATGGTTTTTAAGTTCCTGACCTGTGTAAAAATGGGCTACAAAATAATCAAAAGCCACATCCACAAATGCCCCAGAATAAAGCCTTACCAACGGGCTAAAAATTTTTTTAGCTTCTGAGACAGCCGGGTGACTGTCGGTGAAAGTGTCTATAGCTCTGTGAAGTCTGATGCCCTCCTGAATACCGGACGGAAAATTCTCTCGCTCATTATTCCGGATAAAATCCGCAATCATGTTCCCAACAAGTTGACCGTCGGAAAAAGATAGGATAGAGTGGGCAAGATAATTCACTATAGAGTATGTTTGGTCAATTTACTTAATGACTGTTGTTAAAATTCCGGATTAGTCAGTCTGGTTATTCTATTTATTATAAAAAAAATTGACAGCCATCTTTTATCATTGATTTAAAATAGTTTCTCAACAAAGTCCTCAATTTTGCTGATTTCTTCAATTTTGATCCCGAATTTTCTTTTAGGAAGTTTATTAAGGTTGGAGATAAAAATTTTCTCGTAGCCTAATTTTTCGGCCTCGGTAATTCTTTGTTCAGCCTGCGCAACAGGCCGTATCTCGCCGCTTAATCCAATCTCACCTGCAAAACAATAGTGATCCGGGATGGCAATATCTTCGTTACTTGATAGGATAGAAGCCACAACAGCCAAATCCAGTGCCGGATCATCGGTTTTGATCCCACCGGTAATATTCAGGAAAACATCTTTTGAACCTAACTGAAAGCCGGCGCGTTTTTCCAAAACGGCTAGGAGCATATTCAGTCTTTTGGAATCAAATCCGGTAGAGCTTCTCTGCGGTGTACCATACACGGCGGTAGAGACCAATGCCTGGATCTCCAGCAGCATCGGCCGGTTGCCTTCCAGCGTTACCGCAATGGCATTGCCGGAGAGTTCTTCTGATTTTTTGGTTATCAATACCTCTGATGGGTTTTTTATTTCTTTAAGACCTTGCGAGATCATTTCATAAATTCCGATTTCGGCAGTAGAGCCAAAACGGTTTTTGTTGGCTCTCAACAGTCGGAACAGATGATTTCTGTCGCCATCAAAATTAAGAACCACGTCTACCATGTGTTCTAGTACCTTTGGCCCTGCAATTTGACCGTCTTTGGTAATATGGCCAACCAAAAAAACGGGAATATTATTCTCTTTAGCAAATTTGATGATCTCATTAGAGCATTCGCGGATCTGGGAAACTGTACCCGGAGAACTCTCGATGAGTTGTGATTGCAATGTCTGGATAGAATCGATGATGATAAAATCAGGCATTAGTTTTTTGGCTTCGTGAAGGATTTTTTCAACAGAGGTTTCCGTGAAAAGGAAACATTCAGGATTCTGAAGTTCAGATAAACGGTCTGCTCTCATTTTGATTTGTGAGGCACTCTCTTCTCCGGAGACATAGAGGATTTTTTTCTTCATTTTCAGCGCCAGCTGCAGGAGCAATGTAGATTTGCCAATGCCTGGCTCGCCACCAATTAGTGTGACAGAACCCAGCACGATACCACCACCCAAAACACGGTTCAGCTCTTCAGAAGGAGTTTTGATTCTTGGTTCTTCATTGGTTTCAACCTCTATGATATTGATGATGTGTGATTTTGATTTTGCCACGGCCGAAGCTGTTGTTTTTTCAACCACTTCTTCCACCAGGGTGTTCCATTCGCCACAGTTTTTACACTGCCCGTGCCATTGAGAATACTGTGCACCACAGTTTTGACAGAAATATATAGTCTTCAGTTTTGCCATTCTGCTAAGTTCTAGAAAAATTTGATAATTAAAAAATTTAAAGTCAATTTTGGGTGTTTTGGCGGTTTGATTTTCATGATTTAATTTCAAAAGCTTACTTTTGCGAGGTCACAATTTTTAGAATCAATTAATAATAATAAAATGGCATTAGAAAAAAATGATGTGGTAACACTAAAATATGTACTGCATACTAACGACGAATCTGGCGAGAAAGTTTTTGTAGAAGAAACGTCAGAAGAGAACCCAATGACTTTCCTATACGGTGTTGGAATGATGATTCCTAAATTTGAGGAAAGCATCCAAAACCTGAGCGTAGGTGATAAGGCATCGTTTACTATAGAACCAGGTGAAGGTTATGGTGAGAAAAATCCAGATGCTGTTACACAATTGCCTGTGGATATGTTCCAGGGGCAGGAGTTGCCACCAGTTGGTGCTGTATTGCCATTGTCAGATAATCAGGGGAATAATTTCCAGGCTATCGTTTTGGAGGTTACACCAGAAGCAGTGATTGTAGATCTTAATCATCCAATGGCAGGGAAAAATCTGCACTTTGATGTAGAGATTCTTAACACGCGCCCTGCAACAGAAGAAGAATTGGCTCATGGCCATGCTCATGGTGCTGATGGCCATTCCGGGCACTAAGATGATCATCAACAGATAAAAAATGCTCGCCATCGGCGAGCATTTTTGTTTTTATTTCAAAGGGATATTTTTCAAAATATCCTGAGTAAATGTCCAGAATTTTTGTACTGATGATATGCTTGCTCTTTCGACAGGCGAATGTGCACCTTTGATAGTCGGTCCAAAACTCACCATTTCCATCTCCGGATAATTGGCACCAATAATGCCACATTCCAAACCGGCGTGGCATGCTACTACCATTGGTTTCTCTCCGAAGTTTTTCTCGTAAAGTTTAGTCATTACCTGATTGATTTCAGCGTCAGGCTTTGGTTTCCATCCAGGATAAGAACCGGAAAATTCTGTGGTAATACCATTAGCATCAAATGATGACTTCAGTTGGTTGGCAACTTCCCATTTTGTAGATTCTACCGATGAACGGGTAAGATTCAGGATTTTGATTGTTCCCTCTTTTAATTCGACTCTTGCCACATTATTGGACGCTTCTACCAAGCCTTCTACATCCGGGCTCATGCGGAAAACACCATTATGAGCTGCATTGATTGCGAAAATTATTTTTTCTGAATCTTTTGCAGATACCGCTTTTTCCGTGGAATCTGTTTTTTCAATATTGATGATTAAATCTTTTTCTAAGGACGCAAATTCTTCCAGAATATCAGCTTTCAGCTGCTCCGCTTTTTCTAAAAAGCCGGCTGTATTTTCTACAGAAAATGTGCTGTGTGCTTCTCTCGGGATTGCATTCCTAAGGCTTCCGCCGTCAATAGAAATTAGCTGGATCTGGTTATCCAATCCCAAAAACAGAAACCTTCCCATTAATTTATTCGAATTTCCGTAACCTTTGTGGATATCCATCCCGGAGTGGCCACCGCGCAATCCTTTAATATCAATTTTGATGATTTCCCCATTTGTGTTTTCAAGATCAAATTTAGTGGTTGCGGTAACATCAACACCTCCGGCACAGCCAATGTCTATCTCGTCATCTTCTTCTGTATCCAGATTAAGTAAGATCTGACCTTTTAGCTGACCCGGTTTAAGAGCTAGTGCGCCGGTCATCCCGGTCTCTTCATCAATGGTGAAAAGTGCTTCCAGATCCGGATGTTCTATCTCCGAGCTTTCTAATATAGACATAATGGTCGCCACGCCAATACCATTGTCTGCGCCCAGAGTTGTGCCTTTGGCTCTTACCCAGTCGCCATCTACATACATTTGGATACCTTGTGTTTCAAAATCAAAATCAACATCATTGTTTTTTTGACATACCATATCGAGGTGAGACTGTAGGACAATGGGTTGTCTGTTCTCCATACCGGCTGTGGCTGGTTTTTGGATAATAACATTGCCGGTGCTGTCAACGGATGTTGGCAATCCCAGTTTTTCTCCAAATTCTTTTATGAATTTTATAACTTTTTCCTCTTTTTTTGATGGTCTTGGAACCGAATTAAGAGCTGCAAAATTTTTCCAAATCTGCTTTGGTTCCAGTTGTGAATATTCCATTTTTCAGAATTTTTTTTGATTCTGCAATTTACTAATTATGTAAAGAAAAAAGGAATTTTTATGATATAAATAATCTTAGGATAAATGTATATTTCGCTAATGTTTCCTATTTTTGATGTTTATTTTATAGCAGCAGGATGGCAGATTTTTTTAAACAGTTTTTCTAAATTTCTAAGATGGCGTGTATCAACATCTGAGTGGATCTATCTCGTAAAATGTGTTATCGGCGCGGCAATATGTTACCTGTTTTATGCCTTCCTTCCCCAATATCCGGTGTATTGGGCTATTATATCGGTGGTGATAGTCTTTTCTCCTGATAATAATAAAAAATTACACTATCAAACGGATAAACACACAAATGAGTAATATTCCTTCATAAAACATTGTTTTTCAATATGTTTTTATAAGAATACAAAAACCCACCTCTCTGTTTTTCAGAACAATTCTGTCTGTATCCAAGGTGGTTTTCTTCGTTTTTTCTGTTTCGTGTAAGTTCTCCTGCTGTTCTGTACCATCCAAAATATTTCCAGATGGCTGATTAAATGAATCCTGATGAGTGCCGCAATGGTAGAAAATGCCTTTTTGCTCTTTGATTTTACACGTAGAACCTGCAACAGTAGCTGTGCAATCAGGGTACACCAAATTTGGGTTTTGATGCCGTTTTCTGT
>NZ_FTPU01000008.1 GCF_900108115.1 Epilithonimonas bovis DSM 19482
TCAAGGTTGCTCATAATTGTATTTGATTGGTAGTCAATACAATATACTAATTTTTAGTCACTTGAGCAACCTTTTCTATAATGCACTACGGGTTATTGGAAATAATTTTTCATATTCCAAAACAAGAGAAGACAGGGCAAACAACCCACTTCTCAATGCGCGTATTGCACCGCCGGTATATGATGTAATCAATCCAGCTACGGGAACATACCAATATATTACTCTTGTAAATGTAACCAATCCACGAGCCCAGCTTGATCTTTACAGATCTCAGATAAGACAGGATCGCTTACTTAATAATGTATGGGCAGAAATCAAATTTTTAAAAGATTTTACTTTTAGAAGCAGTTATACTACGGACAACTACAGCCCAAGCCAGTACGATTATACGCCTGCTATAACCTATATTCCGCAACCATCTATATCAAGTCTGATTACAAGGCAAAACCGATACAGAAATTATGTTTGGGATAATACAATTAATTGGAAAAAAAGTTTTGGCAGCCACAATTTTGACCTGTTAGCAGGTTTCTCAAGAATTAGAGATTCCCGGTCAGAGGAAGTCTGGACTGCTAAAAACGTAAATTATGATGGGACCAATGGCTCTCTAAATATTGGCAGTGGAACTGATATCTTCTACTATAACGATACCGCTCCAGCTACTGCTGGTGGCCGCCCTGATGCAACTCAAGATCAAAAACGTATTGAATCTTTTTTTGGCAGAGTCAATTATGATTATGCTGGAAAATATTTATTAAATGCTTCTGTACGTAGGGATGCTACCTCGCAGATTTCTGTTGACAGATACAAAACTTTTCCTGCCGTAAGTGTTGGATGGGTTCTTTCTAAGGAAGATTTTATGAGTGAGCAAAATGTATTTAATTTACTAAAATTCAGAGCAAGCTGGGGTAAATTAGGTAACCCTAATGTAGGCAGGGCTTATACACAGAATGTGTCTGTAATAGGCAGTGGTGCCTACTATGGCAATACCGGTTATCCAGCTGCAACAATCACCACAATAATAGATCCAACGATTGGATGGGAAACCACAACTGGTATGGATTACGGTGTGGAAATGGCACTTTTGAACAATAAGCTGAAAATTGATGCCGCTTATTTTAATAAAGAATCAAAGGATGTTGTATACGGTATTTTCCAGGGAACGGTTTCAGGAGCAGAAAACTGGAGAAACTATGTTACAAATGCTTATTCTTTTAAAAATAAGGGTTTTGAAGTAACTGCCAATTATAATACGAAGATTAACGAAAATATCAATTTGGGAGTCTATGGTAACTTCACATCTCTTAAAAATGAGATTACAGATGTTTACGGCGGATCATTCTTAGAAACTGGAGCCAGTCTCTTTAATAACTCAATTATCAGATTACAAACCGGTCAGGCAGTTGGCTCTTATTATGGTTATCAGGTTGCCGGGGTTTTCCAAACCGATGCAGAGGCTGCAGCCTCAGGACAAACCGATGCAAAGGCTGGATGGTTTAAGTTTGCTGATTTAGATGGTAATGGTATTATAGATACGAGGGATAAGACTTTCTTGGGAAGCCCAGTACCTAAGGGAACTTACGGATTTGGATTTAATCTTAATATATATGCTATTGATATAGCGGTTGATTTCCAAGGTGTATTTGGTAACAAAATCTACAACTATAACCGTGAGCAAAGATATGGTAACGAAAGTTGGGATCTGGATATGTACAATAACAGATGGCACGGTGCCGGTACATCCAATACCAATGCGATGATAACCTCTAATCAATCTGTTATTCTGCCAAGTAGTTTTTATGTGGAAGACGGCAGCTACTTCAGGATTAGGAATGTACAAGTAGGCTATACTTTGCCAAAAGCCATAGCAGAATCTTTATCTGTAAAAAAACTAAGAATTTATCTAAGTGCACAAAACCCTTGGACAAGTTTCAAGTATAACGGATTCTCTCCTGAGATTATGAATACAGACAGAGTGCAAATGGGTGTTGATAATAATATCTATCCTATCTCAGCAATCTATACTATGGGGATGAACTTAACATTTTAATTAGAACAGCATGAAAAAAATATTTTTAACTCTATCTATATTTTCATTACTAGTAAACTGTAGTGATGATTTTGTTGATATCAAGCAAGAAGGAGTAGTTGTCAGCGACGACTTTTTCAAAACAGAAAGTGATGCCATGAAGGCAACCAATGCCATTTACAGTTTTCTTAGAAGCTGGGAAAATTCAGGGTTTCCTGCACAGAATATATTGGGAGTAACGGGAGATGATGTAGAAAAAGGATCCAATCCGGGTGACGCAGCATTTATCAACGATTTTGATCAATTTAAGTATAATGCAAGTACCGACGGTGTACATGGTTATTGGACTGGACAATGGCAGGCCGTAAACAGGGCCAATCAGGTGATTACGAACGTGCCAAATATAGAAATGGATGCTGCCCTAAAAAGTAGATTATTGGCAGAAGCAAAGATGCTTAGAGCTTACTTTTATTTTAATTTAGTTAGGGTTTATGGTGGTGTACCTATTTTTGATGGTTTGCCAGCAGACAAGAATTATATCAAACCAAGAAACACAGCAGCAGAAGTGTATGATTTTATTGTAAAGGATTTAACAGAAGCTTCTCAAGTGTTGCCAGCTACTTATCCATCATCAGATCTCGGCAGAGTGACAAAAGGCGGTGCATTGGGACTATTGTCTAAGGTTTACCTTTATATGAAAGACTATCAGAAAGCTTATGACACGTCTAATCTGGTCATCAATATGGGTTATCAGCTAGACCCGGATTTTAATCATCTGTTCAGGCCAGATGGAGAATTTGGTTCTGAGTCTGTTTTCGAAGTTAATTGCCAATGTTCGGCAGAGTTTGGAGGTAGCCAATATGCGGAGGTTCAAGGCGTAAGAAATCAATTCGGATGGGGGTTTTTTACACCAACTCAGGCTTTGGAAAATGCATTTGAAGCTGGTGATATAAGAAAGGAACTTAGTATTTTGAGAGAAGGGGAAACAACGCCGGAAGGTGATCTTATCAAAAAAGGAGACCCACAAGCAGGCAACACCTGGAATCAGAAAGTATATGTTCCAAAAGCTTTGAACAATGCCACCTGCGGATATGGATCAATTCAGAATATTAGAATTCTAAGGTTTGCTGATATTCTTTTAATCAATGCAGAAGCGGCTAATGAATTGGGCAATACTTCTGTTGCAGTTACCAATATTAATAAAATAAGAAACAGAGCTGAACTAGCAAATACAACTGCTTCTACACAATCTGCAATAAGATTAGCTATCTGGCAGGAAAGAAGGGTGGAGTTGGCAATGGAGATGGACAGGTTTCTTGATCTTGTAAGGACAGGTCAGGCAGAAACTTACCTTGGACCTTTAGGGTTTAAAAAAGGTGTCAATGAACTCTTTCCCATTCCTTTACAGGCCATTACAGACAGCAAAGGTGTTCTTACCCAAAACCCGGGTTACAATTAATCTTAAACAATTTTAAGAGGAGAGTTTTTATTCTCCTCTTTTTTTTAATAGAAAATACTATTTGTTATGAGAAGTATAATATCAATATCAGTGGTTTCCCTATTGGCTCTGGTATCATGCAAAAGTAATCAGCAACCAATATCAAATAAGACAGAGCTCAAAACTGAAATATTGTCCGACAACCAACTAATGGACAAAGTCCAAAGTGATGCCCTAAAATATTTTTGGGACTTTGCAGAACCTCATTCATTATTAGGAAGAGAACGTTATCACGAAGACAATATCTATCCGGATAATGACAAAGACGTGACTACAACTGGTGGATCAGGATTTGGTTTGATGACGATTTTAGTTGGTGTAGACAGAAAATTTATTCCTCGCCAGGAAGCGGTTAAAAGATTGACACATATTGCAGATTTTCTGGAAAAAGCAGATCGTTTCCACGGCGCTTGGTCACATTGGATTAATGGTGAAACAGGAAAAGTAGTCCCGTTTGGAAAAAAAGATAATGGCGGAGATTTGGTAGAAACAGCTTTTCTTACTCAAGGAATTATCTGTGTCCGCGAATATTTCAAAAACGGAAATGACGAAGAAAAAGTTTTGGCTGCAAAAATGGACAAGCTCTGGAAAGGCGTAGAATGGAACTGGTATACCAAAGGAGGAGAGAAGGTTCTATACTGGCACTGGTCCCCAAATTATGGCTGGGAAATGAACTTTCCGCTTCAGGGCTATAACGAATGCCTTATCACCTATGTTCTTGCAGCAGCTTCACCAGACCATTCTATAGATTATGATACCTATAATAAGGGCTGGACACGCAACGGAACTTACACGACAGACCGTACCAAATATGGCCTGCCACTGTATGTTAAGCATAATTATGCAGAAGAGTTTGGGGGCCCGCTATTTTGGAGCCAATATTCGTATCTGGGTTTAGATCCAAGAGGCCTGTCAGACAAATATGTAAAAAGCTACTGGGACCTCAACCGGAATCAGGTGTTGATCGATTATAAATATTGTGTAGAAAATCCTTTGAAATTCAATGGATATTCAGAAAAATATTGGGGCCTGACTGCAGGTTATACCAGAAATAAGGATGGCACTACGGGATATGCCGCACATCAGCCTATGAAGGAAGATTTGGGTGTTATTGTCCCAACGGCGGCGCTTAGCTCTATGCCTTACACCCCTAAAGAATCCATGGATTTTCTTAGATTTCTTTACCAGGAAAAGCCTGACTTTATAGGAAAGGCAGGCCCGTATGATGCTACATCAATCCATTATGACAATTGGTTTACACCACGTTACCTGGCTATAGATCAGGGTACTATTGCACCAATGATAGAAAATTATAGATCTGGTTTGCTTTGGGATCTTTTTATGAGTGCTCCCGAAGTTAGAAGTGGCCTCAAAAAAATCGGTTTCAAATCAGAAAAGCATAAGATAGATTAGTTAAAATCATTATCTTTAGGGCAGGATATTTATTGTCTCATATTGATTCAATAAGTTTTTTGGAAGCTCAATATTGTTTTCATTCATAATCCTAAAGAGATCGTGAGGCAATTGATCTATTACTATTAATGGATTAAAAAGCAACAGAATTTCCTACAGAAAAAGGAATAAGGATTTTCGGTGATTCAAATTATGACATATAAAATTAGAGTTAGTCGAGATTCGGGATCCGATATAATTATAAAATTAAGACATACAAATTAACATTTTATATCTGGTACTACAGATATTTCTAAAATAATAATTATGACCTTAAAACTAAAATATTTACCACTTCTCCTATTGGGATTTTCAACATTTTCTCCTGCGCAGGAGATAAAATCCGAATTCAATAAAGAGGTTAAGATTCAGAAAAAACTCTCTTATATTCTGGATATTCCGCAAAATTCAAAAACAAAATTGCCACTTATTGTCTTTTTGCATGGTTCCGGTGAGCGGGGAGATAATCTGGAAATTGTAAAAGCGCACAGTCCTTTTACCTATAGAAACCTGATGCAGGAACCTGTAGCTATTCTGGCTCCGCAATGCCCCGAAAATACATGGTGGGATACCGATGCTGTCTATTTTCTTATCAAAGAAATATCCGAAAAATATAAAATAGATAAAGACAGAATCTATCTCACAGGTTTATCGATGGGAGGCTGGGGTACCCTGAAGCTGGCTGGTGAACATCCTGAGATGTTTGCAGCAGTGGCTGCTGTTTGTGCTCCTACAGACCGTGTGATGGTGGCCAATATACACCAGTATAAAAATTTGAACATAAAACTGTTCCATGGCGGGATGGATGATGTGGTGCTCCCGGAGAATGCATTCAATTTTTATCAGAAGCTGCACCCTGTCAATCCAAAAGCAGAGTTGACTATTTTCCCTAATGACAATCATAACTCCTGGGATTCAACTTATGCTGATCCCAAACTTTGGAGCTGGATGTTTTCACAAAAATTAATAAGTAAATAAAAATATATACAATGAAAAAGTTTGTAATCTTGGCTACGCTGGCTTTATCGCCTTATTTTTTAGCGCAGGAGATCATAACCAAGCCGGTTCAGTCATTCCAGTCAGAAAAATATCAATCTAAGAAAAAGGTTTTTATTGATAATCTGATTTCCAGGATGACACTTGATGAGAAAATCGGACAGCTCAATTTACCGTCAGCAGGTGATTTTACAACCGGCCAGGCTCAGAGTTCAGACATTGGTAAAAAGATAGAGCAGGGGCTTGTAGGAGGTCTGTTTAATATCAAAGGTGTCAACAAGATCCGTGATGTACAGAAAGTAGCAGTTGAAAAAAGCCGTTTAAAAATCCCTATGATTTTTGGGATGGATGTGATACATGGCTACGAGACTACATTTCCTATTCCGTTGGGGCTGGCATCTTCCTGGGATATGGATATGATCCAGAGATCTGCTCAGATTGCAGCACAGGAATCGACTGCTGATGGTATCAACTGGACTTTCTCCCCAATGGTAGACATCTCCAGAGAACCGCGATGGGGAAGAGTTTCCGAAGGTTCAGGAGAAGACCCTTATCTGGGAAGTGAAATTGCAAAGGCAATGGTGTATGGTTACCAGGGGAACGATCTATCTAAAAACAACACCATGCTGGCATGTGTTAAACACTTTGCATTATACGGTGCACCCGAAGGCGGACGCGATTACAATACTGTTGATATGAGCCGTTTGCAGATGTACAACACTTATTTCCCGCCATACAAAGCAGCAGTGGATGCTGGTGCAGGTTCTGTGATGGCATCATTTAATGAGGTAGATGGTATCCCTGCTACAGGTAACCGTTGGCTGATGACCGATGTATTAAGAAACCAGTGGAAATTCAATGGGTTTGTCGTGACGGATTATACCGGGATTAATGAGATGATAGACCACGGTCTGGGCGACCTGCAACAGGTCTCAGCGTTAGCAATGAACGCCGGGATTGACATGGATATGGTAGGCGAAGGATTCCTGAAAACACTCAAAAAATCAATTTCCGAAGGTAAAGTCAAAGAACAGAGTGTTACCGATGCTGCCAGAAGGATTTTAGAAGCCAAATATGATCTGGGGCTTTTTGATGATCCTTATAAATATACCGATTCCAAAAGATCGCAAAAAGAGGTGTTCAGTCCCAAGCATCTGGAAGCTGCAAAAACAATAGCTTCTAATTCTATGGTCTTGATGAAAAATGACAATCAGACCTTGCCACTTAAAAAGTCTGGCACAGTAGCTGTGATTGGGCCATTGGCTGATAATGCCATGAATATGACCGGCACCTGGAGTGTTGCTTCAAAACATGCCAATTCTATTTCGCTTTTACGAGGGCTGAAGGAGACAATTGGTAAAGACGTTAATTTTCTTTTTGCCAAAGGAAGCAATATCTACGAATCCGAAAAAATGGAAGAACGTGCATCCATGTTTGGTAAAACCTCTGGCAGGGACAGTCGCCCTGCTGAGCAGATCAGAAAAGAGGCTGTTGATCTCGCAGGCAAGGCAGACGTTATTGTTTTAGCCATTGGCGAAAGTGCGGAGATGAGTGGCGAGTCCAGTTCCAGGACAGATATTACTATACCTGAAACACAACAAGAATTACTAAAAGAACTTAAGAAAACCGGTAAACCAATCGTTTTGGTTTTGTTTACAGGTCGCCCATTGGTTTTGACCGAAGAATCACAGTTAGCTGATGCTATCCTGAATGTGTGGTTCCCGGGCAGTATGGCGGGTTACGCCATTTCTGATGTGCTGTTCGGTAAAGTTAACCCGTCCGGAAAACTGCCAATGACCTTCCCGAGAAGTGTGGGCCAGGTACCAATCTACTATAATGCTAAAAATACAGGACGCCCTCTAAGTGCAGAAAATACGGATAAATGCCAGTTTGAAAAATTCCGTTCTAATTATCTTGATGAGTGTAATACGCCACTCTATCCGTTTGGATATGGTTTGAGTTATACCAATTTTGGCTATTCGGAAGTTGCGGTGAGCAATGCAAAACCTTCAGGCAATACTTCTGTTGAGGCTTCTGTCACATTATCAAATAATGGGAAGTACGATGGTGCCGAAGTCGTGCAGTTATATATCAGAGATCTGGTAGGCAGCATTACAAGGCCGGTAAAAGAGCTCAAAGGTTTCCAGAAAGTTTACCTCAAAGCTGGTGAAAGCAAAAAAGTGACTTTCCGAATTTCTCCGGAGGATCTCAAATTCTTTAATAATGATTTAAAATACGATTGGGAGGCTGGTGATTTTGATATTATGATAGGTACCAATTCTCACGATGTAAAAACAACAAGAATAACCTGGACGAAATAATATCTGTCCAAGTGGTATAAAAAAAGCCTTTCAGAGTAACTCTGAAAGGCTTTTTGTTACGTCTTTATCAATTAAGGTTTCCAGTAAGACCAGGCATTTCCGTTGAAAATAGCAAGGCGCTTACCACCACTTCTGTTCACAAAAACCATCATACCTGGTGATGGTTTAGGGATGTCGTCTGTGCTGCCAACCAAAGGCAGAATCATTGCTTTAGTCTGAGATTCCAAAACCAACACGCCGTCGGCAGAAGCTGTGTCGCTACCAATTATAACTTTGCTGTCAGACGATTCCGCCGTTGTAGCTTGTGTTGTAAGCTCATTGGTGACCTGCCCATCCTGTCCGCTGAGGTCCTGCCATGTTCCGTTAAAATATTTTACACGGGCTTTTGCAGGATCCGTAGCATCAAGTACAATCGTTCCTTCTGTAACATTTGTAGGCAAAGCTTTTACATAAGGAAGGATGAGTCCCTTTTTCTGCCCCATTGCAAATTCTAACAATACAGATGTTTTATCTGACGCCGAACCTACATTATCACCAATAATTACCTGGCTTTTAGCAGAAAAGGAAAGTAAAACTAATATTAGAGAAATATGATTTTTCATTATTTAATTTTTAAGGTTATTGGCACGCAGGCGCTTTAAAACAATGCCATGCACCATCAGAATAGATTTTCAAACATTTATCTTCGGTATCGTAAACCATCATGCCCTCCTGGGGTTGGCTGATATTTCCTAAGTTGGATTTTGCAATTCTTGTAATAACAAATCCTTTTGTATTTGATTCCAAAGCAATATGTGCAGAGCTTCTAGACATAGGCCATTGGTCAGCCTGCTCTGCGCCGGCCCTGTTGAGGGTCGTGATCCCAACTTTCACAGGTTGTGCTATACCGCTTGTATTAGCTGGGTTGTAACATACACAAGGGCTGATTTTCTTTCCGCTGCCATAACCGGTGATGTAAGTTGTTCCTATGACATACTGAGAAACTTTAATTTCATTTGTCCCCGATGTATTCCAATTAATTGTATTAACAACATTACCGTTGAAAAGTTGTAAAGGTTCCAAGACTCCGCCAGAAGATTTGCTGCCAAAGAAAGAAACAGATCCCGATGGGCTTATTATCACTCTGACTGCTGGTGCAGAAAAATCACCTGTAATTTGCCAAATATTTGGAACTGCGCCACCGTATAGTTCTCCATCTGCAAAACGGATATTTTGAGGAAGTGTAGAATCTCCTGCCTGAAACTGAATCTCTTTTGTCGCCAGAGCAACGCCATTAACCTCAAGATTAAACGAATTATCTAACGTGTATATATCAAACTGGAATCCAAAATCTGCTGCAGGTGCCGTGAATGTATAAGGCGTCCCATTTTTAGCTTCAAACGCTACACCGTCTGTTTCGGTAGAACAACATGCAACAACAGAATAATCATAGGCACTTCCTATACCTTGTCCGCCCCTAGCTAGTGTTGGGATCCCGTTACTGTCAACAGCTCCACTAATACTACCATCAGGATTAAGTTGCCCAATGGTGATATCACCATCACCTTCTATGGCATCATAACAGCCGTCTCCATCAGAATCCAAATCCAAATGGTTGGGAATCCCGTCACCGTCTGTATCTAAAAATATAGGCAAATCAGCACAAAGATTGTTAAACGCAATTCTTTGGTCGTTAGAAAATCCACCAGTAGATGCAGTATAGCCATAATAAGCAGTATCCAAACCTCCAAGGTATTGTCTGATTGGATCAGAGGTTGTAAACATGTGACTTCCGGCATTTACACCATCCACAGTATAGCTGAGGGTTGTTGTTGTATAATCCCAGGTAATGATAACTGTATGCCAATTGCCGTCTTCAACATTACCATTTGTACCTATCGAAACTGGTTTACTAAGTGTTATTTGGTCACTGGTTGCCCAGATTGCTCCGTGGTCATCAGAGATGTCATAGTCCGTTGTCCCATTGATATTGCCTCCGTTGTCCCACGTGTCAACTTCCAGTGCGATGCCGTTTTTTATTCCTTTTGCTCCTAGACCCTGACCATTGTCTCCACTGGCTGTTTGCCCTTCAGCATCATTATGGAAAACTGCTGTAAAGCCATCAGCTCCATTACCATCTTTTGTACCTGCGTAGAATTGATATTTTAAAGTAAAACTTTTAGTGAAATCAACTTTCCCATTAGACCAGATTTGTCCCCCCTGACTTGATGTGTCTGGAGTTAGCTGGACTTCATAAGGATACGTAGATATCTTAGTTGCAGGGATATTGGCATTCTCATTCAGTGCAAAAACATCGCGTAGATCTGTAATATTACCGATTCCTTTTTCAATGCAATCTGTGATACCGTCATTATCACTGTCCAGATCTGTTTGAGCATTTACTAATGTGAAGTTGGCCAATGAAAAAATTAAAGTGTATAATATATATTTATGTTTCATTTATTTTAATTTATATTGATAACTGAGTAACTTGTTGTTTAAAAGTTGTTACCCGGTGCTCTGATAAAAATTCTGTTCTGCTGCGTTTTAGCTGAGTATATGATCTGAAACGTGAAGACAGGTTCTTTGTGGATTAATGATTGTGTACCAATCTCAACCTGCGCAAGAAAAGGTCCAAAAAAGAGATTGTTTTCCTGTCGGTTATATTTGCCGGATTCAACAGTGCTTTTCTGAAACACCGAATTAGAAGTATTATCGCCATATACCTTAGATGTACACAGTTTGTCCTGCAATTTTTTTGGTTTGTTAGACAAACTTCGTTGAGGTAAAACCGCTTTTTTTGAGGCGTTTGTATGCGATTTTTTCTTTACGGATTTTTCAACAGGATGCTGGTAGATAATCCGAGCATTATTAATATGTTCTGCCCCCGAGGCAACGGCATCACCGGCAATATAAAAGGTAGCCTCAGTTTTTTCTTTTGGTTAATTTGCCGGAGCCTCTTTTTCAGGATTGGCAAAAAACAGAGCAGGAAATAATAACAGGATAAAAAAAGAGGATACCTTTACTGCAAATAGTTTTATGTATCCTCCTTTAATCATTTGTGTTTTTTAATTGGTTGCAAAATTAGGCTTTAACACTTGCTGTGGCAACTAATTGGCGTTACATTTTCATGAAAATGATAAATTCGCTGGCATTTTTAAAGATTACAGTCACCCAAATGCTAATTTACATCTGATTTTTATTCCTTAATCAATTTTTGTGATAAAAATTTTTGACTGTCTTTGATGAGGTTGATAAAATAGCTGCCGGGTTGCAATTCAGAAATATCAATACGGTTATTACTGCCGGAGATTTTTGTTGTGCGGATCAGTCTTCCTGTAGAATCCATAATATCGGCGGAGACATTGTCTGCGTTCAGATTATAGATATAGACGTACTCGGTGGTAGGATTCGGAGCCAATAGAATTCCGTTATTACTGATGTCCGATACAGCAAGGTTTTCAGTTTTTATTTTATAGATATTACCGTTGGATGCGGCGATGTAAAGCTGTTTATTATTATCCTCGCCAAAAGTTGTAAAGTTATTTCCTGAAAATGCCGTTGTCCATACGATGGTGTTGGCATTGTCCAAAACGCCAATTTGACCGGAGCAATAATCCGCAAAAAGATATTTCGCCATGAGATCCTGATACTGGTTGCCACGGTAAACATAGCCTCCGGTAATAGAACATTTACCATCCGAGTGGCCGTATTGGGCAATCGGGAAAGTCATGGTGGATGAATCAGCGCAACCATTTGTATTATAGGTATTGTTTCCCTCGTAGCACTTCCAGCCATAATTAACGCCTGCAGAATTGACGGATACTTTATTAATTTCTTCAATAGCGCCCTGTCCCACATCGGCAGTCATTGCTGTACCGGCTGTTCTGTCGAAAGAAAACTTCCATGCATTTCTAAGACCGAAAGCCCATACTTCATCTGCGCCATCTTTACCCACAAACGGATTGTCTGTCGGGATCGCATAACCTGATTCAGAATTAACATCTATTCTGAGGATTTTTCCCAAAAGTGAGTTTTTATTTTGTGCATTGTTATCAGGATCGCCGGTACCACCGCCATCGCCGGTAGAAATCCAAAGTTTGCCATCTGGTGCAAAATGGATACTGCCACCGTTGTGATTAGCAAACGATTTGGGTATAGTAAGCATGATTTTTTCTGAGGATGCATCTGCTGTACTGGTCTCACCAGCATTAGCGGTAAAGCGCGAAAGCCTTACTGATCCGTCTGTTGTGTTATAATAAACGTAAAAGTAGCGGTTGACAGAAAACTGAGGATGAAACGCCAGTCCCAATAAACCACGTTCACCATTATAAGTGATTCTGTCTGTAATGTCCAGAAAGTTACCAGTACCAAGGCTGCCATTTTCATTAACAATTTTTATGGTACCGGATTGCTGCACAACAAATAATCTGTTGTCAGATGTGGGAGAGGCTATGATCTCGACAGGACTGGATAATCCCGATGCAAAATTTTCCAAAACAATCGTCTGCGCAGATAAACTTACATAAAAGAATAAACTGTATAAAAGTGTATAATTTTTCATAACTGATTATTTTTTAATTAATTAAGAATTACCAAATTGCATGCCTTGGCAAAAAAAACATGTTGTTTTTAACTTTGAACCTAATCCGTAGATCTTAAAATGGCCAGCAAAAATCCATCGTTTTTTTGTCTGAATCAATAAATACATATTTCTCATTTTCAAATTCTTATTTCAATTAGAAATGATTATATTTGCCGACTTAAATTATATATATCGTAAGAAAATGCAAGGAAAAGGACTCGTTACATTGGTTGCCATCGTTCTTGGACTGATTTGCCTTAATGAGCTTCTGCCTTCTTTCTATGCTAATAAGATAGAAAACGAAGCAAAAGCCATCGCAGGAGATAATCAGGTAAAATATCGGGCAGAGCTTGCCAGACTTTCTAAAGACACGCTTAATCTTGGGTTTACAAAACTGGATTATGCCTCTGCAAAACAGAAAGAGATGAAGCTCGGTTTGGACCTTAAGGGTGGTATCAACGTACTATTGGAAATCAACCAGAGAGATTTGGTAAATGATCTCAGCAATTATTCTACAAACCCTGTTTTGATAGAAGCACTTAACCGTACAGATCAGGCTCAGAAAAATTCGAGTAAACAATACATCGAAGATTTTTTCACTCAGTTTGAGGCGGTTAACAAGGAGAAAGGTACCAACCTGAAACTTGCAGATCCAGAGATTTTTGGTAATACCAATCTTTCCGAGATCAAATTCAATACACCTGACGACCAGGTGAAAAATATTGTCAGAAAAAAAATTGACGCATCCGTAGGAACCGCTTATGAAGTGTTGAGAACCCGTATTGATAAAATGGGAGTAACTCAGCCAAACGTTCAGCGTGTGCCGGGAACTGGTAGGATCCTTGTGGAGATGCCGGGCATCAAAGATATCGACAGAGTTAAAAAAATGCTGGCAACGTCTGCAAAACTTCAGTTTTGGGAAGTGCAGATGGGACAGGAGGTATTACCTTATTTCTCAGAGCTTAACCAATTGGTGAGAGCCAAAGGTGACTCGATGGGCGTTTCCAAATCAACCAATTTGGTTAATCTGATTCAGCTTAATTCAACGCCGGGGAATGCCGTGGCTAATGTTAAGTTGTCGGATACAGCCGTAGTTAACAAAATTCTTAACAGTGCTATTGCAATCAAAGCGAGACCTGTTAACTTAAAGTATACCCAGTTCATGTGGGGTTACAAGCCTGAGACTAATACGTCAAACAGTCTTGTATTGTATGCAATCCGTGGGAATATCAATCAGAAAGCTCCGGTTGACGGTGCTGTAGAATCCGCAAATATCAATTATGACCAGTTAGGCCGTATCGTGGTAGATATGCAGATGGATTCTAACGGTGCACGTGACTGGAAAACCATGACCGAGAAAAACAAAGGTAAAGTGGTAGCAGTTTCTTTGGATAACAGGGTTTACACGGCTCCTATGGTAAATGAAGTGATCCCTAACGGTAGGACACAGATTTCCGGAAATTTTACTCAGGAAGAAGCCAAAGATTTGGTAGACGTTTTGGGTGCTGGTAAATTGCCTGCCGGGGCTAAAATTGTTCAGGCAGATGTGGTAGGGCCATCTTTGGGTGCAGAGTCTATCCATGACGGTGTTATGTCGTTCCTCATTGCATTTGCGGTTATCATTGTTTACATCATTTTCTATTATGGTGGGGCAGGGATCTACGCCGTTATTGCGATGGTTATCAACTTGTTTTATATTTTCGGGATTATGGATTCTATCGATGCTACGCTGACCTTACCGGGTATTGCAGGTATCGTATTATCTATGGCGATGGCGGTAGATGCCAACGTGATTATTTACGAGAGAACTAAGGAAGAGCTTTTCCGTGGAAAAGGAATTCTGGAAGCTTATAAAGATGGTTTCAAACATGCGATTTCTGCAATTATCGATGGTCACCTTACAACCCTGATTACGGCTATTATCCTTTATGTTTTCGGTACAGGGCCAATCAAAGGTTTTGCAGTAACATTGATCATTGGTTTGATTATGACATTGTTTACCTCTGTATTATTGTCCAGGGTAATGATCTTCAGTAGATTAGAAAAAGGGAAATCCCTTTCCGTTTGGACAGCGCCTACCAAGAATTTATTCAGAAATACCTGGATCGATTTTATCGGGAAAAGAAGATATGCTTATATTTTCTCTGCCATTTTGATGGTGATTTCTATAGGTTCTATTGCTGTTAACGGTTTCAAATATGGTATCGACTTTACAGGAGGACGTAATTTTGTTGTAAGATTCGAGAAACCTGTAGACGCAACCAAGATAGAAGAGAGCATCGGAAAACTGATGAAAACTACCGATGGGAAAAACAACATGGTAGAAGCCAAAACTTTTGGTAACACATCTCAGTTAAAAATTACGACTGATTATCTTATTGATGACGAATCGCTTAAAGCAGACCAAACTGTAGAACAAAAAATTTATGAAGGTCTTAAAAGTGATTTACCAGCCAATATGACACTGGCAGATTTCAAAGCGGCAGACAAAGGCCACGCCGGTATTGTGTCTTCTACCAAAGTAGGGCCTACCGTGGCAGATGACATCACCACGCATGGTATCCTGGCGGTTGCAGCATCATTGATTGGTATCTTTATCTACATCTTGGTAAGGTTTGACAAATGGCAGTTCTCATTGGGTGCGGTTGCCGGTCTCTTCCACGATACAGTGGTGATCTTAGGCGTTTACTCGCTGTTTTATAAGATTATGCCGTTTAATATGGAGATCAATCAGGATTTTATCGCGGCTATACTTACCGTAATTGGTTACTCAATCAACGATACTGTAATTATCTTCGACAGGATTAGAGAATACCTGCGCGAGAAAAAAGCGTTGACATTGGCAGGATTGTTTGATGATTCTATCTCAAGCACGATTGGTAGGACGTTTAACACCTCTTTCACAACCATTTTGGTAATCCTTGCGATTTTTATCTTCGGTGGTGATAACCTGAGAGGCTTCATGTTCTGTCTGTTAATTGGTATTGGTTTTGGTACCTATTCATCCATCTTCATTGCATCGGCGACGGCTTACGACTTCCTGAGAGGTAAAAGGCACGAAGAAAACCCACATGGGAAATCTTCTACCGATAATCTGGAAGTAGCGAAATAAAATCAGCTAAAAATTAAATATAAAAACAGCTCTCAATAATTTGGGAGCTGTTTTTTTTTATCAGAATATGTTGGGTAATCTCTTTGTCAAAATATCACATTCTCAGGATGAAAGACGAGATAAGATAAGGCAATAGAAAAATCAGGCTTAAAATGGTATTCTATAAGTAGTGATGGGATCATTGGGGATTTCTTAACGATAAGAATTTCTTATCATAATTTCAGATTGATGCGTTGTTCCAACTCTGTAACGGCTTTACGGTATTGCAAAAAGTAAAGCAGGCCATACATCCAGAAAAACATAAAAATATAAGTGTAAATCAACGGTATGTAGGATACTTTACCCAAATGCCCGTTTGTGAGCATTAAAAGCGAAATATTAAACTTTTCAAAACGGTCGTAGAAATTTATCAGGTTGAAAACAACAACATACATCCCGCTTAAAAAATAGATTAAGGTCCCTTTTTGGTAAATGCTGATGTTTCTTTTATCATTGGTTGTTGATGATTTGTAATATTTGTAAAATAGCACAAAGGATAATAGAGTGACCAGGCCGATTACAATGTAAGAGAAAAGGAATAGATTCTGCGCCCAATCTTTCCTGAAATAGCAAAGGAAAACACTTAGCAGAAAAAACGGGACAAAGTATAAAATAGTTCTTTTAATCGCAAAAGAAATTTTACGATCAGTATTCCGTTGAAAAACGGTTACTTTTCTCAGTGGTAGATTGAATTTGTAGACCATTCGCAGTTCTTTTTCCCATGAAAGTTTTGCGGCTCCAAAAGCAGTTTCAAAATCTGTATTTTCCGTATTTTCTATTTGCTCTATAAAATGGTCTTTCACTTCCAGTAACAGATCCATCGGTAGTTTTTTAGAAATAAGATAGGCTGTAACGGCTTGGCCTTGTTCTTTTGTGAGCATCATTTCAAAAATTAAAAATAGTATTTAGGTTCAGTAGGTAGCTTTTCATTTCTTTTTCGTGAATTTTTTGTTGCTTCTTACCTTTGTCGGTCAGCAGGTAATACTTCCGGTCGCGCCCGTTGAAGTTTTGGATTTCCGAAAAAATAATGCCATCGCCCTCCAACTTATGCAGGATAGGATAAAGCGCGCCTTCTGTCATTTCCAGTTCGCCTTTAGTGAGTTCCTTTGCGCGCTGCGTCATCTGGTAGCCATACATCTTTACCTCCTGCGAAAGCAGCTTCAGAATGATATTTTGTAAAGTACCTTTATATAATTTATTATTTTTTGGCATGCCTAATTTTTTTATGCATTACAAATGTATACATAATTTTCTTATGTATAACCTTTACTTTTCTAAATAATAATATTTTTCTTACTTTTAAGTGAAGCTATACTCCTAGGAGCAATATACACTTCTAACTTGATTTGATTAATAAATAATTGAGATTTAATAGTTGAAAAGGATTTAATCAATTGCCGACTTACTTTTTTAAGAATATTTTGGCATACAGAAAAATTGTTATCTTCGCCGATGATTGTATTAAAGCTAAATTAATCAGAAATCAGTTAAAATAAATCAAGTAATCACTACCTGTGAAAAAGACACAAAAATCCGCTGCCATTGGCTTTATCTTCATCACGCTACTGATAGATATTACAGGCTGGGGAATCATCATCCCAGTGGTTCCAAAACTAATTGAGGAGCTTATCCATGCCGATGTGAGCGAGGCGGCCAAATACGGTGGTTGGCTGAGTTTTGCTTATGCCTTTATCCAGTTTGTATTTTCCCCACTGGTCGGAAATTTGAGTGATAAATATGGTAGGCGACCAATTATTCTGTTATCACTTTTTGGGTTTTCTATTGATTATATTTTCCTGGCTTTATCTCCTACAATATGGTGGCTTTTTGTCGGGCGTATCATCGCAGGAATTACAGGAGCTAGTGTTACCACAGCAAGTGCCTATATTGCGGATATATCAACCGACGAAGACCGTGCTAAGAACTTCGGGCTAATTGGTGCCGCCTTTGGTCTGGGCTTTATCATTGGTCCCGTACTGGGTGGTATTTTAGGTCATTACGGTTCCCGGGTACCGTTTTACGCGGCTGCGGTTTTGTGCATGGTTAATTTTATTTACGGCTATTTTGTATTACCCGAAAGCCTTGATAAAGAAAATCGAAGAGCATTTGACTGGAGACGCGCCAATCCGATTGGTTCGCTAAAATTGTTGCGGAAACATCCTGAAATATCAGGACTGGTCATCTCATTAATATTGATTTATATTGCATCGCATGCTGTGCAGAGCAACTGGAGTTTTTATACCATGTTCCGTTTTAACTGGGACGAGAGAATGGTGGGTATCTCTCTGGGTGTTGTAGGGCTTCTTGTAGGGCTGGTGCAGGGCTTGTTAATTAGATGGATTAATCCGCTGATAGGTGACCGAAAGAGCATTTATTATGGATTATTGCTCTATGGGATTGGGATGCTGTTGTTTGCTTTTGCTACAGAAGGCTGGATGATGTTTGTCTTTTTGATTCCGTATTGTTTGGGTGGTATATGTGGTCCGGCGTTGCAGTCGATTATTACCAAAAATATCCCGTCTAATGAGCAGGGAGAGTTGCAGGGTGCACTTACCAGCCTTATGAGTGCAACTTCTATTATAGGTCCGCCGCTGATGACCAATCTGTTTTATTATTTCACACACAAGGCTGCACCTTTTCAATTTCCGGGAGCTCCTTTTTTTCTGGCATTTCTGCTGTTTATAGCGAGTATTTATTTTGTTTATATCAATTTTAGCAAGAAGAAAAAGTCGTAACATTAATTGTTTATTCATGTTATTTTATCATCCTGGTGGTTTTTGAAAATTAATGCTGTCAAAAGTTATTTCAATTTTATGATAAAATTATGACAAAAGTCTGTCAATCACTTTTATAAACTTTCTTAATTTTGCGGAATGGAATTGAGTTTAGGAGAAATGCTGATGATTGCCCTGGCAATTGTCGTCTTGTTTGGACCGGATAAGCTGCCCGAGATAGCCCGCGGCCTTGGCGAAGGCGTGCGCAAAATGCGTGGTGCAGTAGATGACATCAAGACCGAGATTATGAAGGAAGCAGATAATCCTGTCTCAGAAATTAAAAAAGAGATCGAAAAAGTCAAGCAGTCTGCTCAGGACTATAATCCTTTGGTTGATAAAAACAACCAGCCACTCGTTGCTGATAATACTCCAAAACCTGACCTGTCCAACGATGACGCACACGAGGGTCCTGTAAGCAGGTAAGATGAACGGGTTAATAGAAAAAGATCAGGAATTGCTTTTGTTTCTCAATGGTTTGGGAAATTCATCTTTTGATCCTTTCTGGCTCATGATTACCGGCAAATGGTTTTGGATTCCTTTTTACATCATTTTGCTTTATTTCCTCTATAAGCGTTTTCCGGTAAAGAAATTAATCTTCATCCTTATTTTTATAGCCATAGGCATCACTATTTCTGATCAGCTAGCCGGCATTTTCAAAGTAGGTGTCGCAAGGCTGCGGCCTTGCCATAACGAGCTGCTGATGGCCAAGATGCGACTGGTAACATGTGGCGGCCCATATGGTTTCTACAGTTCCCATGCCTCCAACTGCTTTTTTCTTGCGGGATTTCTCTCAATGTTAATGGGCAGCAGATATAGATTTTTGCCTTACATTTTATTCTTTTGGGCTGCGCTGGTATCCTACAGCCGGATTTATCTTGGTGTACATTTCCCTTTGGATGTGGCTTTTGGTGCCACGGTAGGTTTTCTGCTAAGTGGTGTTTTTGCTAATCTTGTTAGAAAAATCAGATAATTATTAAGGTTTTGATTTTCAGTCGGTTTTAATCATTGTGGTAAGGTTTTCCCTGTAAAATTGTGGCAGCTCTGTACATTTGTTCTACAAAAAACAAACGGATCATCTGGTGCGTGAATGTCATTTTGGATAGGGATATTTTCTCATTCGCCCTGTGATAGATCTCGTCAGAGAAACCATAGGCACCTCCAATCAGGAAGTGAATTTTTTTATAGGAATGACCCATCCAGAAATCTATTTTTTCAGAAAACTCACGGCTGGTAAACTGTTTGCCTTTCTCATCCAGCAATATAACCAGATCATTACTATCAATATGGCCCAAAAATAATTTGGATTCCTCTTTTTTCAGCAAATCGGGGCTTAGGTTTTTTGCATTTTTAACATCCGGGATTTCCACCAGTTCAAAATTCCAGTGTTTGGGGATTCTGGGGAGATAGTAACGGATGAGCGAAACGATTTCTTTGTCATCAGTTTTCCCAATGCAGATCAAATTAATACGCATTTAGTATATTTGTTGGGCAAAGATAACTGAATGGCAAAAAAAATACAGCGTTTTTTTCTCAAAATCAAAAACTTTTTCGACGGAATATACATCCCTGTTTTAGGCATATCTCTGTGGAAGATGTTCAGTATTTATTCAGATGCTATCTTCAAAAATCCTTTGGGCAGGCAGGCAGCAAGCATTTCCTGGAATTTTTTCCTCAGCCTTTTCCCTATGATTCTCTTCCTCCTGTCGGTATTGCCTTACATGCCGCATTATGACAAACTGCAGTTTTATATTTTTGAAGTATTGATGCCGCGCGTATTCCCGTCTCACATGCAGAGTGATGTTACCAATTATATCCAGGCCAGCATTATTCCCAATATGAAATCTATCAGTAACCTTACCATCCTGCTGTCTTTTGTTTTTGCCACCAACGGTTGCTTTACGCTCATCAATGGTTTTAACAGGAATACCGAGCTGCAAAGAGGTTTTGTTAAGGAATATCTGCTTGCTATGCTGGTAACGATCAGCTTTTTGACTTTGGTGTTTCTTTCAATTTTCGGGATTTACTACAGCGAGGTTGTTCTCAAGCTTTTTACCCCTACTTATGACATCAGCTGGTTTACAAAAAACCTGACCAAGATTATCAGTTTTATATCGTTTCCCTTATTTTATTTTATCCTTTTAACCTTATTTTACTGGGTGGGTTGTCTCAAAATTACGAGGCTGAGAGAGGCGTATCCTGGTGCTGTTTTAACCACGATTCTGTTTGTACTTTTGACTTACTTTTTTGCGATCTATGTGAGTAATATTGCCAGGTATAATGTTTTATATGGCTCTATTGGTTCCATTATTTTGGTGATGGTTTGGGTTAACGTAAACGTATTTCTCGTACTGATGGGCAACGAACTTAACCTGGCTATCAAAAAAGTTAAGCTTGAGAAACTGGTGCGTGAAGAAATCAAGTCAGGCGGTATGGCGGATGCCTGATTTTCTAAACCTTAAAATAATATACCCTGTAACGCCGGAGATGACAGATGCTGCAAGAATGCTGATTTTAGAGATATTCTGACTTTCAAAATCTTTTGGGAAAGCCAACAAAGCGACAAAAATTGACATTGTAAAACCTATTCCTGCCAGAAACCCCACGCCAAGCATTTCTTTGAAACTGCAATTAGCCGGCAATTTTGCCCATTTAATTTTTATGGCAAGCCAGGATAAAATATTAATACCGAGGACTTTCCCTGCGAAAAGCCCCAAAATAATCCCCGTACTGAGTGGGCTTATAAAGTGGCTGAAAATATCCTTCTCAAAAGTAATGTTTGTATTAACTAAAGCAAACAGCGGCATGATTAGGAAACTAACCGGCAGGTGCAGTTGTTTTTCAAGTTTTTCTGATGGCGAAATTTTGTTCGCAGGATTCTTTAGCGGGATTGTAAAAGCCAGGATGACGCCGGCTATTGTGGCATGTATCCCAGAATGATGCATAAAGTACCAGAGCAATAATCCGGGGACAAGATAAAATAGAAGGTTTTTGATTCCTGTTTTATTTAAAATGATGAGAAAAATTGTAATTCCACCGCAAATACCCAAAGAAACCCAATCAATAGAATCTGTGTAGAATAATGCTATGACGATGATCGCTCCCAAGTCATCTACAATGGCCAGCGCACTTAGAAATATTTTTAGGCTGGTAGGGATATTTTTCCCAAGCATAGAGATAATCGCCAGGGAAAATGCGATATCAGTGGTCATGGGTATCGCCCATCCATCGGCATGTGATGTATTATGATTAAATACCAGGTAAATAACCGCAGGAAAAACCATTCCACCAAATGCGGCTACAATTGGCAATGCAGCCTGCCGGATGTCGGCAAGTTCGCCTCGCAGGAGTTCCCGTTTTATTTCCAGCCCAACATAGAGAAAAAATATTGCCATCAATCCGTCATTGATCCAGACAGAAATAGGATATTTTAGATGAAGAATCTCGGTTCCTATCTGATAATCCAATACATGTTGGAAACTGTTCGCGAAGGAACTGTTAGCAATGCAAAGTGAAATCAAAACCAGTATCAGAAGCAAGATCCCTGCACTTTTACTGTTATTGACAAACTGATTAAAATAGCGGTATATGATCATTACACCCGTTTCACTTTAGAAACGCCGTTGATGGCTTTCAGTTGTTTGAAGGTCTCTTCCAGCTGGCTGCGGTTACGGACTTCCAGATTGATATTCCCTGTGAAAATACCATCGTTGGAGGCAATACTCATGCTCTTCATATCCATATTCATATTGTTGGATATTACGGCTGTAATATCGTTAATCATACCCATCCTGTCAATCCCTTCGATCTCGATTTTAATCCTGTTTTTGAAACTCTCCGCATTCACCCACTTGGCCTGTAAAACACGGTAATCGTAGTTGGCGCGCAGGTTGATTGCGTTGGGGCAGTTCTCGTTATGAACTTTGATACCGTCAGAAATGGTAATAAACCCAAAAATCTTGTCGCCCGGGATCACCGTGCAGCACTTGGCAAAGGTGTAATTGAGTTTTTCTTCATCTTTCCCAAAGACAATCATGTCCAGGTTAGAATCCACTTTCTCAACAAATTCTTCTTTGCTGGACGATTTTCGGAAACGCTGGAAGATATTACTGAGGATACTTTTACCGTCTGCATACCGTTTGATATCGCCAATGTCAAATGTCCCGTTTTGAAAACCGAGGAAAAGATCCTGAGAAGTTTTCAGGTTCAGGAATTTTTGTAAAGCATTCACTTCATCATCATTAAAGTTGAGTTTGGCGTGACGCATTTTTCTCTGTAAAATTTCCTTACCTTCGGCAGTATTCTGATTTTTTTCGGAATTAAGGATGTTCTTAATCTTTGATTTGGCTTTGGATGTCACAACAAAATCCAGCCAGTCTGCTTTAGGTTTTTGATTCTGAGAAGATAGGATATCGATCTGGTCACCGTTCTGAAGAACATAACTGATGGGTACCAGTTTTCCGTTGATCTTGGCGCCCAGGCATTTCATTCCCAGATCAGTATGTACAGAAAATGCGAAATCTAGTGCAGTAGCGCCTGTTGGCAATATTTTGATCTCGCCTTTCGGGGTAAAGACAAAAACTTCTTTGGAGTATAGATTAAGCTTGATGTTATCCAGAAGTTCTGATGTTGAGAGATTTTGTTGCTGCTCCAGCACATCGCGGATCTCGGCCACCCAGTTTTCAAAACGCTGGTCATCACTGTTTTTGCGGTAACCTTCTTTGTATTTGTAGTGTGCCGCCACGCCCTTTTCGGCAATATCATCCATCCTCTCTGATCGGATCTGGACTTCTATCCATTTTTTATCAGGGCCCATCACGGTAAGGTGGAGGCTCTCGTAGCCAGTAGATCGTGGCTGCGAAATCCAGTCGCGCATCCGCGACGGATTGCTTTGGTATAGATCGGTTACGATAGAGTAGATCTTCCATGCAAGGAATTTTTCATTCCTTGGGTCGGATTTATAAATGATACGGATGGCGTAGTTGTCATAGACTTCCTCAAACGTTACATTCTGCTTCTGCATCTTGCGGTAGATGGAGCTGATGGCTTTTGCGCGGCCTTTGATGGTAAAATTGAGTCCTTCTTCTTTCAGTTGTTCAGAAACTTCTTTGGTGAACTCTTCCACATATTTCTCGCGGCCTTCTTTTGCAATTTCCAATTTGTCCACAATCTCGTTGTAAACATCGGGGTTGTTATATTTTAATGATAAATCTTCCAGTTCAGACTTGATATTGTAGAGACCCAACCTGTGAGCCAGCGGTGCGTAGATATAGGCTGTCTCTGCCGCAATTTTTTTCTGTTTTACAGGATGCATGCTGTCCAAAGTCCTCATATTATGCAGGCGGTCGGCGATTTTGATGAGAATAACCCGGAAGTCCTCTGACAGCGTCAATAGTAATTTTCTGTAATTTTCTGACTGTACAGAGATGTTCTGCTGGTTCATTACAGAGATTTTTGTGAGGCCATTCACAATGTCAGCAATATTTTTCCCAAATATTTTTTCGAGATCTTCGTAGGTGTATTCAGAGTCTTCTATGACGTCATGCAAAAGGGCACACGCAATACTGGTAGCACCTAAGCCTATCTCATTGGCTACAATCTTTGCCACCTCTATCGGATGGTAGATATAAGGCTCACCGGTTTTGCGCCGCTGGTCTTTGTGGGCGTCCAGAGCAATATCAAAAGCTTTTCTGATCAGTTTGTTCTGTTCCTCATCCAGTGTCCGGTAGGTGTTGGTAATCAGGTCTTTGTATCGGGCAAGGATTTCCTTGTTTTCTTTCTCTAGGTCGTAGGTCATCATATCATGTAAGTTCATAACGAATATAGTAAAATTTGAATCAATTATCAAGCGCTTTTTCTCATAATGAAGAGAAAAATTGAGTTAGGGTAAAAAATATTATTTTGTAATAAATGCTTTAAAAAATAAGGTTGTTAATAAAAATAATTATAAAATTTTGGTTTATACCCTATAAAATTATACATTCGTTAACGAAAAAAGATAAAAATTATGAATAGTGGGGTGTTGGGCGATTATAAACCACTGAAAGAAGTTTTTGATGAAATGATGATTAATCAGCAGGTCAGAAATCATTATCAGGAGTTTGTGCGTTTTTTTGATCAGTTGGATATTTCTGACATGGAGAGTAAGACTGAGGTTGCCAAAAAGCTGTTTTTAACACAGGGGATTACCTTCACTGTTTACAATGATGGCGAGGGCATAGAGAAGATCTTCCCTTTTGATATTGTCCCAAGGATTATTCCTGCTTCGGAATGGGCTTTTATAGAAAAGGGGATCAAGCAGCGTTTGCGCGCCCTTAATATTTTTCTAAAGGATGTTTACCACCAGCAGTTTATCATCAAAGATGGCATTATTCCGTCCTCTCTGGTGTATACCTGCCCCAATTACCTGCGCGAGATGATGAATGTGGACGTGCCTTTTGATATCTACACACATATTAGCGGTATAGATCTTATCCGGGATTATGACGGCAGTTATTATGTGCTGGAGGACAACCTGAGAACACCATCCGGAGTGAGTTATATGCTCGAAAACCGAAAAATGAGTTACCGGCTTTTCCCCAACGTTATCCCTAATGTCAAATTAAAGCAGGTTAATAATTACCCTGATCTTTTAATTAAAAATCTTCTGTCTTTGGGCCGGCAGATCAGCCCAAAACCGAATGTGGTTTTATTAACGCCGGGTATTTTTAATTCGGCCTACTTCGAGTATACCACGCTGGCGAGGCTCATGGGTATTGAGCTGGTAGAAGGTAGGGATCTTGTTATCCAGAATCACCAGGTTTTTATGAAAACCACAAGAGGCCTCAAAAAAGTGGATGTTATCTACCGCCGTGTGGACGATGAATTTTTGGATCCACTGGTGTTTCGCCCCGATAGTATTTTGGGTGTCCCCGGATTATACCATGCGTACAGAAAAGGCAATGTTATCCTTGTCAATGCGATGGGGAATGGCGTGGCAGATGATAAAGCCATCTATTCTTACGTGCCGGATATGATCCGCTATTATCTGGGAGAAGAGCCTATCCTGAAGAGCGTGCCTACCTACCGTATGGAAAATATGGATGAGAGACAATACACGCTCGAAAATATGCACAAGATGGTCATCAAAAAAACCAATGAAAGCGGCGGTTACGGGATGCTGATTGGCGATAAAGCCACTGATGAAGAAATTGCCGAATTTACCAGACAGATCAACCTCAATCCCCGCAACTATATTGCGCAGCCGATCATTCGCCTGTCTACTGCACCGTGCTATATCAATGGTACCTTGCAGCCAAGGCGTGTAGATCTGCGCCCGTTTGCGCTTTTTGGTCCCGATGGGATAGATATTGTACCGGGCGGCCTTACCAGAGTTGCGCTGAAAGAAGGTTCTATTGTAGTCAATTCATCTCAGGGAGGCGGAAGCAAGGATACCTGGATTGTCGGCTAGTTTTTATTAATCTTTTTAATCTAATTATAATTAATGTTAAGCAGAGTTGCAGAGAATATCTTCTGGATGAGCCGTTATATTGGAGCGCTCCAGTTTTCAGCTTAGAGTGTTCCATACCAAATATATTGCCTATCAGGATGGTGTCTCTTCTGAAAGTTGGGAGAGCTTTTGCGAAGAAAATCAAATTGTGATAGAAGATGGTGATTACAGTTTTGGCATTCTCCTGTCAAAAGCTTTATTCGATGTGCAAAACGAGAATTCTATCGCCAATAATATTTTCCGTGCCAGGGAAAATGCGAGAAGCGCTCAGGATCACATCAATAAAGATGTCTGGCAGTGCCTCAATGATTTCCACCATCTGATGAAGGATCATTTTTTGCATAATCAGGCGCGGTTTGGCGATCCTATCAGTGTTTTTGATACCCTGATCAATCAGTCGATGGTCTATTACGGTGTTGTAGATAATTCCCTGGCAAGGGATGAGGGTTATTGTTTTTTACAATTGGGCAAATATGTTGAACGGATCCTTAATATGCTCAATCTAATCCGCAAGCAATGGGTTTTGTACGGCGAAGATCTTTTAGATAACGATTATTCCAGCTGGCGTTATTTCCTGAGTTCGGTAACCGGGTATAACTTCTACCTGAGAAATAATCTGGGGACTATGGAGAAAGAACGTATCTTTTACCAGATGCTTTACGAGCCGCTGTTTCCCAGTTCTATCTCTTACTGCCTCCACGAGATCGAAAAATACGCCAGGCATCTGCAGGCCTCAGAGCCCGATGAAAAGGATGATAATGTTAATTTCCTCATTGGGAAAAGCCGTGCCAATGTTCAGTATACCAGGCATCCTAAATCGCATGTTGACAAAATGAATTTTTTGGCGGCTATCCGCTCCGACCTGTATGACATCACAGAGGTTTTTAACCATAACTTTTTTGGTTTGGCTCTTTAAAATTATTATTAAAAATTACATTCTCTATCCGGAACGTAATATCAAACAATGAACTATGCCAGTTTTTAATATTTTACATATCACCAAATACGATTACCCAACGGCTGTTACAGACAGCGCCAACCAGATTATCCTTTCTCCGCTCAGCAATGACTTTCAGGATGTCAGAGATCAGAAAATAACCATCTCGCCTAATGCCAATATTGATTTTTATCATGATTATTTTACCAACAAAATAGGGGTCTTTACCATAGTGGAACCACATCATCATCTGGAGATCAAATCAGAGATTGTGGTAGAAACATTCCCAATTTCTCTACCTGTTATAGATTATACCGTAGAAGAGCAGTGGGAGATGCTTCGGGAGCAGTGCCGCCAATATCCTTATATCGATTTTGTACGAGGTGAGGAGATACAACAAAAAGATGAGATTCTGTCTGTCGTAAAATCGCTGGCTAAACCGGAGTTATCAGTAATGGAGGTAACAACATCCCTGTCCACTTACATCTACGAAAATTTTATATACAAACAGGGTGTTACCGATTTTGAAACCGAGATTGATGAAATCTGGCAACTGAAGGCAGGTGTCTGCCAGGATTTTGCCCATCTGCTTCTGGGGATGTTGCGGATGCTTGGCGTCCCGGCGAGATATGTTAGCGGTTACATCAGCCCCAGCAATCATGATCTCCGAGGGGAAGGAGCTACACATGCGTGGGTAGAGGTTTATATCCCCGGATTCGGCTGGCTCGGTAATGATCCTACCAATAATTGCTGGGTGAGTGACAGGCATATCAAGATTGCAATAGGAAGAGATTTTAAAGATTGCACCCCGGTGAAAGGAACCTACAAAGGAACATCCAGCCACATCCTGAGCGTATCTGTAATTATCACCAACGAGAAAACTAAAGAAAAAACGGCGGAGCCCAAGTTCCCATTATACATCAGGGAGAATAAGCCTGAAGTTATCGATGTCAAAAGTAATTCTTACCAGCGGTTTTTAGAAATGCAGCAACAACAGCAGCAACAGCAATAGATTTTCGGTTATATTTGGGGATGATTTGCGGAGATGCATTTTTTTGAAAAATTCTATAAAATTTCGATTGCCTTTTACGCTGTTTTTCTGCTGTACCTGATGTTTTTTGGGTTTGGCAGAAGCCCTTATCCTATTAATATTGTAAGGCTTGTCCCGATGTTTTCCACACTGGGTTTTGTTAAGGAGACAATCTTATGGAAAAGCATTTTTATCAATGTCTGTGGGAATATTCTGATGTTTATGCCTTTTGGCTTTTTAGGAATTGTTTTCCCAAAGCTGAATGACTTTAGGACTCTAATCATTAATTTTATTTCTGCCATTGTCGTGGTAGAAAGCCTGCAGTATATTACCCGGCTCGGGGTTTTTGATATTGATGATATTATCCTTAATACATTGGGCGTTGCAATGGGATTCTTTTTATACCAATTTATTTGGGGAAGGTCTATTCATAAGGATTCTTAGTATGGATTTCCATCCACCTTGCAGGATTTTTTATAGTGTCCCATCCAAATTTTCTGTAAAGTTCGTGCGCATCAGCAGTTAGCAAAATCCATCTTCTCAAACCTTGTAATTTCGGATGAGCCATAATGTTTTCCATGAGCAGTTTTGAAAGGCCAAGTCCCCGGAATTTCTCCAAAACAAATACGTCACCCAAATAAGCAATCGTCGTAAAGTCTGTGATGACTTTTGCAAATCCCACCTGCTGATCCTTATAGAAGACACCGAAACAAAAGGAATTGGCAATAGATTTTTCAACAGTTTCTCTTGGTATTCCTTTTGCCCAATAGGATTCTTCTGATAAATACTGATGTATAGTCTCGATATCCATTTTGGATTGGTCTGTAGAAATGTAAAAGTCTGCTAAATTATACATCGTTAAGAGTTGAGTTCCCTGGCGCGGTTTTCTGCGGCTAAGATTCCTTTTTGTAAAATGACCTTCAGTTCATTATCATCAAATGTTTTGAGAGCAGCCTCCGTAGTTCCGCCTTTAGAAGCTACATCTTTGATGAGTTCTTCCAGAGATTTATCAGAATTATTGATGAGGTAATAGGCGCCTAACATCGTCTGCTTTACGAAAAGCTGTGCCAGGTTTTCCTCAATTCCCATGGCTGTTCCGGCCTTTATCATGGCATCAATAATATAATAAAAATAAGCCGGCCCGCTGCCTGATAATGCTGTGACGGCATCTAGGAGCTCCTCATCCTCCAGGTAAACAGAGCGCCCTGTAGAGTTCAGCAACCGCTCTATATTGATCAGTTGATTAAAAAGGATACCTTCTGCCGCTGTATAACCCGTAATTCCCATCCCCAAAAGTGTCGGCGAATTGGGCATGGCTCGTACGACTTCTTTATGATTGAGAAGGTGTTGTATTTTCTCAATTGAGATACCTGCCATGATCGACAGAATCATTGAATTTTCAGAAATATTGAATGGTAAATTCTCAGCTACGAAAGCAAAATCCTGAGGTTTTACTGCAATGATAATCAGGTCAGCATCCAGATTATTAACCTCAGAAAATGCTGAAATCTGAGACGTTGGGAAAAGGCTTCTGATTTTCTCTTTTTTATGATCGCTTCTCGTGATCAGATGAAGGTTTTCAGGCTTTATAAGGTCATATTTCAAAAATGATTTTGAAAATGATAATCCCATATTTCCAGCGCCTAAGACTGCTATTTTCATTGGTGTTTTTTTATTTGATTATTTAGCAATTATTTCCATCAACATCACAAGAATCGCCTTCGTTTATAATGTCGAGTTTTGTATTGTTTTCTGAAAATTCTGTCCAGCTTTTTTCCAAAACTTCGGAAAATAAATGGCTTGGCTGTGCGCCTGAAATCGCATACTTTCTATCAAAAACAAAAAACGGGACACTGTTGATTCCAAGTGATGCGGCTTCGGAGATATCATTGTTGACTAATATTGTCAATTCCGGAGATTCAGCTGCATTTTGGATTTCTTCTTTTGTAAAACCTAACTTTTCACCAATTTCCGAAAGGACTTCAACATCATCAATGTTTTTTCCGTGGATGAAGTAGGCTTCAAATAAAAGCTCTTCCATTTCTCCGGCATTACCTTTTTCTTTAGCCAATTGCACCAGCATTTGACTTTTGAAGGAATTAGAAACTTTCACTTCATCAAAATTGAAATTAATCCCGGCATTTTTTCCTATTTGAATAAGGTTTTCGTGCATCTGGATGGTCTGCTGCAGCGAGTAGCCTTTGATATCAGAAAGATATTCATAATGATTCCTGCTAAGGTCGGTTTTCATTTTTGAGTCCAACTGGAAAGAATGCCAATTGACTTCCACCTGGTCATGCTGAGAAAACTTCTGAAGCGCTTTTTCAAAATTTTTCTTCCCAATAAAACAAAACGGGCAACGTGTGTCGCTCCAGATATCTACTTTCATTTTGTTGTTTTTACATAATATTCACTTCCCGTTCCAGTTCAATCCCAAATTTTTCTTTTACAGAATTGATGATTTCTGTGGAAAAATCAAAGATTTCTTTTCCTGTTGCTTTTCCTGTTGCATTGATGATCACCAAAGCCTGAAGCTTGTTCGTAGCAACATTGCCTGTCTGCCTGCCTTTCCAGCCGGTCTGCTCAATCAGCCATCCTGCTGGTACCTTAACAAAATTACCATTCGGGTAACCGGGAATATTGTTGAATTTTTCTTTTAGATTTTCAAACTGAGCCAATGGAATTGTAGGGTTTTTGAAAAAACTTCCCGCATTACCGGTTACTTTTGGATCCGGCAGTTTACTTTGCCTGATATTGATGACTGCCTTTGAAACATCCTGAATTGTGGGATTATCGACTCCAAGATGTTCCAGTTCAGACTTGATGGCTCCATATTCTACATTAACCTTATGGGTTTTTGTTGTAAGCCGGAAGCTTACTTCCAAGATCACATATTTTCCTTTGCCCTCCTGTTTGAAAATCGAGTCTCTGTAACCAAATCTGCACTTTTCTAAATCGAAGGTCTCTATTTCCAACGTTTCAAGATTCAGCACTTGGCAAGTTTCAAAAACGTCTTTGATTTCTGTGCCATAAGCGCCAATATTCTGCATCGGTGAGGTACCGACATTGCCCGGGATTAGAGACAAGTTTTCCAGCCCACCGTAATTTTTGCTTAGGCAATACATCACAAACTGATGCCAGTTTTCGCCCGCTTTTGCTGTGACCAAAACATGATTGTCATCAATGATCTTCTCATCAATGCCTTTCAAACTGAGTTTAATCGCCAATCCATCAAAATCCTTTGTAAGGAGGATGTTGCTGCCTCCGCCAAGGAATAGAAGTTTGTCGGTTTGAGCGTTCGGCAGTTTGAGGGTTTCAATTAATTCTTCAACAGAATTAATTTCAGCAAAGTATTTGGAGTTAGCTTCTACCCCAAAAGTATTAAATGGTTGGAGGGAAATATTGTCTTTGATCATTTTTGATAGTCAGGAAGCAGGCTGTTAAGCGTGGCTTTAAGTTTTTCTAACTGTTTATAGTTTTCCGCATCAGCCGATGCATTAATGATTTGGTATTCCTTGTCGGTTGTTATAATGGTGAAAATCTCGTCATTACCGTCAAAAACGCCTCTTCTTGCTCCGTTTTTTGTATTGTCCAGCGTTGTGATATCCAATCCGGAAACGATTTTATTCCAGATTTTTGGGTCTGTTTTTTTCTTAAAATTAGGAAAATCACGAACTCTGCCCCCAGCGCCAACAGCTGTAATTGTATCTTTGGTAGCTGTCACAGATGTAGAGCCGCCCCGACCATAAGTGTTGGTATAAGATACAGACTGGATTTTACTTCCTTGCGCGGCACTTTTGCAGCTGGTAATGAGTAATCCGAATGCCGAAAGGATCATTGCAAATTTTAATATTTTCATAAACAGATTTTTTTTCAGAGGTTATATGCGGTTGCCTAACCTATATCGTTATTTGGATTTTAAATCAGGGCTATTTCATAAGATTACGATGGTTTTGTTTGCCAGATATTATAAAATCAATTTTATATAACTAATTTACAGATTTATTTTCAATTGATATTGAATGTCTTACGGTACGTTTCTATAGCATCTTTGAGGATTTCAACACTTCGCTTAAGATCTTCCTGTTTTAGGACATAAGCAATTCTTACTTGTTTTTTTCCCAATTCCGGATCACTGTAGAATCCGCCCATTGGTGCTACCATTACCGTTTCATTATTATTGGAATAGCTTTCCAGCAGCCATTGTGCAAATTTTTCTGTGTCATCTACAGGTAGTTCTACACCGCAGTAGAAAGCCCCTTTTGGTTTTGGGCAGATGACGCCGGGGATGTCATTCAGCAATTCAACCAGCAGGTTTCTTCGTTTGGTGTATTCTTCTCTCACATTTGCAATATATTCTGCATCGTTTTTATGAGCTGCTGTTGCTGCAATTTGCCCTAATAGTACAGGGCTTAATCTGGCTTGTGCAAAAAGGATGGCAGCGTCATGGATTTTTTTTGAGCGAGTGATCATACAACCGATTCTGGCGCCGCACATAGAGTAGCGTTTGGATTCTGAATCAATTACGATAACATTGTCTGCTACTTCCGGGAATTCAAACATAGAGATTTGCTTTTCGCCATCATAAACGTACTCGCGGTAAACTTCATCAGAAATAATCACAATGTCGTGTTTTTTAGCAATGTCGGCCAGTTGTTGCAGTTCGTCTCTGGAATAGAGATAGCCGGTTGGGTTTCCGGGGTTACAGATAATGATGGCTTTGGTCTTGTCCGTAATTTTCTTTTCAAATTCTTCTATCGCCGGCAGTGCAAAACCACTCTCTATGCCCGATGGTACGGCTACCACATTGATATTAAAAGTTCCTGCAAAACCATTGTAATTGGCATAATATGGTTCCGGGATAATGATCTCATCACCATCGTCACACAAAGTTGAAATCGCAAAATTAAGCGCTTCTGAACCGCCGTTGGTTACAATAAATTGATCTGGTGTAAGATCTGTAAAGCCTAACGAATGGTAGTAATCCGTCAATGCTTTTCTGTACTCGATATTACCTTCGGAAAGGGCATATTCTAAAACCTTAAGGTCTATATTTTTCACCGCATCCAGAGCCGTTTGTGGTGTTTCTATATCCGGCTGGCCAATATTAAGATGATAAACTTTGATACCTTTTTGCTTGGCAACTATGGCATAAGGTACTAATTTTCTTACGGGAGAAGCGGGCATGTGCTGTGCCCTTTGCGATATTTTTGGCATTCTTATAATACTTTGGGATACAAAAATAAGCTTTAAATTTTCAATAAAAAAATTACTATTTTTGATTAGAAATATTGGATTGTATGGACACGCAAAGGCAATAAATTTTATAAATCGTGTTTTGAGCCGCCAATTTTTAATAATATAAATTTTCGACTTAAGTATAACTTAGTTTTAATCTAATTTCGCGATAAACTTTAATAATAATCAGATGCAGATTTTTGTTGATACAATAGAAGAATATATTGCCCAAATCCCTGAAGAAAGAAGGGAAGGTTTTAGAAAATTATTGGAAATAGTTGACGCCAACCTTCCAAAAGGTTTTCAGCAAAATATGCAATACGGCATGGTGACTTGGTGCGTACCGTTGGAGACCTATCCAGCCGGCTATCATTGTGCGAAAAATACACCGCTGCCTTTTCTCAGTGTAGCTTCTCAGAAAAACTTTGTCGCATTTTACAATATGGGAATTTATGCCGAACCAGAGATTTTGGATTGGTTTGTTGAAAAATTTCCGAAACATTCCAAAAAGAAATTAGACATGGGAAAATCCTGTATCAGATTCAAAAAGATTGAAGATATTACTTATGATTTACTGGGTGAACTTTGTCAGAAAATAACAGTAAACGAATGGATCGCAATTTATGAGAAGAATTATAAAAAGTAATTTACTTTACCTTATTTTTGCGCTGGTTTTTTTAACAAGTTGCAAAACCTACAATACATCTATTTTGGAAAACGGTGATTTACTTTTTGTGCCTGCGGCAGATTCCGGTTTGTCAGGAGCAATTAATAATGTGACGCAAACTGAGAAAAAAACATCTTATGACCACATCGGTATTGTGAAGCGGGAAGCAAATCATCTGTATGTGTTGCATGCAGCGCCTGCAGGTGGATCACAGAAACAGAAACTCAGCAAGTTTCTTCACCAGCAGACAAAAAGCGGCCAAAAAATTGATGTGTACCGGTTGAGAGATGAATACCATATTATAATTCCGGCGTCAGTTTCTCAAGCAGAATCTCTGCTGGGTAGACCTTACAATTTCACTTATATACTGGATGATCATTCTTATTATTGTTCTGATTTTGTGGAGCGGGCATTTCGGGATCATCAGATTTTCAAGTTAGAACCAATGACTTTTATCGATCCCAAAACCGGTAAAACCAATGCTTTTTGGGCACAGTTCTATCAAAGCAAAAATCTGCAGGTACCGGAAGGAAAACCGGGGTGTAATCCCAATGGGCTTGCTGCATCAGACAAACTGTATAAAGTGGGGACTTTATAATATTTGTTGTGAGCGTAAAAGTGTAATCTGTCAGCCACAAGGCTTGCAATAGATATTTTTTAATTTTATTTCATACTTAGTTGGTAGGATATAAAATTTTTATATCTTTGCTTCAGCAATTTTAAAAATTAGATGATCAAATCATATTCTCATATAATGATGTGTAAAACAAACTGAAAGGTTTGGGGAAATTGCTGTGTAAAGCTTTACCCTAGGGTGAAGCTTTTTTATTTTAAATAATCAATGATGAAAAGTATTGTGAACCTTTATACAGACGAGAACCTGGTAAGATTAACTGCGATGTTGGTAATTGCAACGGCTGTGGTAGCTCTGCTTTTTAAGGCTTCTTTTATCTGGCTGTTTTTATGTTTCGATTTTGGGCTGAGAGCATTTGGGTTAGCGTTTGCGCCTTTTGTTTTGTTGTCAAAGCTAATACTCAAAACCCTGAATGTAACACCAAAACCGATCTTTGCATCGCCAAAGAGGTTTGCAGCTGCACTGGGAGCTGTTTTCTCAGCAATCATTTTTCTTACCCAGCAGTTGGGTTATGATAATGTGGCGGTTGTCCTGGGCTTTTTGCTGATATTGTTAGCCGGGCTGGAATGTTTTTTTAAAATCTGCGTTGGCTGTTATATTTATCAGTTTTTGATACAACCTGTCCGGCGTAAAAATGAATAATTTAATTCACCAAAAAATATATTAATATGATCTACAAACAAGAAAACAATGCCAATGCTTTTGTCCCCAGAACCGCAAAAGAAATCATTCTGGAAATAGAACTGAATGGGAAAATAAGGTTTGATATGCTTCTCTACACCATTTATAACCATTATAATATCACCTACAAAATTGTGCATGCCCATATAGAATATCTGGATGGTAACAATTTTGGGAATGTCAGGCTTCTGCTTAAAATTTCTCAGGAAGAGCTGGGGCAGATAGAAGCCTATCTGGCGCAATACAAATTGCTCAGCAGCAAAATCGATGTACTGCAAAAAAAGGAAGCCTCATAAAAGCTTCCTTTTTAATATTTTAGATCCTTTGGATATCTGCGCCGATGGCTCTCAATCGCTCATCAATATTCTCGTATCCGCGGTCAATCTGTTCAATATTTTGGATGACAGATCGGCCTTCGGCTGATAATGCGGCAATCAGCAATGCATTTCCAGCCCGGATGTCCGGGGAGACAAGCGTTGTTCCGCGCAACGGCGTTTCCTGATTCATCCCGATTACGGTTGCCCTATGTGGGTCGCACAAGATGATTTGCGCACCCATATCAATTAATTTATCTACAAAAAACAGCCGACTCTCAAACATCTTCTGATGGATAAGCACAGAACCCTTTGCCTGAGTGGCCACTACCAGAATTATGGATAGCAGATCCGGCGTAAAACCTGGCCAAGGTGCATCAGAGACAGTCAGGATAGATCCGTCTATAAATTTCTGGACTTTGTAATGCTCCTGAGAAGGGATGTAGATATCGTCGCCTCTCTGCTCCAGTTCTATTCCCAGCTTTCTAAAAGTGTTTGGGATGAGGCCCAGCTGGTTCCAGTTTACATTTTTGATGGTAATTTCAGATTTGGTCATCGCGGCTAGACCTATCCATGAGCCAATTTCTACCATGTCGGGCAGCATGGTGTGTGTCGTGCCATGAAGTTTCTCCACACCTTCTATCGTCAAAAGATTAGAGCCAATTCCGGAGATGTTGGCACCCATCCTATTGAGCATTTTACATAATTGCTGCAGATAAGGTTCGCATGCGGCATTGTAGATTCTTGTTTTACCTTTTGCAAGAACGGCAGCCATCACGATGTTGGCTGTCCCGGTTACCGATGCTTCCTCGAGAAGGATAAATTTCCCGTTCAGCTCTTTGGCACTGAGTGAGTAGAAGCCTTCTTCCTCATCATAACTGAATTCTGCACCAAGTTCTACAAACCCCTGGAAATGCGTGTCGAGTCTTCTGCGCCCGATTTTGTCTCCGCCAGGTGTTGGAAGGTAGGCTTCTCCGAAACGGGCCAACATGGGGCCTAATATCATAACAGAGCCTCTCAGTTTGGCACCGTCTTTTTTAAATTCTTTGGATTTGATATAATCGAAGTTAACTTCATCTGCTTTGAAAGTATAATCACCTTTGCCGTTTTTGATAACTTTTACATTGAAATCCTGCAGGATATCAATCAGTTTGTTGACATCCATAATGTCAGGTATGTTATCAATTCTTACTTCATCTTCAGTTAGCAATACCGCACAAAGGATTTGCAGAGCTTCATTTTTAGCGCCCTGTGGGGTGATCTCACCGCTTAATCTTTTTCCTCCTCTTATTTCGAAAGCTCCGCTCATTATCGTCTTTTATTTTTATGGTTTTGAAAGTTGTTTTTTCTTTTGTTGTTATTATTTTGATTAATATTCCTGTTGTGACTGTTGTTACCATTACTCTTGTTGCGGTTGCTGGCATAATAGATTTTACTCTTATCCAGACTGTCCAGGCCGGTAAGATCCAGGCGGTTTTGTGAGAGCTCTTTCAAGTGGCGGAAGATCACATCATCTGTAACATGTTCTTTGTTATAGACATTGTAAGACTTCTTCATATTATTGGCAATCACCTGTATCAGGGCATCTTTTTCGTCACCATCTTCCAGCTTTATCGCTAATTCTATAAGCTGAAGGATGCTCTTGCCATAAAATTTATAATCGTTATCAAAACTTGGGTAGTCCATCTTTCTTGGCTTGGATGCCAATTCTTCCAGCGTTACAATAGGATAGGGTGTATCAACATCCAGATCGTAATCGGCAAGAATAAAAAGGTGATCCCACAGTTTGTGTTTATAATTTTCCTCATCACGGAGATGGGTATTCCGCTGACCCATAAATTCTACAATAGAAAGCGCCATCTCATTCCGTTCTTCCTTAGTTGGCAGTGTTTTGCAGTATTCTACAAGTTGTTGTATGTTTCTCCCGTATTCGGGCATCAGTAGTTTTGTTCTGTTGGTATTATATTCCATAATCATGCAAATATAAATATAAACTTACAATATTTTTTAAATATCTTGGGAGAGGTAACGGGCTTTAGATTTCATAAAAAATAGCATCATATTCTGATCCTATTTTTTTCCTAAGCCGTTGTTTTGATTTTTTAACCGCTTCTGGCGTAATGCCCAGCAGAGAAGCGATCTCCTGATTGATAAGGCCAAGTTTCAGCAGTATAATTATCCGGATATTAGACTCTGTAAGATCAGGGAAATTATGGATGAGCTGATTGTAAAAATCAGGTTGCTCTTTTTGAAAAGCTCTCTTAAAACGGAGCCAGTTTTCATCGGTCATCAGATGTGAGTCCAGCAGCCTCTGGAGTTTTTGCTGTTGCTTTTCCAGAGCAGAATAATCAGACTGTTTGTGCACGCGGGTAATTTCTTTGTTAAGCCTTTCTATCTGCAGGTTTTTTTCGCTGAGATAAGTGTTCATGGCTTCCAGCGTAAAATGGGTGTCAGACAGTTTCTGTTCAGAACTTAGTTTATCCAGTTGCAGTTTCAGAACATTTTTTTCGTATTGGATTTTACGGTTTTTCTGCTGTTTTTTATTGATGAAGATTATCAACATGATAAGGATAAGGAGAATGGCTGCGATGATGATAAACGCTGTGGTTTTTAGCTGTTCATTCTCATACTTTGCATTGGCAAGGCTCAGTTTGCTGGTGTAGCGCTCTTTCTGTGCCAGCAGATTACTTTGGTCCAGATTGCTTTGGCTATCCAGATGGGCCAGGGAATCATCAAGCTGACTTAGCCGTCTTCTTGCAGCAAGTTCCTGAGGAACATTATTTTCCTTAAGCGCAATCTGAAGGTTTAGCTCTTGGATGTCTTTTTCAAATGACATATAATAAGCCTTGGATCTGGCATATTTTGCCGCTTCGGCAAGGTTGCTTCTGGCCTGCGGTATATCGTTATTCATGATCAGCGCCCGGCTTAGCTGTATCTGTGCAAACATGGTATTTTTTTCAGCTTTGGCCAACCGCGAATATTGGATGTCCTTCAGGTAATAATCAATAGCGGCAGAATAATTTTTCTTCTTAAAACTTAGGTTCCCATAATTCCCAAGTATTTTGGCATATCTCTCATTATCCTTTATTTTTAAAGCGTTGTGAGCGGCTTCAGAAAGGTATTTTTCAGCTTCCGCAAACTGACTGTTGCCGATTAGATAAAAAGCAATATTATCCTGAATAGCCGCTAAATCACCATAGCCTGAACCGGCAAATTGTTCGGCCTTTTTAAGGTAAGTGACAGCTTCTGCCCGGTCTCCTATAGTCCCAAAGAAAAAACCGAGGTTTTTATAGCACAGGCTGGGGAAGATCATTTGTGATGGGTCTGTTTTATTGATCTTAGCATCCGCATCCATATAAACTGGCAGTGCTGCTGCTATTTTGGTATAATTATATAAATAAAATCCATAATTAACAAGCGCCCAGATCTCCAGACCGGGATGATGTAAGGCTTTGGCTGTCTCTATTGATAGCTTATAATATCTGTCACTCGAGATATTGACCCGATCCCAGGCTTTTGAGATACCGGTGGCCAAAAGATTGTAATAGACGACATGAAGCTTCTTGTCAGATGATTTTAGGAGCGGCGCCAGATATGATTTGAGACGGACAGTATCTTTTCCAAAGGATTTTTCCTGAAGGATGATGGATTCAATCTGCTTGCGGCCTTGCAGATTTTTATCAATACGAATGGTTTGAGAAAATAAAACATTAATTCCTCCTAATAATAACAGTGAAAAATATAGAAATTTGAACATTATACGATTCTCAATGCAAAGTAGAGAAAAATATTCTGAATATCAATTGGCAGGATTGCTATTTCCATGCAATGGACCACCAACTTCTATTAATTACCTTTTCAGATATATTTTATAAAGTGCCAAAATTTTCTTTTTTCCAGATAATCCAAATTATGTTCGTTATCATAGGCTTCTCGCTCAAAACTGATATTGCGGTAAGCCAGCTGCGGACTTTTGTACTTTAAATATTTTATATAATATTCTGATAAATACCAAATGTAAAATGGGATAATAAGAAGTTCTATCTGCTGACGGATATGGATTTTTTCGTGGTTAATTAGAACGCTGTTTTTTTTATCAACTTTTTTCCTCAACAAAATAAACGGGAACAATGTAATCCCCGAAATTTTAGTATTTTTGAGTAATCTTTGGCAGACGATGATTATCATTGTTGGATAGATGTTAGCAGATGGATGATTGAAGTTAAATTTTAATTTTCAACATAAATTGGAGCAACGAATTGCACCCATCCCGACTTGAACGGAAATCCTTTTTTTTTCTTGACTGGAAAGGCCCGGCAAAAAAAATGACCCCGTCGAAACACTTCATTAGGTTTGGGAGCGAAAGGCGGATGAAGCTGCTATAAAAATCAGACATATCAATGTATCAAAGATAAAAAAAATTGGTACAGTTTTTAACTTATGAAACTTAATGACATCAAAGAAAATGAAGACTTTTACTATAATGAGCAAGGTTATAAGGTTTTTACAGAAAAATTCCATCTGAAACGTGGCTATTGCTGTAAAAGCGGATGCAGGCACTGCCCGTATGGTTATGATAAGAAGACCGACACTTTTATCAAAAAACGTAAAGATTGACTTCTAAATATAACGGATCGCTTTTTTGGCTTATAAAATGCATAAATCATAAATATCTATATCATGAAATCCAGGATTCACAAATTCCAAATTAAAAATATATCAAAAATGAGTAAAACATATTTTTTTATACTGTTGGCTGCAGCTTCTTTGGCGGTCACATCTTGTAGCCCTTTTCAGGTAAAATCTGATTATTCTGCCACCGCTAATTTTGCCAATTACAAAACTTATCTGTTGAGAACTGACGACCTCAAACTGAATGACTTGGATAAAGACCGGGTTTTGAATGAATTATCAAAGCAGGTTCAGGCAAAAGGATTAACGCCTGCTCAGGATCCTGATCTGATCATCAATGTAAAAGCGTCCCACAAAAAAGTACAGGATATTACCACCTCTTACGGCGGCGGCTTTGGTTGGGGAAGACCTTGGGGTTGGGGTGGCGGTTTCGGTATGGGAAATACCTGGACCAACAATTACAACAGCGGATCTATTGTGATTGATATCATAGATGCCAAAACCCAAAAATTGGTTTGGCAAGGTGCGGGCAGCGGAATCTCTGTTGACTCACCAAGATCAAAACAAAAACAAATCCCGCAGATTGTAGCCGATATTATGGCGAACTATCCGCCTCAAAAAAGAAAATAGTTTCCAGATATTAGATGAGAGGCTAATAGAAAAAAGACATTATAAACCGCAGAATTTTCTGCGGTTTTTTTATAGGATAGATTTCATATTACCGCCATCCAAAGGGATAGTGGTTCCCGTTAAATAAGCTGCATAATCCGAAGCCAAAAATGCCGCCAGGTAACCATATTCTTCTGGTTTACCTAAACGTTTCGCCGGAATGGCATCAATTCTTTTTTGTAGAATTTCTTGCTCACTGATGCCTTCTTTCTCAGCTTGAGATTTGTTGAGTTGATGGATTCTTTCTGTATCAAAGGTGCCGGTCAGGATACTGTTAACTGTTATGTTGTGTTGCGCAATATTTTGTGACAGAGATTTGCTCCAGCTTACCAAAGCTGTTCTGATGGTATTGGACAGTCCAAGGTTATTAATCGGTTCTTTTACAGATGATGAAGAAACATTGATGATGCGTCCCCATTTGTTTTTGATCATGTTTGGTAAGGCCAACTCTGTGGTATGATTATGAATCTGAAAAAGCAGATTAAAAGCTTCCTGATAATCGGACAAGGATTTTTCCAATACGGTGCCCGGTTTGGGCCCGTTGGTATTATTCACCAAAATATCAATGTTATGATTTTCAAAAAATTGAGAAATGGATGTCTTTGCCGCTTCAAAATCATTGAAATCCACAACCAGATATTCATGCTTTTGATGGTCAGCCGTCGATAATTCTGTCAATCTGATTTTAAGTTCATCTTCGTTGCGCGCCATCAGTGTTACATTGGCTCCACATTCTGCCAATTGCTTTGCGATGGCCAATCCCAGGCCTTTGGTACTGCCACCAACCAGCGCATTTTTATCATTTAGTTTGATATTCATTATTCGGCTATTTTTTGGATTAATAATTCACGGGCTTCTTTTAAGATATCAGATTTCTTCTCAGCTTCCAAATCCAAATCATCCAGCAGGTCCTGATGACTGAACAATTCTTTAACCAAAACACATTTTTCTTCCAATAATCTTTGTTTTTGCTTTCCATCCAAAGTTGTGAGGCAAGTTATCGGATAAAGCACATTTTGGTCCACCAAACTTTTGATATTCTTATCTTTCGGATAATCCCAAGACAACAATCTCAGTCCATAATATTCTGAAAAAGCAATAGAATCCTTGGTAAAATAAGTATTGGTAATCAGCCAGCCGTCAGTAAATTCGGTTTTGGTTCCGAAAAGATTGTATTGGATATCAGAAATATCTTTTATTCGGGATAAAACATACATTGGCGTGGTGACCGATATTTTTGTGTCTTCTGCATTCCTGAATTTACATTCTACCCAATAGGTTTTATCGCCTTTTTTAGCGATGACGTCCGCTTCGTGAGTTACAGCATGGCCTCTTATCAGTTGGCCGGTTTCGGTTTTGTAGCCGATATTTTGGAAAACCCGTGCAATCCATTGTTCGAAATAAAATCCTGCAGGCCCCAGTTCCAGCAAAGCTTTTTTCAGACTGTATCTTGCCGCTGCGGAATTTGAGATTTTTTTCAGTTCCTCAAAAGCCAGTTTGTACAATTCGCGTGTTGTGATGCCATCGGTGCAATTGGGTAAGATGCTTTCCAGAACTTGTTTCACAGCATTTTCATCTGCGCCGGAATTCCTCAGAGAGCTTTCCAGTTTACTGATTTCAAATTCTACAATTTCGCCAGCATTATTCTTGATTTTCATAATTGTGTCTGTTTTTTTTAACGCAAAGGCGCAAGTTTTTTTTATTTTAATAATTGATAAAAGTTGCCAAATTTCCAAATTTTATCGAAGATAAAATCTTTGCGACTTTTAAACTTAGAATTTTAACAATTTTTTGTGCCTTTGCGTTAAAATCTTTTTCGAATTGAAGTTTTTTTATTTGCTCTTTATTCTTGTCTCTTTTTACTCCACAAACCAAATCTCAAACCGGCTTCCCCGTTCAAGAGGTTTATAGTTAAGATAACCTTTGTGCGCTTCGATGATGCTTTTGCTGAGTGTCAAACCAATTCCTGAACCGTTACTTCTCGTTGTAAAAAACGGAAGAAAAATCTTATCCTGAATTTCCTTTTGGATTCCGATTCCGTTATCTTCTACACTCAGAATGATGCGTTTGTTATGTGTTTTGATTTCTGTTTTAATTGTTCTCTCGACGTTGTCAGAAACGGCAAAAATCGCATTGAGATAAAGATTAATCAGGCAGCGCTCAATCATTTTCTCATCCGCAAAAACCGTTTGGTTTTCTGATGAATTAATAATGGTGATGTTATTTTTTTCAAATTCCGGTTTTAGGAAATGAAGCGCAGACTCTACAATATTCGTCAAAGAAATAGTTTTGAAAACAGGTTTTGGAAGTTCGGCCACTTGTCGGTAATCATCCACAAAATTCAGTAATTGTTTTGATTTAGAATTGATAATCATCAGACTTTCCTTCATATCCTGCTGGTCTTCTTTTTCAATAATTTCCTGATTGGCAATGTATTCCAGGTTCTGAATCAGGCTGTTGACGGGCGTTAATGTATTCAGAAGCTCGTGCGAAATCACCTTCATCAGATTGTTCCAGGCCAGCTTTTCTTTTTGTTCAATAATTTTCTGAACTGATTCTAAACTGATAATACAAAACCGATGTTTCACATTTTGAACTTTCTTAGTCCTTAGAGAAAACGATTGTTTCGCATTTTCATTAATTGAAATATCAAAGAATTCCTGAGAATTTTCGTAGTTGGTTTGTTCGATAATTTTATAGAAATCGGAAGCTTTCTTTTCGTAAAGATTCCAAGAATTATATTTCGGAATTTCCAGAATTTCCAAAAAAACAGGATTTACATAAAAAACTTCCCAAACGTTATTTTTTTCGGACAGAATCATCAATCCGATTTCCAGTTGATTCAGAATTTCTTCGTACAAAAGTTTGTAAGAGGACAATGAAAGATGTTCTTCTTTGCTTTGGTAATAGAGTTTTACAGCATTATCGACTAAACTGTTTTCCTCAATTTTTGGGAATAATGAAAAATCTTTTTTCTGAATCGCCAGTAGCAGTTTTTCCGTTTTCTGAATATATAATGAAGCCGAAGTCTGTGCCAAAACAACGCAAACCAAACTAACCAATGAGAATAAGGTGCAATTAATCCATTTGTTCTGAGAATAAAAATCAAATGCAAAAATTCCGCAGACAATTGCCAGCAGAGTGAAGATTAACCAAAAAAACTGTTGTCTTTTCACTGTTTATTATTTTTTATTAACCACAAAAGTCATTTATTTTAGAAGTTCAAAAAGGACAATAAATAACTTTTATGAACTTCTGTTTTCTAACCATCATAATCATCTTTTGTGACTTTTGTGGTTGCAGACATTACAATTCAAATTTTTCCATTCTTCTGTATAACGCCGCTCTCGATAATCCCAAATCTTCCGCCGCCAAAGAAATATTCCCACGGTGTTTTTTCAAGGCTTTTTTGATGAGGATTTCCTCCATTTGTTCGATGTTCAGACTTTTGACATTGTCATGCTGAGGTTCTCGAAGCATCGATTCTTCATCCTGAGGCATCAGTAATTTAAGGTTTTTCTCGTTGGAAAGAATTACGCTTCTTTCGATGCAATGGTCGAGCTCACGGATGTTTCCAGGCCAGGAATAATGTGTTAATTCTGAAATTAAAACCTCATTTAAAACCAAATCAGGTTTGTGATACTTCTGTTTGTACTTATCCAGAAAATAATCGGCTAAATTTGAAATATCTTCAATTCGTTCTCTCAGATTTGGAATATTGAGTTCAACCGTATTAATTCTGTAATACAAATCTTTTCGGAAACGGTTTTCTGCAACGGCTTTTTTAAGATTTTCGTTGGTTGCAAAAATAAATCTCACATCCAACATGCGTTCTTTGCTTTCTCCGATTCTGGACAGTTTTCTGTTTTGGATCAGGCTCAATAATTTGGTTTGGAGATGAAGCGGAAGATTCCCAATTTCGTCCAGGAAAACCGTTCCGTTCTGCGCATTTTCGATTTTTCCGGCATAATCCTGATGCGCATCTGTAAAGGCTCCTTTTTTGTAACCAAACAATTCAGCCTCGAAAAGATTCTCGGAAAGGCTTCCCAGGTCGATGTGCACAAAAGGTTGGTTTTTCCTTTCCGACAATTCGTGAATGTGCTCTGCCAAAACATATTTTCCGGTTCCGTTTTCTCCCAAAAGTAAAACATTGGCGTCGGTTGCAGAAACTCTTTCAATTTGGTCCATCACTTCCTGCATCGCTAGAGATTGGGTTTCCAACTGATATTGATTGGTTTTGATGTTAATATTTTCCCACTGATTTAGCTTTTTGTTTTTTCGGGAAACATCGACCGCGAGATTCACGGAAGCATATAATTTTTCGTTATTCCAGGGTTTCAGAATAAAATCGGAAGCACCGTTTTTCAAAGCTTCAACCGCTAATTCCACTTCGCCATAAGCGGTCATCAGAATAATCGGAAGCTGAGGTTCAAGCGTTTTGATTTCCTGCATCCAATACAAACCGTCCTGTCCGTTTTCAAAACCTTTCCGGAAATTCATATCGAGAAGAACCGTGTCAACTTGTTGTTCGGATAAAAATTTCAAAATATTTTTAGGCTGACTGAGACAACTAACTTCCGTAAAAAACTTTTTGAGCCAGACTCTTGCCGAAAACAAAATGTCCTCGTCATCATCCACAATTAATATATGAGCTTCTTTTTTTCGCATTTTTGAATTTAAAATTAAGGCTTCGACTCCGCTCAGCCTGACAACCTATCAACTGACAACTGTTAACTATCAACTAAAATTGTCCGTTTTCGCACAAAAAGTGTCCGATAATGAACAGTTTTAAAATTAATAAATTGATGTTTAATCACATTTACAGAGCGTTACAGGATTATAAATTTACGGCATTTGTATTGTGTAATCATCTGTAAGTAAAATAGTTATCTAATTATGGATACGAAAATAGTAAAAAAGAAATCCAAACTAAAATTTGTCTTAATCATTGTTGCTTCCGCGGCAGCAGTTTTGGTTTTTGGATGGTATTTCTTAAACCAGAAAAAAACTTATAATGTAAAATCGGAAGATATCACGATTGATGAAGTGACCAACGGGAAATTCGAAGATATGTTGATGGTAACTGCGCAGACGCAATCTCTTAATTCTTCTTTGGTGAATGTTTTGGAAGGTGGCGCTGTAAAAGAAATTTTTGCGGAAGACGGACAAATGTTGATAAAAGGACAACCAATCGCAAGAGTTTACAATCCGAATACGGAATTCAATTATCTGAATCAGGAAACAGGAATTATGCAGCAGATCAGCCAAATGAGAAGTTCGCTTTTGGAATTAAAGAATCAGGAATTTAACCAGGATAAAGAGTTATTGCAGTCTCAAAATGATTATAATACGGCGTTGCAGACTTTTAATCTTCAAAAAAGATTGTACGATGCGGAAATCGGAAAGAAAACCGATTATGATATTGCACTTCAGAATTTGAATTATCAAAAAGACAGAAAACAAATCGTAGAAAAAGGAGCTTCTAATGAGAAAATTTCTAGAAATTCTCAGTTCGCAGCGATTAATAATTCCATTAATCAAATGGAAAAAAGTTTGAATATTCTTCGTTCCAACAAAAATAATTTCCTGATAATGTCGCCTGCTTCTGGAAGGTTGTCATCATTCAATATTTCGCTTGGACAAAATTTGACGACTGGAGAAAGCATCGGAAAAATCGATTTGATGGGCGGTTACAAGTTGGTTGCAAAAGTTGATGAATATTACATCAATAAATTAACCAACGGAATCAAAGGAAGTCTGGATAACAATGGAAAAGAATACGAAGTGATTATCACGAAAATCCTTCCGGAAGTGAAAGACGGACAGTTTTCAGTTGAATTAAATTTCATTGATGCAAAAATTGAAAATCTTAAAATCGGAATGACTTTCGGGGTAAAATTGAAATTGTCTGCCGACACACAAAGTATGATGATTCCGAAAGGGAATTTCTACAAAGACACGAACGGAAAATGGATTTTCGTAGTGAAAAATAACAAAGCGGAAAAACGAAATATCAGTTTGGGAAGAGAAAATCCTTTGTATTATGAAGTGGTTTCCGGATTAAAACAAGGCGAAACCGTTATTACATCAGATTATTCTGAACTGAAGAAGTATGAAATGCTTGATATTCAAAAATAAATTACATAAATAGAACTTAAAAAAATTAATAAAATGATAAACATCCAAAACCTTTCAAAAATCTATAAAACTGAAGACGTGCAAACCAATGCGCTTAACAATGTAAGCTTGCACATCAAAGAAGGCGAATTTGTTGCGATAATGGGACCGTCAGGTTGTGGAAAATCGACTTTTCTTAATATTCTTGGACTTTTGGATAGCGCTTCTTCCGGTTCTTATCAGTTTGAATCCGTAGAAACCATCGGAACTTCTGAGAAGAAAAAATCGGACATCAGAAAGAAAAATATAGGTTTTATTTTTCAGAATTTTAATCTGATCGATGAGTTGACGGTTTATGAAAATATAGAATTGCCTTTGATTTATAATGGGATTTCTTCCTCAGAAAGGAAAAAACGAGTGGAGGAAATTATGGATAAAATCAACATCGCACACAGAGCAAAACATTATCCACAGCAACTTTCCGGCGGTCAACAGCAGAGAGCGGCCGTTGCAAGGGCATTGGTGACAAGACCAAAATTGATTCTTGCCGATGAGCCAACTGGAAATCTCGACAGCTCCAACGGAAACGAGGTGATGAACCTTCTCGCAGAACTTCACAGAGAAGGTTCTACAATTGCAATGGTAACGCACTCTTCCTATGATGCGGGCTACGCTTCCAAGATCGTGAATATGAAAGATGGCGAGATTTTCAGCGAAGAACATTCTTCCCAAAGAAAAGATGTCTTCGAAAAAGCAGATGCCAAGAACTTCGAATAATTGTTAAATAAAGGAAGCTGGACGATGGAAGCTGGATGTTTACACTGCCGGATTTCTTCCATCTTCCCGCAACCGACTTCCAAGATTATCATTTATCACTTATCAACTATCAATTATGTTAAACAACTGGCTCAAAATTGCCTTCATTAATTATAAAAAGAACTGGCTTTCCACCATCATCAATTTGTTTGGATTGACCATTGGTTTGACCGGATTTATGCTCATCTTGATGCATTGGAATGACGAAGAATCCTTCGAAAAATGGAACCCGAAAAAGGACAATATTTTTTATTTTCAAACGTATAATAAAAAAGATAATGTTTACGGAGCCGCTATTTCTATTCCTTATGCAGAGAATGCTTTGAAACGTATTTCGGAAGTGCAGGATTATGTCCTGATGATGAACGATGGGAGTGCTTACAAAATGACAACCAAAATCAAAACAGCTTATCAACAAGGCGGACTGAGTGCTTCGGATAGTTTTTTCAATTTGTTTCCATTCAAATTGGTAGCAGGAAGTTATAAAGATGTTCTTAAAAATGATAACAATATTGCTATTTCTACCACTACAGCAAAAAATCTTTTCGGAAAAACGGCTGTTGTCGGCGAAATTATTAAAATTAACACAACCAACTTTATCATAACAGCAGTTTACGAATTACCGGAAGGAAATAGTCAGGTAAAACCGGAGTTTGTTTTCAAACCGGTAGACCAAATCAAAAATGATAAGGAACAATGGGGAAATTTCAATTATGCAGGTTTTTTCCTGTTGAAAAAAGGCGCAGACCCAAGAAGCTTTGAAAAAAAATTTCTCGATATTATTATGATGCGTGCTAAAGAAAATTCCAAAGAGGGCGGAATGACACCACAACGATACATCGATACTTATGGACCCAATGATACATTGCTTACGCCTTTAGATAAAATTAAACTGCACGCAGAATCTACTTGGTTTGGAAAACCGGATTTCAAATCAATCATTATTTTGTTCACACTTTCTGTTTTGATTGTGATTTTGTCAGCCATTAATTTCATTAATCTGAAAACCGCTCAAGCTTCCCAGCGTGCGAAGGAAATTGGTGTGAGAAAGGCAATCGGAAGTACAAAATCGAGTTTGGTTCTTCAGTTTTTAATGGAAACTTTTCTGATTTGTGTCGCGGCGTATTTGCTTTCATTGGCATTGACGGAGCTTCTTTTACCAAGCTTCAACAAGTTTTATGACAAAGAAATCGTGATGAATGACTGGCGTATTTACTATTATTCATTTGCTATGGTTTTGGCGGTTACGTTGATTTCGGGATTGATTCCGGCAACTTATCTCGCCAACTTCAAAGCTATCGAAACTTTGAAAGGAAATTTCGCCAGAAGTAAACACGGGATTTGGTTAAGAAACGGAATTTTGACTTTACAACTCATCATTTCATCTTTCTTCATCATTGGAGGTTTGATTGTCAATAATCAGGTGAAATATATGATGGACAAAGATCTTGGTTATAGTGGAAAGCAAGTTTTGTTGATTAATTTCAGTGAGAATAATGCAAAACCTTGGTTGAAGTACGAACGCATCAAAAACGAGATAAAAAAAATAGAAGGTGTTGCCGATGTTTCTTATGGCGAAGCGGCTCCTGGAAGCAATAGATACAGTAATTCTAATATGGATTATATGGACAAAAGTATCTTCGCTCAGCACGGTTCTATGGATTACAACTACCTCCAGTTTATGGATGTCAAACTGAAAAAAGGACGCTGGCTAAACCCAAATCTCGCTTCTGATACTATCGCTAATGTTTTGGTTAATGAGGCTTTTGTTAAAAAATTTGGATGGACAGATGACCAAGCTTTTAAAAATGAAGTTCGTCCTGGATTTGACAATAAACCTTACCATATTGTGGGAATTGTAAAGGATTTCAATGTTTTCAATCCTCGTATAGATGTGGACCCAATCATATTTTTCCATTACAGAGAAACAGAATGGAAGCGATACAATGTTTATAATATCCAGTTGAAATTAAAAGCAGATGATATTGACGGGACTCTGAAAAGAATCAAAACCTATTGGCAGAATAATGTAGAACCGGGTTATCCTTTTGATTCTTATTTTATAGATAAAAAATTCGCTGAAAGTTTTGTGAAATATCAGAAACAACAAACTCTTTTCACAATCTTGAATGCAATGGTTTTAATGGTAGCATTACTTGGATTATTCGCTTTATCATCATTGATGATTGAGCAGAAACTGAAAGAAGTCGCCATCAGAAAAACTTTAGGCGCATCAGACGGAACTTTGATTGTTGGATTAACGAAACAATTCCTTTGGATTACATTGATTGCTGTTTTAATCAGCATCCCCATCGGTTATTACTTGATGAATGAATGGCTGAAAGATTTTGCTTACCGAATTGATATGCCGATTTGGCCTTACGTTTTGAGTTTGATTTTATTATTGATTTTGACATTCGCTGTTGTGAGTATTAAAGCTTATCAAGCAACAAAAGTGAATCTTGTGAAATACTTAAAATACGAGTAATCAATTATTAATGGTTAATTATCAATGATTAGCTAACCATTTACAACTAATAATTAACCATTATGATAAAGAATTGGCTCAAAATAGCATTCATCAATTACCGAAAAAATTGGCTTTCCACAATCATCAATATTTTGGGATTAAGTGTTGGTCTGTGTGTTTTCCTGTTGATATTTATTCATTGGCAAGATGAGAAATCTTACGAACAATGGATTCCGAATAAGGAAAATATCTATCTTGTAGAGACAAAGAATGCCTCATTTGGATTTATGCTTACATCCAGCTATCCGCAATTGTCAGTTTCTACAGAAAAGTTTTCCGAAATCGAAAGTTTTGCGGTCAATAATACCTGGAATGATTATAAGATCAGGTTAATGTTTGGTAATAATTCTGTTTTTACGAGCAATGCAAGAGTTTCGGATAATTTTTTTGAGTTTTTCCCTTTTGAGAAAATCGCAGGAGATTTTAAGAATGCAGTCAATGGGGATGGTAAAATTGCTATCTCAGAAGAAACAGCAAAAACGCTTTTTGGAGACGATTATAAAAATTGTATCGGAAAAGAATTGAAATTGGACGATTCTCAAAACAAATCCTATTTCGTGACCGCTGTTTATAAGTTACCTGTAACAAATACCGCTTTTAGACCCGGTTTCGTGATGAAGCATCCTAATTTTTTGAAAGAAAATGATCAGGATAAACAATGGATGAATTATAGCTATGTCGGTTATTATAAAATAAAGCCAGGCACAGATATCCATAATCTTGAGAGAAAATTGTCGGACTTGCTCTGGGAAAACGAAAAAATTGCGATGAAACAATGGGGAGAGACTATTGATGAAAAAAATAAATCTCAGGTTTTTCTTACGCCAATGGGTAAAATGAAATTAGATGCAAAAAGCGAAGGTGTAGAAAAAGGCGATAAAAAATCGATCATGATTTTACTAAGTTTATCTGTATTGATTTTGTTGCTGTCAGGAATCAATCTGATTAATCTTAAAACGGCTCAGGCATCGCAACGGGCAAAAGAAGTTGGCGTAAGAAAGGTGATTGGAAGCACAAAATTAAAACTGGTTTTACAGTTTTTGCTGGAAACTTTTATGATTTGTTTTGTGGCCTACATTGTAGCTTTCGCAATGGTTGAGCTCCTGCTTCCATCTTATAACAAATTCCTTGGTAAAGATATCAAACTCAATAACGCCAGTCTTTTCATTTATACAGGATTGTTACTTGTTATTTTTTCATTGATTTCCGGCTTGATTCCGGCACTTTATCTCTCGAATTTCAAACCCATTAATACGCTGAAAGGTAATTTTGCGAGAAGTAAAAATGGTGTGTGGTTAAGGAATTCTATTTTGACTTTGCAACTGATTATCTCATCATTTTTCATCATTTGCTCATTAATTATTCATAGTCAGGTCAAATATATGATGAACAAGGATTTGGGTTTCAAGGGTGATCAGGTGGTAAGAATTCAATTCAAAAAAACAGATTGGCAAAACGATTACAATTCAAAAAAATACCTTCGGTTAAAAAATGAAGTCTCCAAAATTACCGGCGTAGAAGATATTACCAGTTCTGTATTCAAAATTGGCGACGGCCTTATGAACGCTTCATCAGTGAAAAACGCTGCTGATACAACAAAAAATATCAATTCAGTTGGTGTTGGCGGTGTAGATTATAATTTTTTCAAATTTTATAAAATGAAATTTGTTGCCGGCAGAGATCTAGATTTGAAACATGCTTCTGACACAATTTCCGGAACCATTGCCAATGAAACATTTGTAAAAAAGATGGGTTGGAATCCTCAGCAGGCTTTAGGAAAAGAAGTTTTGCCGGGATGGGAACAAAAAAACAGAAAGTACAAGATCCTGGGTGTTGTCAAAGATTTCTATATCACAGGTGTTGATAAACCTGTAGACCCAATCCTAATGTTCAACTATGACAGAAACTGGGTGAAAAATAATATGGGAAACCTACAGATAAAAATCTCAGGCAATGATATCAACGGAACTCTGGAACGTATCAAAGAATTTTGGATGACAAAAGCAGAACCGGGTTATCCTTATGATTTTGAATTTATAGATAAACAGTTCGCAAAAACATACCAAAAATTCCAGAAACAGCAGACATTGTTCACAACTTTAAATATCGTGGTTTTGGTCATTGCATTGTTAGGGTTATTCGCTTTGTCATCATTATTAATTGAACAAAAACTAAAAGACGTTGCCATCAAAAAAACTTTAGGCGCAGATGAAAAAACCATAGTATGGGATTTGACCAAGAGATTTTTACTGATTTGTGTAATTGCCGTTTTCATCAGTATCCCGTTCGGTTATTATGCAATGAACGAATGGCTCAAAGATTTCGCTTACAGGATCGATATGCCGGTTTGGCCTTACGTTTTGAGTTTGTTTTTGTTATTGATTTTAACCTTCGTTGTCGTGAGTTTCAAAGCTTATCGCGCCACCAAAATCAATCTTGTGAAATATTTGAAATATGAGTAAGCTGGGAGCTGGGTGAAGGAAGCTGGAAGGTTTGCAATTCGGAAATTATTTAAAATATAATATTAAAATCTTCCAACTTCCCACATCCATCATCCAAACAAAATTCAAAAAAATGAAAAACCTCTTTTTTATATTATTCATCAATCTTCTCCCGGCTCAGCAAAGTTGGACACTCAAAGATTGTCTGGATTATGCTTCCGCCAATCATCCGCTAATTAAACAATCTGCAGTTAATATTCAGAAAAACGACAGGCAGATTTCTGCGTCCAAAGGCATGTTGCTGCCATTAGTAGACGCTGGTGTGAGCCACAATTACGGATTTGGGTCGTCTATCAATCAAAATACCAATCAGCGGGAAGCGATTAACACGCAATACGACCAGATTTATGCACAGGCCAACTGGGAACTGATGAACTGGAAAAATTATCTTAATATTTCTTTGTCCAAAATCAATAAAGAAAGTTCGACTTACAAGATGAAGCAGGCTCAAAATGAGGTGAAACTGAATGTCATCCAGATGTTTTTCACTTATCAGAATGCCAAAAGTTGGTTAGATGTCCTGGAAACGCAGCTTTCTGGAATCGAAGACCAAATCAAACGCACTGAGAAAGAAGTAGAAATCGGGAATCGTCCGAAAAGTGATATCTATGACATCAAAGCCAATCTTGGGACGATGCAGGAACAATGGGTTTCGGCAAAAAATTCACGAGACCTTTCCAAAATCAACCTTCTTAATGCACTGGCGATTACAAAAGATACTTTGGATTTTACAATGACCGAGGAAAATTTGGGGAGCTCAAATTTCAATGATGCTAATTTCATCCAAAATCTTTTGGAGAAAAATCCCGCTTATCAAACGACTTTGGCAGAAATCAAAGCCAGGCAAAAATCTGTGGAGGTGGCAAAATCCGGCTATTTGCCCACGCTTAATGGCGCTTACACCTGGTCCAGTTTTTATAATAAAATTATAGGCGAGCCGGCGACTGCTTTTTCAGAGCAAATCAAGGCGAACAAAAACCAACAATTATCTTTCGGGCTCAATATCCCCGTTTTTAACAAATTGCAGGTTAAAAATAATGTGGAGCTGGCCAGGCTGGATGTCATTAATTCCAACTACGACAAAGATATTGTCATTAATAATCTGACGCAAAGCATCCAATCGATAAAAGCGCAGTTCCAGAACGCGGAAGAGAAATACAATCTTCTGCAGGCTAATTTTGAAAACCAAAAACTGTCATTCCAAAAATCAGAAGAAAAATACAAAGAAGGGTTAATGGACGCTTATACCTTTTTTGTCGTTAGAAATGGTTGGTTACAAGCAAATTATAACCTAATCAACAGCAAAAATGACCTTATCCAACAAACCGAATTACTCAAAGTATTTGAGGCCGGGCTTTAACATTCATTCAATATTATAGTTTCTCAGATCCCTCCGGCGTATAGTATTCGGGGGGATTTTTTGTTAGAAGTATTTTTTATTTGGGCGCCTTTATCCGTCCTCCACTCCCGCTGTCATTGCGAACGAAGTGAAGCAATCTGTAGAACTTTTTTGCAATCGCAATGACGAGCTCCGTTCAGGCCGGGGCGCAGCTTCAGTACAAAACACGATTTGTAATAGAACAAGGCTTTGTCATTCCTTAGGAAACCTAACCGAGCGGTGGCGAAGTCAGTCTAAGCTGTAGCTTCCTATGTAATGACAACATAATTTTTCTGATTTTGTTTCTCTTTGCGGACTTTTACGCCTTTGCGCATCTTAAAAATATTTTCAATACAGATAAAAAAATCTTTGCGTTCTTTGCGTTTAAAATAGAATTCTCAATTAACTTATTTTCGAAAAAACAACTTTTCTGATTTTAAATTTTTACGCAACTTTGCTTCCCTTTCAATAGGAAAAATTTTAAACTACAGATGAAACGTCAAGGCGTTCCATCTGATCCTGAAGAAAATTATCACAGATGAAACTTTGTATTGCCGAAAAACCCAGCGTTGCCCGTGATATTGCAAAAGTTTTGGGTGCCACGATGCCCAAAAGCGGTTATATGGAGGGGAATGGCTATTGCGTCACCTGGACTTTCGGACATCTTTGTACGTTGAAAGAGCCGCACGATTACGCATCGCATTATAAATCCTGGGACCTGATTTTTTTACCGATTATTCCCAAACAATTCGGAATCAAACTGATCGATAACAACGGTGTAGAGAAACAGTTCAATACCATAGCAAAACTAGTCAGCGAATGTGATGAGGTCATCAATTGTGGTGATGCCGGGCAAGAAGGAGAGTTGATTCAGCGTTGGGTTTTGCAGAAAGCCAAATGCGATAAACCAATGAAACGTCTATGGATTTCATCCCTGACAGAAGATGCCATCAAAGAAGGTTTCGAAAACCTGAAACCCGCTGATGATTATAAAAACCTTTATTTGGCGGGTAATGCAAGAGCCATTGGAGATTGGCTTTTAGGCATTAATGCAACGAGATTATTCACAAAAAAATTTGGTGGAAACAAAGGTGTTTTATCGATTGGGCGCGTTCAGACGCCAACTTTGGCGATGCTTGTTCAGCGTCAGAAAGAGATTGATGCTTTTACACAGGAAGAATATTGGGAACTGAAAACCAAATATCGGGAAGTGCTTTTCAGTGCTTCAATTGACCGGTTAAAATCTCTGGAAAAAGCAGAAAAAGGCTTAGAATATCTCAAAAAAAATCAATTCGAGATTGTCTCTTTCGAAATCAAAGAAGGAAAAGAAAAAAATCCTAGATTGTTCGATTTGACCGGACTTCAGGTGGAAGCGAATAAAAAATATGGTTATTCTGCCGAAAAAACGTTGAGTTATATACAAAGTCTTTACGAGAAAAAATATACGACATACCCGAGGGTTGATACGACTTATTTATCCGAAAATCTTTATCCGAAAATTTCCGGGATCCTTAGAAGTATGACCATTTATTCGGAGTTTACAGCACCGTTGCTGACGCAGCCGATTCCGAAAACAAAAGCAGTATTTGATGATACCAAAGTAACCGACCACCACGCGATTATTCCAACCGAGATTCCGCCTTCATCTAATCTTAGTAGAGAAGAGAAGTTGGTTTATGATTTGGTAGCGAGACGGTTCATCGCAGTTTTTTACCCTGAATGTAAAATTTCAAATACTTTGGTGGAAGGTCAGGTGGGCACGATTCCTTTCAAAGCTTCGGGGAAACAGATTCTGGAACCGGGCTGGCGAATTATTTATGCCAAAGACAAAAAAGACCAATCGGAGAAAGACGAAAAAGATAAGGACGAGGAACAAACTATTCCTGAATTCGTTGTTGGGGAAAAAGGCGATCACGAACCTTTGATTCATCAGGGGAAAACCTCGCCGCCAAAACCTTATACCGAAGCAACTTTGCTGAGAGCAATGGAAACTGCAGGGAAACAGGTGGAGGATGAAGAATTACGAGAAATGTTGAAAAATAACGGCATAGGAAGGCCATCAACCCGGGCCAACATCATCGAAACCTTGTTTAGAAGGAAATATATCGAGAAGAAAAGAAAAAACCTCATCGCCACACAAACCGGAATCGAGCTGATTGATACGATTGAAGATGAACTTCTCAAAAGCCCGGAACTGACCGGCGAATGGGAATCTAAGCTTAGAAAGATTGAAAAAGGTGAGTACGAAGCCAATCTGTTCAAAGAAGAACTGATAGAAATGGTCACAACTTTAACCCAAAAAGTGATCAACGGCAAAGCGAAAGTCATTAATTTCGAGGAAGAAAAGCCCGCTCCGAAAGAAAAAAAACCAGGAGAAAAAACCGAAATCATCTGGGAGGAAACTGGGTGCCCAAAGTGTAAAACCAATAACTTGATGAAAGGTAAAACGGCCATTGGCTGTTCGGATTATAAGGGTTGTGGTTTCAAAGCCCCGTTTGAGATATTTGGAAAAAAACTGTCAGATAAGCAGCTTCAGGATTTGATTTTAAAAAGCAAAACCTCTAAACTGAAAGGCTTTACCGGCGACAGGGAAGAAGGTGTTTTGATATTGAATGACGACTTTTCTATCGGTTTCAAATGATAACAAGATTAGGAATTTTGCAGATTATGTCTTGGAAATTCCTTAATTTGCAATGCTAAAAATAATTTAAATAATGATTATTCAACCAAGAACAAGAGGATTTATTTGTTTGACAGCGCATCCGGACGGTGCTCTGCAAGCTGTTAAAAATCAGATAGAATATGTAAAGTCTAAGGGCAAAATCAAAAACGGCCCAAAAAAAGTTTTGGTCATCGGCGCTTCTACAGGTTTTGGCTTGTCTTCCAGGATTGCTGCTGCGTTTGGGTCAGATGCTGCAACCATCGGCGTTTTCTTTGAAAAGCCAGCATCTGAAGGTAAAATGGGAACTGCAGGATGGTATAATTCTGCCGCTTTTGAAAAAGAAGCCCACGCTGCCGGTTTATACGCCAAAAGTATTAATGGCGATGCATTTTCTGACGATATCAAAAGGCAAACCATTGATTTGATTAAGAAAGATCTGGGTCAGGTTGATTTGGTGGTTTACAGTTTGGCTTCGCCTAGAAGAACGCACCCAAAAACTGGTGTTGCTTATGCCTCTGTTCTTAAGCCAATCGGCGAACCGTTTACGAATAAAACCGTTGATTTCCATACTGGGGTGGTTTCTGATATTACCATTAGTCCTGTAGAAAATGAAGAAGATATTGCCAACACAATCGCTGTAATGGGCGGTGAAGACTGGAAATTCTGGATCGAGGATCTTAAAAATGCCGGTGTTTTGGCAGATGGTGTAAAAACGGTGGCTTATTCCTATATTGGCCCGGAACTGACTTTCCCGATCTACAGAAACGGAACGATTGGGCAGGCAAAAAATGACCTTGAGAAAACGGTTACTGTCCTTAATGATTTGTTGAAGGATTTGCATGGTGTATCTTATGTGTCTGTAAATAAGGCGCTGGTAACGCAGTCCAGTTCGGCGATCCCTGTGGTTCCGTTGTATATTTCCTTACTATACAAAGTGATGAAAGAAAAAGGGACACACGAGGGAACGATCGAGCAGATGCAAAGATTGTTTGCAGGCAGACTCTATACAGAGAATGGCGAAGTGCCTTTGGATGCAGATGGCAGAATCCGGATTGATGACTGGGAGATGGCCGAAGATGTGCAGGCAGAAGTGGCGAAATACTGGGACAAAGTGACGACGGAAACGCTTCCTGATATCAGTGATATAGAAGGTTACAGAAAAGAATTCTTCAATCTTTTCGGATTTGAAATCGATGGTGTTGACTATAAAAAAGATGCCAACGAGAATGTGAAAATCCCAAGTATTGAAGCTTAGCCTTTTTGGTAAATCCTAATAATAATATTTAAAACAGACGCTATGCAGTGTCTGTTTTTTTTCATGCAAACTTATGATTTTTAATGACCATTGATATCAATTGATTTACAGTTGCAAAACAAACACAATGTTTATGCAAATTTTGCAGTTTCTGTTACTCATTTTCCTTAATTTTATTCCTTAAAATAAAATTCTTAATGAAGAAAATCAAAACTACAATACTTATAACAGGCCTTGCTTTGGGAGCAGGGCAGGTTATGATTCACGCACAGCAGAAAAAAACAACTGTGGCTAAACAAAAAACTATGGCAGATAATCCATTTTTTCACAAGAGCAGCCTGCAGTATCAGGCTCCGGAATTTGATAAAATCAAAGATGAACATTTTAAACCGGCTTTTGATTTTGGACTGAAACAACATACACAGGAAATCGAAAAAATAGCTAACAATCCTGAAAAACCGACTTTTGAAAATACCATTGTCGCAATGGAAAAAAGTGGTGAGGTTCTCAACAGGGCGACTATTGTTTTCTATAACCTTACCAGCTCTAATACCAATACTACATTACAAAAACTGGAGGAGGAGTACGCGCCCATTTTCGCCTCGCATAGTGATAATATATATCTGAACGATAAGCTGTACCAGAGAATAAAAAATATTTCTGATAATGGACTTGATGCAGAATCTAAACGGCTATTACAGTATTACAGACAAAATTTTGATATTGCCGGCGCAGCCTTATCTTCTCAGCAAAAAAATGAACTGAAAGAAGTTAACCAACAGCTGGCTAAGCTGGAGACTCAGTTTTCCAACAAACTGCTGGAAGCCAGAAAACAAGGTGGATTATTAATCTCAGATGTCAAAGAATTGGATGGGCTGTCTGCTGATGAGATTGCCGCAGTAGCAGCTGATGCCAAGATTGCTGGGCATGACGGGCAGTACTTGTTGGCACTTCAGAATACCACACAACAGCCATTGCTTCAGAATCTAAAGAACAGGGCTACAAGAGAAAAACTCTTCAAGGCATCCTGGCTGAGAGCAGAAAAAGGGGATAAGAATGACACCAGAGAAACCATACAACAGTTGGTAAAACTTCGTCTGAAAAAAGCGCAGATCCTGGGTAAAAAAAGTTTTGCAGAGTGGCGTCTGCAGGATCAGATGGCCAAAAAGCCGGAGGCTGCCATGAATCTGATGAAGCAGATTGCCCAACCAGCAGTAGAAACGGCAAAACGAGAACAAGCAGAAATTCAGGAATTAATAAAATCCCAAGGGGGTAATTTTGAGGTGCAGCCATGGGATTGGAATTTCTATTCTGAGCAGGTGAGAAAAGCAAAATATGACCTTGATGAAAATCAAATCAAACCTTATTTTGAAGTAACCACAGTGTTGGAAAAAGGCGTTTTTTATGCCGCAGAAAAATTCTATGGCCTTACTTTCAAAAAAAGAACCGATTTGCCCGTTTACCATCCGGATGTTGTTGCCTATGAAGTGTTTGATAAAGATGGAAAATCTCTGGCAATCTACTATCTCGATTTCTTTACGCGAAGCTCCAAAAGTGGAGGTGCGTGGATGAACAATTTTGTTACTCAATCCTATCTCTTGGGGACAAAACCGGTTATCGTGAATGTTTACAACTTCCAAAAACCAGCCGCAGGCAAGCCTTCTCTGATATCCTTTGATGATGTGACGACGGTTTTCCACGAGTTTGGCCACTCTATCCACGGGATGTTTGCCAGCCAAAAATACCCTTCGATTTCGGGAACTGCAACGCCACGGGATTTTGTGGAATTCCCTTCTCAGATCAATGAGCATTTTGCGCTGGAGCCGGAGGTGCTGAACAATTATGCCGTGCATTATGAGACCAAACAGCCTATTCCCCAAGACTTGGTAGAGAAAATCAAAAAAGCATCCAAATTTAACCAAGGCTATGCGACAACAGAGCTGGTTTCTGCAGCTATGAACGATATGATGTGGCATTCTGTGACTGATGAGAGCCAGAATATTCCTGTTCTTGACTTTGAGAAAAAAGCTTTGGCAGACAATGGGTTTACTGTTGCGGCAGTCCCACCAAGGTACCACGCACCTTATTTTGCACACATCTGGGGTGGCGGTTATTCGGCAGGTTACTACGCCTACCTTTGGTCAGAGACCCTGGATAATGATGCCTGGGAGTGGATCAAGTCTCACGGTGGCATGACCAGAGAAAATGGTGACAGATTTAGAAAATATATCCTGTCAGTCGGTAATTCGGTGGATCTTAATCAGGCTTTTAGGGATTTTGCGGGTCATGATCCTGATATTAAGCCACTCTTGAGAAACAGAGGGTTTATAAAATAATGATTGATTAATAAAAAACGTTTCCAATTTTGGAAACGTTTTTTTGTAGGTAGATTGAAGAATTTAGATGTCACATATTACCTTTAAAAGTATACATCTATATTGTTGGATTATTAAATTTACTTATTAATTGATCAATAGCTAAGCTTCTAACTAAGCTTCTAACTGGCTGCCAAGATATTCCCATTCCTGCAAAGTGAGATCCAGATCTTCCTTTGTTTTGTTGTAGGTTTCCAGGATCTGTTCTGTAGGATTTTCTTTCGTGAAAGAAGATTCAAATTCGGCAATCTTAATTTCCAGCTCAGAGATTTTTTCTTCTACTTTTTTCAGTTTGTTCTGGATGTTTTTTTGTTCTTTGCTGACAATATTTATTGATTGATTGCTGTTGGTTTGTGGTTTTTCTGATTCCTGACTCTTGATTTTTGACTCTTGGATTTCCTCTTCTTTATGGAGTTTCGATCTCTCGGCAGAGATTTCCCGGATGCTTTCTTTTTGCCTGTATTCCAGATATTCGTCAATATTTCCTAAGAATTCTTTCATTTTGCCATCGCGGAACTCAAAAATTTTATCAGACAATCCCTGTAAAAATTCACGGTCGTGAGAAATGACAATCAGTGTTCCTTCATATTTCTGAAGTGCCAGCTTGATGATTTCCTTTGACTGAATATCCAAGTGGTTGGTGGGCTCATCCATAATCAAGGTATTGAAGGGACGGAGCAGTAATTTACACAGAGCCAGTCGGTTTCTTTCTCCTCCCGACAGGACTTTGGTTTTCTTTGTTACATCCTCACCCTGGAACAGGAAAGATCCTAAAAGGTCACGCACTCTCGGGCGAGTCTCTTCTGTTGCGGAGTCTTCTGCTTCTTGCAGAACGGTTTTTTCAGGTGATAAAACTTCTTCCTGATTTTGGGCAAAATAACCGATGCTTACATTGTGACCAAGGTTCCATTCGCCGGAATAATCTTTGATATCGCCAGCAAGAATTTTTGCCAAGGTGGTTTTCCCTTGTCCGTTTTGTCCCAAAAGTGAGATTCGGTCGCCACGTTCTACAAAGAAATCAACATGGTCAAAGATTTGTTTTTTACCATAAGCTTTCCCAAGATTTTTGGCTTCAAAAATGACTTTTCCGGGTGTTACGGATGGTTGGAAGCGGATATTGAATTTGGAAACATCCTCATTGTCAATCTCGATTCTTTCAATTTTATCAAGTTTTTTGATGAGTGACTGGGCAAAAGACGCTTTGGTAGCACTCGCCCGAAATTTGTTGATGTTGTCCTCCATCTGCTTGATTTCGGCATCCTGATTTTTCTTGGCCTGAGCCAGTTTTTCGCGGCGTTCTTTCCTCAATTCCAGATATTTGGAATAGTTGGCTTTATAATCCTCTATCTTTTTATTATTGACATCAAAAGTCCTGTTACAGATAGATGTCATAAACTGTTTATCGTGGCTCACCAGAACGATAGAACCGGGATAATCTTTAAGGAAATTTTCCAGCCAAATGATAGACTCCATATCCAGGTGGTTGGTAGGCTCATCCAGCAGCATCAGATCATTTTTCTGAAGGAGCAGCTTTGCCAGCTCGATTCTCATTCGCCATCCTCCGGAGAATTCATCCGTGATCTTGGTAAAATCGTCCGCTTTGAAACCCAATCCAAACAGGACTTTCTCTACATCACCTTCCAGATTGTAGGCATCATGGTGCATCAGGAGATCATTAAGTTCCGTCATCCTCACGATAAGGTCAGAATAAGCATCACTTTCGTAATCTGTTCTTGTGGCCAGTTGGTGATTCACATCTTCCAGCTCATTTTTCATCGCGTTGATTTGCTCATAAGCCTGCATGGTCTCATCCCAAACCGTTCTTCCCTTTACAAAATCAAGATCCTGCTTTAGAAAACCAATAGTAATATTACCTTCCGGCACGACGTTGCCTTCGTAGAAATTGATTTCTCCGGAGAGGATTTTGAGAAGGGTAGATTTGCCGGCACCGTTTTTACCAACCAAGCCAATTTTGTCGTCCTTCTTTATCGTAAAATTAACATCTCTGAAAAGATAATTGCCCGCATGATGCAATCCTAACCCCTGTGCCGAAATCATTGTTGTATGTTTAAAATTCCAATTTGCAAAAGTACTGAAATATGCTGGAAGTTAGAAGATGGATTTCAGAAGATTGTTATTTGATAATAATTAAGTGGTTACGATATAAAAACATCTGTCTCCTGACTTCTAACATAAAGTCAAAAATCCTACCTTTGCAAAAAATTTTCATAAAAATGAATAAGCCTATTTCGGAATTTATAGAAAAGTATTATCTGCATTTCAATGCAGCAGCATTGGTTGATGCCTCTAAAGGGTATGTTGCCCATCTAAAAGATGGTGGCAAGATGCTGATCTCTCTTGGTGGTGCAATGTCTACTGCAGAGTTAGGGAAGATATTGGCAGAGATGATTCGCCAGGATAAGGTGCAGATCATTTCTTGTACCGGTGCCAATCTAGAAGAAGATGTGATGAACCTTGTGGCGCATTCCCATTACAAAAGAGTACCGAATTACAGAGATCTTACGCCTGAGCAAGAGAGAGAATTATTGGATAACCATTATAACAGGGTAACAGATACATGTATCCCGGAGGAGGAAGCGTTCCGAAGACTCCAAAAACATCTTGAAGATGTCTGGCATGCTGCGGAAGCCAAGGGTGAGAGGTATTTTCCACACGAATTTTTGTATCAGGTTATCAATTCAGGAGTTTTGGAGCAATATTATGAGATCGATCCAAAAGACTCGTGGATGGTTGCTGCTGCCGAGAAGAATTTGCCGATTATTTGCCCGGGTTGGGAAGATTCTACAACAGGTAACATTTTTGCATCCAATGTAATCAAAGGGAACCTAAATGTTCATACTGTAAAAAACGGAACAGAATATATGATTTACCTCACCGAATGGTACCGTGCCAATTCTCATGGGAAAGGTGTTGGATTCTTTCAGATCGGTGGTGGTATCTCTGGTGACTTCCCGATTTGTGTAGTGCCAATGATGTACCAGGATCTGGAGTGGGAAGATGTACCGTTCTGGTCATACTTCTGTCAGATATCTGACTCCACAACCTCTTACGGGTCTTATTCCGGTGCGGTTCCTAATGAGAAAATCACCTGGGGTAAGCTGGATATTGATACGCCGAAATTTGTTGTAGAAAGCGATGCAACCATCTGTGCACCATTGATGTTTACATACGTTTTGGAAAACTAATCGATCTACATAATTTTGATAAAGAGCAGTTATTTAACTGCTCTTTTTTTTATATTTGGGAAAAAATTAAAGTTATGGTGAGCGATACAATTATCAGGTTGATGAACGAACAAATTACGAAAGAGCAATATGCGTCTCAGCTTTATCTTTCTATGAGTGCCTGGTTCTATTCTCAGGATCTTGAGGGTGTAGCCAATTATTTTCGTGTACAGTCCAAAGAAGAGCTGATGCATGCTGATAAGATGTTTGATTATATCAATAATGTAGGAGGACAAGTCGTTTTGGATGAGGTTGCGAAGCCACCACACGAATTTTCCGGTGCACAGGATATTTTTGAACAAGCGCTGGAGCACGAGCGGCTGGTTACCAAAAGTATCTTCAATATTGTAAAAGCCGCCAATGACGAAGGTGATTTTGCAACCACCAGTTTTTTACAATGGTTTATCAACGAGCAGGTAGAGGAGGAGTCCAGTGCATCGCTTTTGGTTACAAAAATTAAAATGGTAAAAGACAATCCTTCTGCACTCTATCTTTTTGATCAGGAGCTGGCTCAGCGGGTTTTTACGCCTGCAGCCGAGAACTAAATAAAAAAAAATCACAGCTGAAAATAGTTTTAAATTTATATGTTATCAATATTTGTAAATTACTGGCACAAAATGTTTTAACTATTAATCTTAATGATAAAAATCCCCAAAAGATTATCTTCCGGGGATTTTTCATTTTTAAATATAGATCACATCTGTTTTCAGAACTTTTTTGCCAAAGTGTTCCAGCTTATCTTTATAAAGCTTTACCTGTTTCCGGTCTTTGGCATTTTCCTCGCCGGTTTTAAAATCAATAATGATATAACCATCCCTGGTCTCTATCAGGCGGTCTGGGCGGTATGTTTTTGAGCTGCCGTCTTCCGTGGCGAACAATTCCCTTTCATTGATGATTTTCAGGTTTTCTTCAAAATAGGCGGCATACTCTTTCTGATGAAGCACAGACTCTATACGCATCAATATAGATTGCTTCTCATCTGCAGAAATAATCCCTTCCAGAAAATAGGAATTAAGAACCTTAGGCAGGTCTTTTTTCGTTTTTATTTTGGACAGGATCTCATGCGTGAAAATACCAATTCTTACGTGCTCTACGCGGTTTTGGTAACTTTTTGATGTGGTGGCAATCTCTATTCTGGATGCTTTTTCTGCCTGTTCAGCAATGCTGTTAATACTTTCTGAGAGATAATTTTGTTGCTGTTTTATTTTCTTTTTCCGAATATCTGAGGTAGGGAAAATATCGAAAGAATCCTGCGCTTCACCGTTCACTGCCGGTTGGAACTGCATTACAAAATCAAATAATTCCAAATGATTGGCCGTTTTGCCCGGTTTTTCCAGATAAAGAAAAAGCTGCTCTACAGGCCGCGTGGTTGCTACGTATTGGATGCACAAGCGGTCTATTTTGTTTCGGTAAGAGTTTTCTGAATTAAATTTTGCCAGATCTTCGTCATAATTTTCCAGTTCGGGTGAAAACTGCGTCAGGATAACGGTTTTCAGTTCATCGTCGCTGTCAAGATCAAACCACTCAGAGAATTTTTTGTCATTATTTTTATTTTCCATCGGGATAAAAACAACAGGGAATTCAAGCCCTTTTGCCTTATGGATGGTCATAATCTGCACTGCATCAATATTTTCGCTCGCCTGAATGCTGATTTTTGAAGCCTCATCGTCCCAGTATTTCAGGAATTCTTTTAGTGTTGCTCCCGCATTTTGGGTGTAATTGAAGAGCATTTCCAGAAAATTAAGAAGAAAATCGGTCTCTTTATTTTCCACAGAAAACTCCTGGACATAATATTCGATAAAGTTATACAGGTTAAGTTGCGGAACATCTTTCTGAACCAGTGTGATCTTGTAATGTTCATCGATATAATTCTCTATGTCCTTTTTTGATTCCAGAATTAAAATGTTTCTGATTTCAGAGGTAAAATCATCCATTTTAATTCTTCCGGAAACATTTAGGTAATACATCATTTTTACCAGAAACTGACGGTTTTTGGGCGTGATGTTCCATTTCAGAAACTCAATGAGCGCCTTGATAGTGAAGGACAAATCAAGGGTAAGGCCTTTTTCGGAGATGGTTTTGATGTAGATCTCGTTATTGTTATAATTAACTTTTAAGTTACCCAAAAGCTGAGAATAGTTGAAGATATCCGTATTCCCGCGGCAAAGAATTGTGATATCAGAGAATGAAAATCCGTTATCCAGGCATTCCTGGATATCCAGCCGCATCTTTTCGGCCGAGTCTTCATAAAAAACCGCCTTGGTCGAATTTTCTAACAGATGGATTTTTACGCGGCCTTCCAGATCGGATTGCGCTTTCTGCAGTGCATTTTCGCCAAAGATTTTCTGATGCTCATCATTAAGGTCTTTTGACATATAATTGTAGAGCTCATTGTTGAACCGGACAATGTTCCGGGCGCTTCTCCAGTTGTACTCCAGGTTTTCTAAGGTCGCGAATTTTGGTGTGGGTTCTTTGTGATTAATAATGTCCAGCATTAGCGCGCTTTCTCCACCACGGAACCTGTAGATGCTTTGCTTTGGGTCCCCAACAATCGTGAAACTTGTGTTGTCTGAGGTTATACTGTTGTCACGGAGCGGAAGGAAATTCTGCCATTGCATTGCTGATGTATCCTGAAATTCATCAAAAAAATAATGCTGAAACTGAGTGCCTACTTTCTCATAGATAAATGCTGATGGCTCATTTCTGAGGTTTTCATTAATTATAATATTAAATTTAGACAACAGTACAAGATCATTTTCTTCTTCAATTTCCAACAATTTTTTCTGGATATCCGCATTCACTTTCAGAGGGAGAATAGCTTCCAGCACTTTTTCTTTTTTAAGTGTATTGATGTACAGATCTATGATTTCCCGGCGCCATCCAATGAGCTGGGGCAGCACCTCCTCAATATTGTTTTGCTTTGCCTTTGCCTTTCCTGATGCACCTTTCATAAAATTGGTGAGAGCCGATTCTTCATTGGCCGGAAACGGGAAACCATCTCTTCTCTTGCCATAAAAATCATCAGCTTTTTGAAAAAAGCCACCCAATCCATTTCTACCCTGTGCAAAATCCTCAATATCAATATCACGGTTTTTTATTAATTCCAGAGCCTGCTTTGCAAGATTTGACGCCTGTATTTTGTTATCAGTAATCTTTTTCCGCAGTTCAATCTTCTTGCGTTCATAAGCCTGCCACTCAAAATCTTTGTTGTCCTGCAAAGGCTGATAATGCACATCGCTCACAAATTTTTTGGCCGAATTGTATAATGTTTGGTTCAGGTTGACGCGTTCATTATTATCAAGGTTATAATTGACAAAATCCATAAAAGCGTCCGAAACGGTGTCATCTTCACCAATCTCGTCCAGCATTTTATCTACCGCTTCTATCAGGTAAGGCTCCGACTGGATCTCCAGATTAAAATTCTGAGCCAGACCAAGTTCGTACGAAAAACTCTTTACCAGCCGGGAATTGAACTTGTCAATTGTCCCTATATTAAGTGTAGAGTAGTGGTGCAGGATATAATCCAGCACTTTTTGTGACCGGTGATGAAGATCTTCAAGCGTAACTCTGTATCCTTTTTCTTTCAAAGCCAGCTGAATGTTTTTGAGATCGTTGTTTTGTGCATAATGGTCCTTTACAAATTCGCCAAGGTAGAAGAGGATTCTTTCCTTCATCTCGTTTGCGGCTTTGTTGGTAAAAGTTAATGCGAGTATATTCCTGATAGCATCAGGTTGATTGGGAAACCGCAGGCAAATCATTAATAACCTTTGTACCAGCGTATAAGTTTTGCCAGAGCCGGCAGATGCATTGATGACGGAATAAGTGTTTTGCATAATAACAAATATAACGGAAAAGAATGAATATTGATAGACGTAGAGCACTTCAAAAAACAATGACGCTATAATTATATGCCAGTCTATTATCTATCCGTCTATTATCTGTCCATCTACAATCTATTCTTCGATGTCTATATCGTAATCCAGCCGGAACGACCGCCTGTGATGGATGTTGGGTCCGTATTTTTTCAAAGCCCGCTGATGGGTTTTGGTACAATAACCGAAATTGGTATTCCAACCATATTCTGGAAACTCATCGTGAAGTTTTATCATTAAGTTATCACGATAGTTTTTCGCAAGAATTGACGCTGCTGCAATTGAAAGATATTTGCTGTCACCTTTGATAACACATTGGTGCGGGATATAATTATAAGGATGAAACCGGTTTCCATCTACAAGAATTAATTCTGGTCTGTTCTGTAATTGGTCAAGCGCCAGATGCATCGCATGGATGCTAGCATTGAGAATGTTATGTTCATCTATAAATGCAGGAGGCAGCTCTGCAATAGCAAACTCAACGGCGTTTTCCCTTATATAAAGATCAAGACTCTGTCTGGTTTTATAATTTAACGTTTTAGAATCATTAACTAAATTTTGCTTAAATTTTTTATTGACAATTACAGCCGCAGCCACAACCGGCCCGGCCAGGCATCCTCTGCCAACCTCATCACATCCGGCTTCTATATAGATTTTTGAAAAAGATTTTTTTAAGGGCATAACTATAAGAGGGTGCAAAGTTACCCAATAATTTGATAAAATTGTGTTTAGCATATTTTCTAAATTTTGTGATTTCATGTTTAGAGTCGATAATTTTACCTGTATTTTAATATAGAATTTGATATTTATTCTGATAAATTATCACTTATGAAAAAAAAACTTGTGAGTGTTAAAATTATTTAACATTTTTGCCGTATTGATTAATAAAAATTTTGATATGAATGTTAAACTAAAAGTTTTAAGTGCTGGTGTTCTATTTTTTACAGGACAGGCGCTTATGGCCCAAAAGACCGATACTGCAAAGGTTTCTAATATAGAAGAAGTAGTAGTGGTTGCTTATGGGACACAAAAGAAGGAGACGTTGGTAGGTTCAAATACTCAGATTTCTGCAAGCCAAATTGCTGACAGACCAATTTCCAATGTTTTGCAAGCAATTGATGGTGCTAGCCCAGGCGTTAAAATTAGTACTAGTACAGGGCAGCCAGGTAGCTCGCCATCCATACAGATCAGAGGTATTGGCTCTTACAATATTTCAACTGCTCCACTGTATATTGTTGATGGCGTAATATATACAGGATCTTTAAATGCAATCAATCCTGATGATATTTCATCTATGAACATCTTAAAGGATGCCGCATCTACTTCATTATATGGTTCCAGTGCAGCCAATGGGGTTGTTTTGATTACTACTAAAAAAGGCCGTAGGAATTCAAATACCCTAAATTTTGGAATGTCTACTGGTTATGTTTCCAGATCTATTCCTGAATATGACAGAGTAAATGCTTACCAATACTATCCGTTGGTATGGGAGTCTATCAGAAATGGCAGACTTACTACTGGTGCAAGTACTACTGTAGCTGCAGCAAATGCTTATGCTAGTGCCAATTTAATTTCAGATGTCCTTAAAACTAATGTTTTTAATGTAGCTGATGGGGTACTGGTTACTGATGGGGTTTTAAACCCTAATGCCGCTTTAAAATATACTGACCTAGACTGGCAAAAAGCATTGATAAAAAGTGGTTTCAGACAAAATTATGATTTAAATTACAGTGGTGGTAGTGATAAAACGACATACTATGCATCGGTAGGTTATACCAAAGAAACCGGGTATATTTTAAAATCAGATTTTGAAAGATTTAATGCAAAAGTTGCAGTAGACTCTCAAGTTAAAAACTGGTTGAAAGTAGGTGTTAATTTAACAGGAACTTCATCCAACGGAAATAACTCCGTAGATGGTGCCAATAATAATTCTTCATACATCAATCCATACTCATGGACAAGAACTATGGGTCCAATTTATTCTCCATATGCTCACGATCCAATTTCCAACGCCACCTTGTATGATGCCGCCGGAAATGTTATATATGATGCAGGAAGCAACAGAGGAGTCAGTGCAGCAGCAGGGCGTAATGTTATTTGGGAAACTTTGTTAAATAGAGATATTTCTAAAAATTATTATATTATCTCTAGATCTTATGCAGAGATTAAATTTGATAAGTATCTAACATTAACAACTAATGTAGGTTATGATATAAGAAACAATAAGAGAAACCAATACACAAACAAACTTATTGGTGATGCAGCTCCTGCTGGTGCAGCCGAAATTAGTACCTTTACTGAGCAAACGCTTACTTGGAATCAATTGTTAAATTACAAAAGAAGTTTTGGTAGTCACAGCTTTGATGTTCTTGTGGGACATGAGAATTATAAATATATTTATGAATACATGGATGGCTACAAGCAGGGACAAGTAGCTGATAATAATTATGACCTTACTAATTTTGTAACCACAACATCTTTAACATCTCAAACAGATAATTATAGAAAAGAAGGTGCTTTTGGTAGATTTAATTATGATTTTGCTTCCAAATATATTCTTTCAGCTTCCATTAGATGGGACGGATCTTCCCGTTTTGCGCCAGATACTAGATGGAATTCTTTTTGGTCAGTTGGGGCTGGTTGGAGAGCTAAGGGAGAAAACTTCTTGAAAAATGTAAATTTTGTTGATGAACTAAAAATAAGAGGTTCGTATGGTGAGGTTGGTAATGATATCGCGAATAATTATTACTTGTATAAAAGTAATTATGCTTTAGGATATAATAATGCTAATGAAGCAGGGATTTTGTTTGATCTCTTAGCAGATCCGTTAGTTACTTGGGAGGCAAACAGACAGTATGATGCTGCAATTGATTTTGGTTTTTGGAATAAGAGAATTACTGGTACTGCAGAGTATTATAAGAGAAATACAGATGGACTATTATTTGCTAAACCACTACCTGTTTCTGCAGGGGTTCCAGGAAGTACAATTCTTCAAAACTTAGGCAATATGTACAATCAGGGATATGAATTCTCTTTGAATGTTGACGTTATCAGAAAATCTAATTTTGGATGGAGTATTAATGGAAATGCTTCTACATTGAAAAATAGATTTACCAAGTTGCCAGATGGTCAAACAGAAATTATTAATGGCACGAAAAAAATCATGGTTGATCACTCTATCTATGATTACTGGTTGAGACAATGGTACGGTGTTGATGCTGCAGATGGTTCACCATTATTCTTAGTTGCAGATGCTTATGCAAACACGACTGCTTCTGATATAAGAACTGTAAATGGCACATTGGTAACTACCAATTATGCAAAAGCAAAATATGATTATTCCGGAACGGCAATTCCTGATTTATTTGGATCTTTTGGAACAACAGTCCGTTTTAAAAATCTAAGTTTCAGTACTATGTTCACTTATCAGATTGGTGGTAAAACATATGATAGTAACTATGCTTCCCTAATGTCATCTTACACACAAGGTGGTGCTTTAAGCACTGATATCTTAAACAGATGGACAACACCAGGGCAAATAACAGATGTTCCTGCTCTTAACTCATCTACATATACTAATTCTGATGTTGCAAGTACAAGATGGTTGGTAAAATCAGATTTTATAAGCTGGAGACAGGCAACAATATCATATAATCTTAACAAAGATTATATTGATCAATTTGGATTTACAGCATTTAAGCTCTTCTTATCAGGAGAAAATCTTTGGAGCAAAACCGCCCGCAAAGGATTAGAGCCAACTCAATCTTTTAGCGGAACCACCACCAACAGATATACACCTGCAAGAATTATTACCATAGGTCTTAATGTATCATTCTAAAAATAATATAATGAAATTAATAAATAAAAAAATAAAAAATCTCTTCATAGGTGCTTTATCAGTATTCACAATAGCTACTGTGAATTCTTGTAGTAGTGATTATTTTGATACTAATCCAACGGATGCAGTGTCGGATGCAGAAGCTTTCTCTACTGCAGACAATGTTATGGCTATAGTCAACGGTATGATTAGAAATATGTACTATAGGCAAAATAGTAATCAGGGCCAAGCCGGGCAAAGTGGGATTATGATAATGATGGATGCTTTAGGAGAAGATTTGGTTTTTCCTTCTACCGGTAATGGCTGGTATCTATCAACTGTAAGATGGCAAGATCAGATCAATGAAAATGGCGCTAATGACCTTTTTCCTTATCAATTCTATTATGCACTCATAAGAAATGCTAATTTAATTATACAAAACGCACCGAGGGTACCTGCAAATACCACCTCAGATGCTTTGACGATTAAAAAAGCTACTGGAGAAGCCTATGCTTTTCGTGCATTCTCATATTATATGCTGGTTCAGTTATATGGTAAAAGATATGTTGCCGGTAGTACTAATTCCCAGAATGGTGTGCCTTTACGTTTAACCGTTGACGAAGCTCCAATGAAAAGAAATACAGTTGAAGAAGTTTATACTCAAATCAATCAGGATTTGGATACATCCTTAACTTATCTTAAAGGTACTAGCAGAGCTGTCAAATCACATTTTAACGAAAGTGTCGTGCGAGGTTTGATCGCAAGGGTTGCATTAACGCAAGGTAATTATACTTTAGCAGCAGAACAGGCTAAAAAAGCAAGAACAGGTTTTGCACTCATGTCTAACACAGCTTATACATCAGGGTTCAATACGTTGGAAGGTAATGCTGAATGGATGTGGGGAAGTACTATTATTTCTGAACAAACAGATTATTTTGGGAATTTCGGAGCATATATGTCTAGAAACTATAATTCCACCAATATCAGAAAAGCTCCTAAGGCTATTAACAGTGCGCTTTATGCAAAATTTCCTGCAACAGATATCAGAACAAAGAATTTTGACCCAACCGGTGAACATACTTCTTTAGGATTGCCGAAAACGTATTCAAAATTTCCTTATACCAGTCAAAAATTCTTAGCAGTCAGTCAATCAGACAGTAGATGTGATGTTCCTTTTATGAGATCAGCGGAAATGTATCTGATTGAGGCAGAGGCTTTAGCAAAATCTGGTAAAGAAACTGAGTCTAAAAAGGTTTTTAACGAGTTTGCTAAGAACAGGAACCCTTCATATGCCGGCGCTACAACAACTGGTGATGCCTATATAAGTGAAATTTTATTAAGCAGGAGACTAGAGTTGTGGGGCGAAGGCTTTAGGTTTTTAGATCTTAAGAGATTGAATGCTGATCTTGACAGGACAGGAGCTAATCACAATTCTACAGTTGTAAATAATGTGATGACTGTTTCTAACACTGACAAAAGATGGGAATATTTGATCCCGCGAAAAGAAATTAATGCTAATCCACTTATAGAACAAAATCCACTTTAGTTTCTATATCAAACTAAGTTCATTCAAAGCTGTCTCAAAATTGAGATGGCTTTTTTATTTAACAGCATAAATATGGATTAGAAAGCCTTTTAAGTTTTATACACGGTTTCTGATGAATGCATAGTATTAAATTTTTTCCAAGAAAAATTTAATACCTATTTATTACCAAAGTATTTCTCTTAAAGAGCATTCTGTAAAATAGATTCTAGAAATCTAATACTTAAGTTTTTCCAGTTTAAATATTATTATATAAAAATCAATAATTGTAGGTGAAAAAAATTGATTATTTAAAGCAATAAATGTTATGAAACTTTTTCTCGTAGCTTGTATACCGTAGAATTAAGATAGATGAATACATTTTTGGGCCAGTCGAATGAGGGTAACTTAAGTTCGAATTTATCTTCTTATAAAACTTTATTAGGTATGGTAAAACATCCGACCTAAAATGGACCGCTTTTGTAATATTATTAAAAACCTGGTTTTTGATTAAATTGCATTTAGAAAATATTACTGAAAGCTATTTTATATAGTTACTATTTAAAGCTTTTTCAAGGTCTACTCTATATGATTTTAGAATTCCACTTTACACAACAGGAATTGAAAGTTATTAAATTATATAGAATTAAAAAAAACAGGCTGTCCAAATTAGGCAGCCTGCTTGCAAATATTATCGAAAACTTAATTAGTTGTCATAACCCGGGTTAGAAACAATAAGCGTTCCTGCCACATTGGTTTCTGCACGTGGAATTGGGAAAGCCAACAGTCTTTTATCTACGCCGGCTGGTAAAAAGGATTTGTCTCCCCAACGTAATAAATCCCATTGTCTTTGACCTTCACCCATAAGCTCTTTAAGTCTTTCTGTTTTTAGGTCATCCATAGAAACAGCAGTTGCAGTGTCCAAACCTCTTCTTGTTACAATGCTGTTGTAATACGCTAAAGCTTTGGCCGGAGAACCTCCGTTAAGTTCTGCTTCTACACCTGCAAGGATAACTTCTTCTATACGGATCATCTTGATATTGTCCGCTCCATTATCCTGAGTGTATTTGCCACCTATATATGGGTAGTAAATTGCTTCTCCGGTATCTTCATCAGGTTCGTTATAGAACAAAGAATATCGTGCATCATTTTCATCAAACAGGTTAAAGGCATCCTCATTCACTTCTAAGTTATTATAACCGTAAACATTAAGGATATAACCGTAAGAATCTGTTGCTAATGCAGAGTTGATACCGACAGCTAATTCGAAGATAGAGTTACCGGCAGCACCATTCATCTCAAAACTGAAAGTTGTTTTCAAACTTCCAGCATCTGCTATCGTATAATTTTTTGAATTAACGATGTCATCTACGAGTGTTCTAACTTTTGCGTAGTCTTTTTTGTAAAGGTAGAATCTGGTCATCAAAGCTTTCAAACCATTGATGGAAAGATCTGTCTTGTTAGAAGGATTGTCATATCCAGCTTTTTGCTGCATTAGACTCAATGCCTTTGTAAAGTCAGCATCAATTTGCGCTTCTGTTTCAGCGATTGTAGCACGTGGCATTTTGGCAGTAGGATCATATTTTGTTGGCAAAACAATACCTAGGTTTCCAGTTTCTGCAAACTGCTGACCGTAAAGTTTTAACAGGTCAAAAAATGCTACCGCTCTTAGACCATATGCCTGGCCTTGTAAATATTGCGCCTTTTCTGCAGCACCAGCGCCTGCAAATCCCGAAACATCTGTATTGACAACGATGTTGGCTTTTGCTACAGTTTCGTATATTTTGTTCCAGGTATCGGTCGCATATGCATCATTGGAAAGCATTTTGTAAGTCTGTACGGTTGTGAAATAACCTCCTTTCAGATTACTGAACATCTCGTCAGACCTAACTTCACCATAAGCAAGATAATCACATCCATAATAATTGGTAGATCTCATACTTGCGTAGATACCTCTTACAAAAGTTTGTACCTCATCTACAGATTCTAATGGTCTCTGAATAATATTCTGATTAAACTCTCTGTCTACAAAATCATCACTACACGAAATATTGAATGTAAGTAATGCTGCAGAAAATATTGCGATTTTAAATAATCTCTTTTTCATTTTTTTTTGTTTGTTGTTAGAAACTTGCATTAAATCCTATTAGGAATGATTTAAGAACCGGAAGGTTTAGGTCTGTGTAACCTGCTACGTTCGTTTCTGGGTCAAATTTTAGCCTTTTATCAAAGTTATGTGTCCACGCATTGTTGGCCATTACATAAACCTGGACAGAATTAAGACCTGTTCCGTTCAAGATATCACGTTTGAAGGTATAACCAAATTTCGCATTGCTCAGACGGATATAGTCACTGTCATAAAGGAATCTTGTAGAAGCTGCGTTTGATTGTTTATTACCACCATAAATAGGTTTAGGGTTTGATGCAGAGGTGTTAGTTGGTGTCCAGTAATCACCCATCACATCACCATATCCCGGATAAGTAAGATTGTACTGACCGTCACTTAAAGTATATCTTGCCCAGTCGTCATAGATCTTACCACCCACACCGTACGTGAATAATACATCCAATGAGAAACCTTTGTAAGAGAAGGTTGAGTTAGCACCACCAAATAAAGTACTCAGGAATGATCCTTGTGCAGCTTGTTGTGCTTGGTTGTAGTTGTTGGTTGTAGCACCGTCTTTACCATTGATATACCATAGAGGATCACCATTGCTAGGATCTACGCCTGCCCATTTTCTAAGGAAGAATGTTCTGGCACTTTCGCCAACTCTCAGGATAGTGTTGCTTCCAATAACATCACCTCCGTAAAGTTCTGTGACCTCATTGTGCAAAGTTGACAAGTTAGCGCCAAAGCTCCATCTGAACTGATCATTATCTCCTTTGAAAATGTCTGCATTAACGGAAAATTCAAAACCTCGGTTGACCAACGATCCTACGTTGTCTACCATGCGGCCATAGGTTTCAGTACCGTCGCTTGCAATTAGGATACTTCCCTGTGATGCAGAAAGTGGTAGATTGTAGATCAGATCTTTTGTCTTTTTGTTATAGTATTCAGCACTTAAAGTAATTCTGTTATTCAAGAATCCAAAGTCTAAACCAACGTTGAAAGGGTTGACAGTTTCCCAGGATAAGTTAGGATTCATTACACCACTATATGTTGCAGCAGGTGTGTTATTGTAATTGGTAGTGAAAGCATACAAGGCATAAGGGTTGGCCAATACCTGATTACCAATCTTACCATAGGATGCTCTTGCTTTTAACATACTTACTGTTTCATTGGCTGTAAAAGCTCCTGTCTTGGCAACATCTACACCCAAACCGGCAGACCAGAAGTTTCCTGCTTTTTGCCCCGGCATAAATTGAGATAGGATATCTCTTCTGTAAGATCCATCAAAAAGCACAATTTTTTTAAAGTCATAGTGTGCAGTTGCTGCATATCCCCACCTTGAAGTCGGTGTTTCCAAACCGCTGTATCCAAAAGGAACTACAAAGTTGTCCAAAGTCTGCAACGTTGGAGACCCAACACCGATACCTGTTGCGCTTAATAATTTCCTGTTAGATTTGTAAGCTTCCTGGATAGCTGATAAGGAAATATTGTGATCTCCAAAATTTTTATCCCAGGTTAAGATATTCTGAAGATTAAAATTAAAATATCTGTTAAATGATGTTCTTTGGTATCCTGCATAACCATAACCGTCACCGTGAAGGGGAGACCAGTAAGTATCTTCTTCTACATTGATATATTCAGGGGCGAAAACAAACTGGTATTTAAGCCCATCTGCAATCTGATATTCTGCCTTCAAATTACCAAAAATACGGGCTGTTTGAGCTTCGTTATAGTTGTTGTCCAGTAAAAATCCTGGGTTGAACATTCCGTTAGATAGTTGTCCATTAGACGCTTGCCACCAGTACGATCCGTCAGCATTCCTGATTGGGTCTGTTGGTCTGTTAAAATAAGCTGCTAGGATTGGGTTTGAGAAAGAACCTCCGTTGGATAATGTTTTGATTTTACCAAATGACGCTTGAAAATCCGTTGAGATTTTTAACCTGTCAGTGGCCTGATAAGCTACTTTGGTGGTAAAGGCAAGGCGCTGGAAACTGGAGTTTTTGATAATGCTCTCCTGTGTCATATAGTTGGTAGATGCGTAATAAGTCAATTTATCATTAGCACCTGATACATTAAAATCAATATTTTGTTGAAACCCTTTTTTCATCGTTGTATCCTGCCAGTCAGAATCAGCACCGGATCTCATGATAGGGCGAAGGTTGGCAAGTAAATTGCTACTGATACCAGGAACAGCTGCGTTAGCATATTGATCAACTGTGTAATCCTTAGCATATCTGTTGTTAACAGCATCTTTCAGATAGGTCTTGTACTCATCAGCTGTAAAACCTCTGTAAGTTTTCATCGCTCTGTCATTGTATCCAATATTGGAAGAGAAGTTAAATCTTGCAGCTCCTCTTTTACCACTTTTGGTGGTGATCACAATTACACCAGCTCCGGCATCAGCACCATAAACAGCTGTAGATACAGCATCTTTAAGTACTGTCACGCTTTCAATGTCATCTGGGTTCATGTTTGCCAAGATGTTGGATGTAGTATTGTTGGTACTTAAATCTCCTGATGATACACGTACGCCGTCAACAATCCAGATTGGAGATGTTACACCATTAATTGATGAGATACCACGAACGCGTACATTAGCCATACCGCCTGGTTGTCCTGATGCATTACCTGTCTGTACACCGGAAACACGGCCTTGCAACATCTTATCAACAGAAGCCACAGGAACATCTTCAATAGCTTTTGATGTCATGGTACTTGTTGATCCCGTAATTTCCTGAACAGCTTTTTTCTGTCCAAATCCCATAATTACAACATTCTCAATAACTGTCTCTTTGGAAACAGTATCGTTTGTCTTTTGAGCTGACAAAGATTGTCCTGTAAAAAATAGGACGCCTGCTGTCAAGACACTAAAACGTAATTTCATATTAACAATTTTTAATATTTTAAGAACGCAAAGGTGTTAAAAAATATTTTAATAAAAAAGTTAAAACATTGGGAATGTACCATATGTAAAGGGGTTTTGAGTGTTTTTGTTAGTTTTTTTGGCTGAGGATTTGTTCTATTTTTTGTTAAATTTTTATTAAATATTAATTAGGGTTTTGTTATTTTATATCTGTTAATTTATTATTGAAGTGCTTGGTTTTAATAATTATTTTGTGCTAACCTTGTTTTTGTTTCAATTTATTTTATAATATGTACAATGATTGTTAATTAGTCGTGTCTTCTTTTTCTTATAAAGTATGATCTTAATTTTATTAAGTACAACTAAAACTTAAACCTTAATTATTAAGTTAAATTTTGAAAAAAAGAATTATTTTTTTTTCAAAATTGATTCTATTTTTCATAGTCTCTTACAAGATTTTATGGTGAAATGATTAAGAATTAAGAATTTTAGGTTGTTAAAATATAAAATTTAATTTTTTTTGGTATTTAAAATAATTTAATTTTTTAACATCTTTTTAGATGTTGCTATTGTTTATGTTAATAATCTTTTGCACATTTGTTTATTGAAAAATTTGATTTGATATGAAAAAATTAACAACAAGCGTGTTGGCTGTAGTTCTTTCGTCATCTTTTGCAGTAGTTTCTGCACAAAAGGTACAAGATACAGCTACAACGCAAGATATCGAGGGCGTAGTAGTAACGGCTTTAGGTATCAAAAGAGATGAAAAATCTTTATCTTATTCTGCACAGACTGTTAAAGCAGGTGAGCTAAACTTAACGCAAAATATTGATGTTAAAGGTGCTATTGCTGGTAAGGTTGCTGGTGTTCAAATTAATGGACAGGCAGGTGCCAAATTAGGAGAAACAGGAAAACTTCGTCTAAGAGGTGCCATCAGTATGTTAAATGATGAGGATCCTCTATACGTGTTAGATGGTGTGATCGTAGATCCAAACACTATTGACATGGATAATTTGGAAAGTATTAACGTTCTTAAAGGTCCGAACGCTACGGCGCTTTATGGAACAAGAGCTCAATATGGAGTTGTTGTAATGACTTTGAAGAAAGGATCTAGAAATAAAGTTAATGTTGAATTGAATTCTACTGTTAATGTTGACGTTATTGCTAGAACTATGAAGTATCAAAACGAATACGGTGGAGGTGCAGCTGGTGAAGAATCCATGGGCGTTTTTGAATTTGATCCATCGATCCATCCTGCTAGTTGGGCAATTTTCAATGGTAAAAATTATGTGCAAGGTGATAATGCTTATGAAGATGCGTCTTGGGGAGCTAAATTAGATGGAAGAGAATATGTTCCATGGTATGCTTGGTGGACTGGTAGTAAAGAATTTGGTAAAACCGCTTCTTACTCTCCACAGCCTAATAATGTTAGAGATTTCTATGATAAGGCATTGACAATGAAAAATACTATATCAGTTTCAGGAGGTAATGACTTTTTTACTGGTAGAGTTTCATTTTCAAATTTAGATCAGAATGGTATTACACCATACACCTATCAAAAATCAAACTTTCTTAGTTATAATGGAAACATCAAATTTTCAGATAGATTATCTGTAGAAACAATGTTTAATTATGCTTTTAGAAAGGTTAGAGGAGAGATGGATGACACCTATGGAAATCAAACTTCTGGAAGCTTTAATAGTTGGTTCAACAGAGATTTGAATATGTCTAAATTAAAAGAATATCAGAATCTTAAAAATGACGCTGGATATGCTGCTTCTTGGAACTGGTGGGGACCTGATTACTATGGTTTAGGAGGTATTTATCAAAAGCCAGCATTCTGGTTGAATCCATATTATTATATGGATAAATTTGATGATACAACGAGAAAGCAAAATTATTCACTCTTAATTGCTCCTACATATAAAATAACTAGAAACTTAACGGCAAGAGTAGCGTATTCTAGAACAGATAACACTGGAACTAGACAATATTTTATGCCTTCTGCCATTTCTGATCAAGCATCAGGTATGCAATCAGGGTACATGAATTTTACAAATGGTTTTGGTATTATTAACGACAGAAGAACTGAAGAAATTTATGATGGACGTTTAAATTATGCTAAAAAGTTTGATAAGGTTGACCTAAACGTAATTGTTGGTGCTAACCTTACTGAACAGAAAAGAAATTATTCATCTATGACAATGGATGTTTGGGGTAAGCTTCAGACATTAATTAATCCTGATGTTTATACTTTTTCTAATTCTAATGTAAGAATTAATCCAACATTAGTTAATAACAAAAAGACTTATAAATCTTTATATGCAACTATTTCTGCAGGATATAATGATATTTTTTATGTAGATTTATCTGCCAGAAATGATATAAACTCTGCTTATCTTAATAGTGATAACTCATTTTTCACATATTCATTAGGTGGAAGTTTGTTAGTTCACAATTTATTTGAGAAAAATTCAACATTAACTTATTTCAAGGTTAGAGCGGGTTATGCTAAAATTGCTAGTGACTTAGCAGTAAGTGCTACTGAGCCAGAATACACTTATCAAGCATCTACAATCAATGGCAATGTTATAGGTTATCAACCGTTAAGATACATAGATCCTAACTTGAAGCCTTCAATTAACGACAATTTTGAAGCAGGTGCGGATTTAAAATTCTTTAGCAATAGATTAAGTTTTTCCGGTACATTCTATAATGAAAATAAGAATGACGAACCAATTCCAGTTACAGCTCCTGCATCTTCAGGTTATACAAGTATATTCATTAACTCAGGTGTGGTAAATAGAAAAGGAGTTGAGTTGAGTTTATCAGGGGATGTGATCAAAACACCGGATTTCTCTTGGAATACCTCATTGAACTTTGCTAAAAATAAGACTACAATCAAAAGAGTTGCTGAAGGATTAAATGCAATTAATTTTGGATCTTCTGATGATTATGTTTTAACTAATATCGTACAAGTTGAAGGTGAAGAATGGGGTCAAATTGTAGGGAATGGTTATCTATATGACGCTAATGGAAATAAGGTGTTAAAAGAAGATGGTACATATGCAATGGAAATTGGTAAAAAATTTGGTAGTGTTCTACCAGAATTTACTGGTGGATTCTTCAATTCATTTACATTTAAGAGATTTACATTAAGTGCATCAATTGATTTTCAAAAAGGTGGTAAATTCTTCTCTCTTTCTGAAATGTGGGCAGATTACACAGGTTTAACTGAAAAGACAGCTCAGAACGGTATTAGGGAAAATGGAATTAATGTTTCAGGTAATACTGTAGATGGAACAGCCGTGTCAACAAACTTAGATGCACAATCATATTTTCATCAATTTTATGGTAATGGACTAATCGAGGATTATATTCATGATGCGAGCTACATTAAGTTAAGAGAAGTAGCATTAAACTATCAATTTAATCCAGTTCTTTTCTCTAATACAGGAATTCAAGGTATGAGTGTTGGTGTTTTTGTTAGAAACCCGTGGTTAATTAGTGTGTCAAAGGATAATATCCATAGAGTTGATCCTTCTGAGCTAGCGAATACTTTCGGGGAAAATGCAAATTTACCATCTGTAAGAAGTATGGGTGTTAATATTAAAATGAATTTTTAAATCAAAATCAAAATGAAAAGATTAAAATATAATCATAGTAAATTAGCTATAATAGCCCTAATTGGCTCGTTAGCTTTTCAATCGTGTAGTGATGAAAATTTTGAATCAGATTATAATCAAAATGAATATGGAGTTTATTCTGCGGATTATAAGTCTTTAATGGCTGGTTCTATAAGCCAATTGGCTTTAAGAGGAGGAAATAATTTTTTAATGAAACCTGTTCTTTATGCCCAGCATTTATCTCAAGCAACCTATACTTCCGAATCGCAATATAATCAGGAAGGTGGACAATGGGATTGGTATTACGCTAGATCTCTTAATAATTTAGATCTCATTATTAAAGACTACTCAGGAACAGTAACACCAGCAATGGAAGCTCAGGGTAGTAAAGAAAATATGATAGGTGTATCAAAAATATTCAGAGCGATAGTTTATAAAAGAATTACAGACGCTTATGGTGATATACCTTACACGGAGGCTAATAAAATGCAAGAAGGAATTAAAACTCCGAAATTTGATTCGCAGGAATCTATATATAAGAGCTTAATTGCTGATTTAAAGGAAGGTAGGGATATGCTTGACGCTTCCGGTGTTACGCCTAAAGGAGATGTTCTTTACAATGGATCTATTGCTAGGTGGAAGAAATTAGCTAATTCTGTTTTATTGCAAGCAACTCTCCAGTTGTCAAAAAAATATCCTGGAGCATCAGATTATGCTGCAACAGAGTTTAGAGCTGCGCTTAGTAATTCAGGAGGTGTAATTGAGACAGTTGCTGATGAGGCTTGGTTTACTTATAATAGTGATGCGGCTGTAACTAATCCTCTAAATGCTTTTAGAGCTGCAGATTACAGAATATCTGCACAATTGTTAGAATCTTTAAAAGGATCAGCTAGCCAATTTAATGTTACTTCTAATCATACTGTTGATGCTAGAAAAAATGCTTATGCTACTCAACCAAATGGTACAGGCTTACCTTATGGATATAGCTTAAATGATTTATTAGCAGCTGGATATACAAATGGAACAAATACTCTTGCTTCTAGATTCAGAGGTGTAACTTCTGCAAGAAACCTTATGACTGCTTCTTATACTTTTCTTAATAGAGCTGAAGGTGCTGCTTTAGGATGGAGTAGTGAAGATGCTACTGCTTTGTTGGAAAAAGGGATTGTTTTAAATTATCAATCTTTAGATGCTAAATATGCGACAACAATTTCTTCTAGTGCTGCTGCTTATGCTGCTGCTAGAAAAGCTGATGTTACTACATTTGGAATTAAGAGAGTGATTGGAGAAGAAAAATGGGTTTCGTTGTTTCTGAATGGTTTTGAAGCTTGGTCAGAGTGGAGAAGAACTGGTTATCCAGCTCTTAAGCCTGCTCCAAGTTCACTAAACGGAGGTTTCATTCCAAGAAGAATGCAATATCCTGTTAATGAGCAGATTTTTAACAGTGTAAGTTACGGTGCTGCTGTTCAAAAACTTTTGCCAGCTACAGATCTAAATACATCAAAAATCTGGTGGGATCAATAATAGGTTTCACACTTGATATATAATTAAACCCGCAGCAATGCGGGTTTTTATTTTAATATTCTAACAACAAAAAACCTGAGAAACAATGTTCCCAGGTTTTTGAATTTATATAAAGTAATTCTACTTCCCAAACAATCCGCCACCCATGTTTGGCATTTTGCTCATCATCTGCATCATTTGTTTGCCTTGTGGGCCTTGCATCATTTTCATCATTTTGCCCATTTGGTCAAATTGCTTCATCAAGGCATTTACATCTTCTAGCTTTCTACCCGAGCCTTTCGCAATTCTTTGTTTTCTGGAAACATTGATGATAGAAGGTCTTCTTCTTTCGTCGGGTGTCATTGAGTGGATAATCGCTTCAATGTGTTTAAAAGCATCATCATTGATATCAACATCTTTAATTGCTTTTCCAACACCGGGGATCATACCCATTAGGTCCTTCATATTACCCATTTTCTTAATTTGGTTGATCTGCTTCAGAAAGTCATCAAAACCAAATTCATTCTTGGCAATTTTCTTATGGAGTTTTTTCGCTTCCTCTTCATCAAACTGTTCCTGAGCTCTTTCTACTAAGGACACGACATCTCCCATTCCAAGAATACGGTCTGCCATCCTTTCGGGGTAGAATAGGTCAAGTGCCTCCATCTTTTCTCCGGTAGAGATAAATTTGATAGGCTTTTCAACCACCGAACGGATGGTTAACGCCGCTCCACCACGTGTGTCTCCGTCCAGTTTGGTAAGAACGACACCGTCAAAATTCAATGTGTCATTGAAGGTTTTAGCAGTATTCACTGCATCCTGACCGGTCATCGAATCGACTACAAAAAGTGTTTCCGTAGGTTTGATTGTCTGATGAACAGATTTGATTTCGTTCATCATCTGCTCGTCAATCGCCAAACGACCCGCAGTATCCACAATCACGGTATCAAAACCGTTGGACTTGGCGTAATTAATGGCGTTTTCAGCAATAGACACCGGATTTTTATTGTCTTCCTCGGTATAAACGGGGATGTTGATCTGGCTTCCCAGGACTTTCAGCTGGTCAATCGCAGCGGGGCGGTATACATCACACGCTACCAAAAGTGGCTTTTTGTTTCTTTTTTGCTTCAGGTAATTGGCCAGTTTACCGGAGAATGTTGTTTTCCCGGAACCTTGCAATCCGGCAATCAGGATCACCGTTGGCTTCCCCGACAGGTTGATGCCTTCCTGAGAGCCACCCATTAGGTCTACAAGCTCATCATGAACAATTTTGGTCATCAACTGTCCCGGCGTAAGCGATGTCAGCACGTTCTCACCGATCGCTTTATCCTGAACTCTTTTGGTAAGGTCTTTCGCAACTTTATAATTAACGTCGGCATCCACCAATGCTCTTCGGATTTCCTTTACCGTTTCTGCAACGTTGATTTCTGTGATTTTACCACGTCCGGAAATATTATGCAGCGCTTTATCTAGTTTGTCTTGTAAACTGTTAAACATATATTGATTTATATTAAGTATCTAATTGGCAAAAATAAGAAATTTTAGCGATAAGGTAGCCAGCTCGTTGGGATTTAGAATTTAAAGTAAAAAAAGGAATGATTGGTCTTCCCATTTTTAATAAAGGCTTTGTTTCGTCAGGGTCCATATAAATTGGCTCAGCATGAAAATGTTTAAGCATTGCGGTTTGCATTCAAGATGTCATACCTGAGCCTTGTCTGTAGTGAGCCTGATTAACTATCAAAATATTCCTCCTGCTAAAACATCTATGTAAATTCTTTCAGACCATTTTTTTTAAATTAGCAGGAAATTATGATCAACTGATATGATAAAGTTACGCTTAATAGGCCTCTTGAACCTATTCCTTTCCGTGCTGATCTATGCGCAGCAAAAGCCTGGATATTATCGGTATGAAGGCAAGCTGGGCCCTCGTGACGCCGTATTGGAAATCGCTGTTCGTCCGTCGTCTGATATAGGGCAGTTCGAAGAAATTGAGCCTCTTTCTTCTTTTTATTATTTCAAAGATGATCTGGTACCTGTTGCCCTTTACAAAGGCAAAGGTTCCAGGGGGGGGATATCATACTAAATGAAATTAGTGAAGACAGTCAGGAACGTTTCGAAGGCGTTTGCAATGATAAAGTTTTCAAAGGGAAATGGTACTGGAATCCTTCAGACGAAGGTGAAGACATTGTTTTGTATGCAAAACAAATAAAACCCGAAGATCAGCTAAATTACTTTCAGGAATATAAAGTGGTGAAGGTTCCCGTCAAAGGAAGCGAGCGTGCGTTGGAAGGAACTATGACCTTCAGTGCCTTTCTGCCTTCAGACCCTTCGGTGGCCAAAATGTTGACCCGGCGTATTACGAAAGATCAATTTGATGACTTCGGAAATTATGCGAAGGTAAAAATCAAGGATTTTGAACAATCTTACAAAAGGGAAGTGCAGGAGCAGTTCAGTGGTGAGGATGCTGAATACTCGTCAATCATGGATCATGTGCATAATTACAATCTTTACCCAGTCATCAATACCGGCCAGTATCTGATTATGGCATACAGTACATTTACCTACACCGGAGGCGCACATGGTATGAATGCCGACAAATACTACAACTATAGCAAAAAAAAGAAAAAATGGTTACAGTTGGAGGATGTGTTTGACCTTTCCCAAAAAGCAGCGATAGAAAAAGTGCTCGATCAGGAACTGCGCAGACAGTATAGTATTCCTCCGGGAATCAAGCTGAGCGAAGCAAAAGACAGTGATTTCATTGCAGACAAAATTGCTGTGACGGATAATTTTACCCTGTCAAAATTCAATATTACATTTCATTACCATCCTTATGAACTCACACCATACGCAATGGGATCATTTGAATTAAGTGTGCCTTATGAAAATTTCAAAGGACTTTTCAAAAAAGGCTTTCATTATTAACCTGAATTTCCCGAAAGAACTTCTGCAAATAAAAATGAACACAGCTTTATCTCAACGGAGTTGTAAGAATTTACTTCTTCAATTAGGCTTTATAATAGCTTAAACAGGAGTTTTGCTGATGGATTTTTAATTGCTCGAAATACGCTTATATTTGTGTGGTTCATAAAGAGTTTTTTGAATGAAGAAATACATCTTTTACATGGGATTGCAGTTAATTGTTTTATGCACTGCCTGCCAGAGCAAAGCTCAAAACAGCCCGTATGTTGGTTTTTATGACGGGTCCAGGATGGAACTGGTCTTCCATGTGTATATCTTGCCACAAAATGCTTTTGCCCTCAGTATGATATACGGTTCCGAAGATCGGTTGATTGTAGGGACATGGAAAGATGATGGGAAAGGCGGAATCATTCTGGAAGAAAACCGCGAACAGGGAGAGCCGTTTATCGTTTATACAAGCGATGGGAATTCAAATAAAAGGATATTGAATTTTAAATATTTCGACCAAAATACGGGCGCAGCCTTAGCCATAGGATTGCCATTTGATAAGACGAAACTAAAGTATATCCATAAGCCTGATGAAAATTATTTTTCTGCCGAATATAATATGGAAGCGGATAAAAACAGTTCCGGGACATTATTTTTAAGTAGGCCAATAGCGGAGGATATCGCCCACGAGGTGTATACTTTCGAACTGCCCGACAAGGTACAGGATGTATTCATGATGTACAATGCTTTGGCAGATAAGCCTGTTTTCAGGGCTGGAGCCTCGTTTCAGAACGACGTGCTTATGCTGGTGAATGAGGAAACAAACGAAAAGCAGCGGACGGGCAAAAAACAACCACTTCCCGCTGATATCGAAAAAGATGTCGAGGCATTACAATCTTCTGAAACCATTGCCGATACCCGTCAGATAAGGACAGGAAATGGTAAAATATTAAAAGTAAAACGCCTAAGACCCGGCAAAATTTTCCTGGTCGATACTTATATTAAGCAGGATATGTCGTACTTTGGCAATGATACCCCGGGAGAATCACAACCTGCGCAATCACCTGCCTTTATCCCAGCACCGCCATCATCTTCGTCACATAAGTAAAAACCTGTGCATATCCTTGGCATCAAAACTGACACAGATCGTTTTCTGGATGTTGCTGCAAAGCTCCGAAGCCGAGCAAAAATAAAGATACCACTGTAATTGGTAATGCCAGATTTCACTATTCTCAAAAAATTATCGTTATTATTGCGGATAGTCCTATTCATGGCAAAGTCATACCAAAGCCATAGTAAAGCCATGGATAGTTCATGGAAATAATTGTTGTTTTAAATTATCATATGCATAGTAATATAACCCAAAAATTGTGAATAATTTAAAATGGGCTGTGGCATCCCGCTAAATAATCGAATAGTATTAAGGCTTCTGAGTAGAGATCCTCTGGTTTTTCAAATATAATAAAAAAAAATATATTGATAAGTCTCTGGTGATCACGTTTAGCCTTGCTTGACAAAACGGCATAATCTGGCAGCTAAGTGCTTGATACGGGTTAATAATGATATATTTCTACCAAAGACAGTTCGATTGTGATTCTTCTCTCTATCTGAATGTTGATCTGCTAAGCACTTCCGAAATGGCTAAAGTCCTTCTTCAATAAATTTTTTGCGCTGTTCCGGCGTGGGGACAAAGCATTGGTTGGCAGACAGCTTTTTACGGTTTTTGGAAATGACGTCATACAGAAGATTGCCAATAGGACTTGGGAGTATTTTTCCCATTGCAGCGAAGGTGTAGGTGCCACCAATTAGGCTTGCTATTTTGATAATTGCCTGGTATTTTGTCAGGTAAAACTGATGCGGTTTCCAGAGGTATAGGGTATCAAACACAAGATTAGGAAGCTGTCTTTCCTGCAAAAATTGTTGTCCAAAATCAGATTGCAATGCCGAGAACAGGAATTGATCCTTCTTATCACGCGTTAGGATCCACTGTACCCAATGATTGCAGAATCCACAGTCACCATCGTAGAATACGATGTATTGTTCTTTGTCTGGTGTCAGTTTATCTTCACTCATCACAAACTTATTTAATACATAATCAAATCAAATTATTATCCAAAGATAAGTCAAAGTAAAAATGAAATCATCTAAAAAGATACACCAGATGTTAATTATTTAGTAAAGGATAGAGGGTTTCAAACTTAATCCTGATGGTGGTTCAATACTACCTAATGCCTGATCAATCCTATCGTGTTGATATGGTGGATGTTAAATTAGATGATTAAAATTAATAACAATGTTAATTTTTTATTAATCCAATGAAAAAAAAGCATATTTTTGATGCAAATTTAATGGATTCTACAACTCCCATTTAACCTAATGCCGGTGCTACTGCTTTTGGAAGTTGCAAAGCGTTTTGCAAAACTTCTTCTGACGATTGTCTTCTTCATCGGCTTGGCAGGTGTAGGCGCCGCTCGTGCTGCAACAATATCATTGATTGAGACTGAAAGTAAGACAATAATGGCAAAGGCAGGAGGTGATGCTTTGTTCTTCAAAGACGGTCTTAATTCGAAGGTCGGTTATTTATTTATAATTAAAAATATAAATCCTACATATGAATAAAACAACTATATTTTTACTGATGTTTATACTTCAGTGCTTCATTAATTTTCAGGCCCAGGTGGTCTTTAATGAAGATTTTGGGACAAGTGATTTCCCCTCCGGCACTAATGATTACGGTCGTAGCCAATCACCTTACATGCCTGCAGGCAGTTTTGGATATGGTGCTTCCTATGTTAATACCAACAATGCACTGGCATATAAGATAGATGATAATTATTATGCTGTGGTTGCACCGGGCTATATCAAAGCAGGTATCAACCCAAGCAATTCATCTACCTGGTGGACACCGGCTTATAACGAAACGGGCACAGTGACGGACCATTCGGGTAATCAGTCCGGTGCAGCGATGGTTATCAATGCTGGTGTAACTTTGGCTCCTTTTTACCAGAGAACAGTTACAATAGAGCAAAATAGCTACTACAAGGCATCCATGTGGCTATATATTGTGAATACACCGGTGCGTATTGCGATTGATATAAAAGATTTGTCCGGAAATGTGCTGACAACTTTAACCACGCCAGCTATGACAGACAGCAGCTACAAAGGGAGATGGCTGGAGGTGCCATCTATTTTAAATCTAATACAGGCTGTGCCAGTAATATGTTGCGCGTGGTCTTCCGCAATGACTACTCACAGACTAACGGTAATGACTACTATATCGATGACTTGAGTCTTACCAAGATTTCGGCATACCCATCTGGCCAGACTGGTACCACGATACCTTGCCCTGTTACACCATGTTACGCAGGTTCATCAGCGCCGGTTGTCAATAATCCGCTTCTGACTTATGCGGCTCCCGCAACAGGTGCAAACCTTAGCAATGCTTTCAGTACGGCTCCTGTACCACCTTCAGGCGCAGCATTGGTGTGGTATGACAATGTGGCACATTTGGGCTCTGCGCTGACATCTGCACAGGTAGGGAATGCACCTGAGGGGACTTATTATGCATTTTATTATGATTCAGAACATTTATGTTTTAGTCCGGTTTCTTCTCCTGTAAAGGTTCAGGCACTGTGTGCTAACCTTGTAAACAGTACTGGTTTTAATGCGTCTGGTGGTGCATCCACAACTTTTACACTTAATCCTACAGATAAGGGTTTCCAGTTGGATGTTTACGGTATCGACAATTCTTTGAATATTAAAGTTAACGGGACACTGCTGACAACGCAGGAGATCGATTTCCAGTCCAATCATACCACTACAAGGTCTGCACGCTTCACCGATGGTGCCTATTACGGGCAGGGTGGCATCCCGGAGATTTGGAATATCGCCGGTAATGGTACTACACCAGCTTTGCGTTTTATCATCAGTAATAATGGTACCGTGACTATGTTTGGAGCCAAGGCTACGAATGGTCCGCTTTATCCATTACAATTGTTTAATGGAAATACGTTTAATACTTACACCTGGAATACTTCATCCAACAATACGATTGTAATCGGTCAGATTGTTGACGGGCCAACCAATATCAAAGGACGGGGAATGGGTATCAAAAATGTGCCTTGTAAATGTACCGATCCGGGCAATACAACCACTGGCGGTTCGCCTACCAAAGTTGGGATTACCAACCAGACCAAATTAGAGGGTTGGCCGGAAAGTGTTCCTAATGGGTTTATTGCACTGGAATCTCAGAAAGCAGGTTTTGTGATCACCAGAGTTCAGAATACGTCCTTAATCACAGATCCTAAAAACGGTATGATGGTCTACGATATCTCTGCAAACTGTGTAAAACTCTACAGATTGGTAGATACAGTCAACAATATGGGCGAGTGGCGTTGTATTTCAAAAAGTTGTAATCAATATTAAATATTTAGGACATGAAAAAACTTCAATATATAACAGTCTTGCTATTTGGTTTTAATCTTGTTTCTGCACAGGTAGCCATTGGTAAAGCAGCCGTTAATGGTAATAGTGCCATTCTGGATTTTGACAGCGCTTCGGCAAACTCAAACGGGATTATACTCCCTGCTATTGCTGACAAGAATACCGCGCTTGCAGCGACAGCATCTAATAATAATGCAACTTTTATCTTTGACAAATCAGACAGCAAAGTAAAGATGTATCAGAATAATGCCTGGGTCGATCTTTCTGACGCGGCAGGGGACGGTACCGCCGTTACCAGCCTTACCAACTCATCTGCCGAATCCGGTAAAGGTGTCGTTATAGGGGCTGCAACCAGCAATGCGGTGGGCGTTCTTATTTTGGAAAGCACCAATAAAGCATTAATCCTGCCGCAGATCAACAATCCGGCTACAACGGTGAAAAGCCCTTTTCCTGGTATGATGTGTTATGATACGGCCAGCCTTTCATTGGCGGTGTACGATGGTGTACGATGGAACTATTGGAAATAACAATATCACCAGATTGATAAACATAACCCTGCATTCTGAAAAATGCAGGGTTTTATTTTAAAAAAAATCTGCCTAAAGCGCTTGGTAATCAGCAATGGCTTTTTGCATCTTTCTAAAGTAGTCTGCCAATATCTTTCTTTGTTCATCAGTCAATTTAGCATCCGGATGGCCCAGGAGATAACTTTCCAGCGGCATGTCGCCCTGTTCGGTATAATCAGCGGCTTCGCCGAGTTTTTTTAATTGGCGTTGGGTGTCATAGGTCGAGAATGTTGAAAAGTTAAGGGCAATGCGCCCTTCATCGATTTGGCTTTTCATGAGCCAGGCTGCCGGCTGGATATGGCTGTAAAAAGGATACCGTGTCTCATTGGAGTGGCAGTCGTAGCAGGAGTTTCTGATAATTTTGGCTATTGGTTCAGGTGTATCTTTGATTTTTAGGAAATCCATGCCGGCATTAGATACCGGATTGGTCTTATCAATAGGGAAAAACTGAATGAGGATAAAAGCTGTCAGCAGGATAAGAAGTATTTTTTTCATCGTTTATTTTTTGTACAGCATTACAAAAATCTGTCCAAATTGCGGGAAATTAGATCTGTATCTGGTCATCGATTTTCCTTAAGTGTCTTTTTTACAGCTACTTTCGTTGGTGTAATAGAGGAGATATTCAAAACCATTCAAACCAATAGTTAGAGGAAGGCTTCGATTAAAACTAATTTTAGCTTTAGGGTTTTCTTTCAATTATAGCTGACAATTCCACGACTCTCAACTGTCGTCTAAAATCACTATATTTGCCAAAATTTTGGGCTCCTAAAGTAGGAGTAACCCATTAATAATCTTATTATTAAACAAATTTATGTCAAACATTGTTGCTATCGTTGGGCGCCCCAACGTTGGAAAATCCACATTATTTAACCGGTTATTAGAAAGAAGAGAGGCTATTGTAGATTCTACGGCTGGCGTTACGCGGGACCGCCATTATGGCAAATCAGATTGGAATGGCGTAGACTTTACCGTGATTGATACCGGTGGTTATGACGTGGGCACAGATGATATCTTTGAGCAGGAGATTCGCAAACAGGTACAGCTGGCTGTGGATGAGGCCACTTCTATTGTCTTTATGGTGAATGTGGAAGAAGGGCTTACCGATACAGATCAGGAGATCTACGAACTACTGAGAAAATCTAATAAACCACTTTATCTGGTCGTTAACAAAGTCGATTCTTCAAAAGAGGAATTGCCTGCTACAGAGTTTTACCAGTTAGGTGTAGAGAAATATTATACACTGTCTTCAGCTACAGGATCGGGGACAGGTGAACTGCTGGATCAGGTAGTTGCCGACTTTCCTACCACAGAATACAAAGATCCTTTCGAAGGATTGCCAAAAATTACCATTGCAGGCCGTCCTAACGTAGGTAAGTCTACGATGACCAATGCACTGCTGGATGTTGAGCGTAATATTGTAACCGACATTGCCGGGACAACGCGTGACAGTATCCAGACATTGTATAACAAGTTCGGGCACGAGTTTGTGTTGGTAGATACTGCCGGTATGCGCCGTAAGTCAAAAGTGTCGGAAGATCTTGAGTTCTATTCGGTTATGCGTTCTATCCGTTCTATCGAATATTCTGACGTGGTTATCCTGATGGTAGATGCCACTTTAGGTTGGGAATCTCAGGATATGAATATTTTTGGCCTCGCTCAGAAAAACCGGAAAGGTATCGTTATCCTTGTGAACAAATGGGATCTTGTAGAGAAAGAGACCAACACAATGCGTGATTTTGAAGCGGCCATCAAGAATAAAATCGGTCAGTTTAATGATGTGCCGATTCTTTTTGTTTCCGCTTTAACAAAGCAAAGAATCCTGAAGGCTGTTGAGGTGGCAATGGAAGTTTATGAAGACCGTAAGAAAAAAATTAAAACTTCTAAACTGAACGAAGTGATGCTGCCGATTTTTGAGCAGACACCACCACCGGCTATTAAAGGTAAATACATCAAAATCAAATACTGCGTGCAGTTGCCAACACCTTCCCCACAGTTTGTGTTCTTCTGCAACCTGCCACAATATGTAAAGGAACCTTACAAGCGTTTTACAGAAAACCAGTTGAGGAAACAGTTTGGTTTTACCGGCGTTCCTATTGAAGTTTATTTCAGGCAAAAATAAAATTTAACCCTTTCAGAGCTGAGGCTCTCAAAGGGTTTTTTATAATCAAATTGTTAACAATAAAAATTGGTCCTGAAAACAATTTTTTATTAAAATTTTAAAATGCTCTAAGATTTTAATTATATTTTTGAATCACAGAACTATTATATCATTTTCAAATTAACTTATTATAATGCTAACTATACTTTCAGATAATTTCTCTCTCGTGAACTCCTGGATCAATGATTTAAGGAATATCGACATTCAGGATGACCGGATGAAGTTCCGCCGTAATATGGAGCGGATCGGTGAGATTTCTGCCTTCGAAATCAGTAAAACGCTTGACTATAAGAATATTGAAATTACCACACCGCTTGACACCATTGCTGTGAAGGAGATCGCAACACAACCGGTTATCACAACGATTTTGAGAGCGGGAGTACCTTTGTTTCAGGGTGTTCTTAATTATTTTGATAAAGCGGATTGCGGTTTTGTAGCAGCTTACAGAAAGCATGATGCCAATGATTATTTTTCGATAAAGCAGGATTATCTTACCTGTCCAAAATTAGATGGCCGCCCTTTAATTGTCGCCGATCCCATGCTCGCAACAGGTGCGTCTTTGATAGAGGCGATAAAAGACTTGTTAACCAACGGTAAGCCAACAGCCATACATATCGTTGCGGCTATTGCGAGCAGGCAAGGTGTGGAAACGATTCATAAGGCTTATCCCGAAGCTCAAATCTGGGTGGGTGCATTGGATGAGCATCTCACTTCAAAAGGTTATATCACGCCAGGTTTGGGAGATGCGGGCGATTTGTCGTATGGTGAAAAACTGCAGCGATAATTGTAAAACCATTGAATTTTAAAACCAGTGATTTGAAAATCATTATCGTCAATTTGCGATTTAACAATTCATCAAACATCCATCGCCATGACCAGGATGCTGATTTTAACATTAGTGGAATTATTGAGGATTTCCCACGCAATATTAGATAGGGTATTGCCGGTAGTATAAACATCATCAATCAGTACAATATGCTTATCACGGATCGTTTCTGTCAGTTGATAAGCATTTTTTGTTTTCAGCCGTTCGGTTTGGTTTTTCTTGGCCTGAGCGCGGGAGTGGTTGGATCTCCTGAGTAAGGTGTGGCTGACTGGGATCTGGTAATATTCGGAAAGCGCATTTGCAAAAAGGTGCAATTGGTTATATCCACGCTGTTTTAGTTTTTTATGGTGGAGAGGTACCGTTACAAATAGGTCGGGTTTATCGTGAAAAATGATTCTCTCGCTGACCCAATGAGCCAGTATTTTCCCAACTCTCTCGCGATGGTTATATTTCAGCTGATGGATGATTTTTTGTGCAAGGCTTTCTTTTTCGTACATCATCAATGAAAATGCGTTTTCAACCGGGAATTGCAATGTAGCCTTCTCTTTCAGTGCGTTGCTTTCAAAAAAATGATGATCAGAAAACCGGATTTTGTCCATGCAAAGCTCACACACTACTTCTTCTTTGTCAATCAGCTGATTGCAATCCAGGCAGCGGTTAGGAAAGAGGAAGTCAATAATCATTAATCTAAGTTAGTGATTTTCTGATTCTTTCTATCGATTTTTTCATATCAAGGTTAAACTGTTCTTTCTCAAGCCTCAAGGGCGGAGCTTGGCGCACTTCGCAATTCTGGATGCTGCAACTCTCGCAGGTGACGCCTACTTCTATTGTTTTAAGCGATGATGATCTTGCAAAATTAATTTTCTTAATCGTCTGGTTATTCAGCAGGATTCCCAGGCAATAACTTCTGTTGCTGCCGTCGGAGAAAGGGTTTTTCTGAGAAGTGGAAATCACCAGATAGCTCACGCCCTGATCTTTGTAATGAGAGATTTGGGCAGCAGTTAATGTTTCGTTTTCCTTAAGATGATGCAGGTTTTTTACAGCCACCCAACGTCTGCAGTAATGTTCGTTGGTCGCGTTAGAATGTGGGGCTTGCTGATGGTTGAGGTGCAGCTCTTTCAGGATTTGGATCTTGTCAGAATTATCCTTTTTTACAAAACACAGATAAAACAAATCCTTAATCCCTAATTCTGCTGACAGCATATTGGTTAATCTGTAATAGAACGTTTCCGGAGAATCTGTAAAGTGGCTGATTAGTTTTTCAAAATCTTCAGACTCCCAGTTTTTCTGATAAAAGAAATCTGATGTTTTATCAATCAATTCCTGCTTAGAAATCAGCAGGCAGCCTGCGAAATATGACGCGTAAAAATTATTGAGAATCTCCTCAAAACTACCAAAGTCCAGCCAGGAATAAGTATTGGGTCTTGGATGAAGGTTAAGGAAATTAAAACCAATTTCTTTAGCATAAATGAAAGTCTTCTGATTCTCATCCAGCCTGTCATTCAGCAGGAGTAATTTTTTTTCTGGTACAAAAAGCGATCTCAGTTTGTTGAGGACAGGATCCTTAGAAAAATCCATCGGCTGAATATCATAACCGAATTTTTCATTTAATAATTTTTCAAGTGTCTCTGTCTTTAGGTTTTTGTTCAGTTCCAGTTGATTATCGCCTGCAAAACGTATGGCTTTCTCTTCAATTTCCGGGAAATAATTGTCATAAAGCTCCTGGAAAGACCGCATCACGGCAAAATAGAAACGCTCTTTCCCAAGGTTGTAATTCTGGGAAACTTCGATCAGGGCATTAATAAAAGCGGTGACCTTTTTGGGTGCATCGCTGATAATGCTGATAAGATTGTTTTTATTGATGCCGAAAAGATCCAGAGGGATTTCTTTAAAAAAATCAGATTGCAGAACATCGTTGATTGGTGTCAGGCTTTTGTCCAGTTTGGTTGATACCAGATCATCAAAAGTACATTGCAACGCCTCCGAAAGTTGGATGATCTTATCATGTTTGGGATACTTTTTCCCGTTTTCGATCTCATTAAGATAAGATTTTGACAAACCGGTTTTAGTGGCAAGGTCTTGTAAAGACCAATTTTTTTTCTGTCTTTGCTGTTTTAATTTAAGGCCAAAAACCACGCGGATATAGTCACTTTCTGCAATCATCTATCAAAGATAATTATTAAAGCGATTATTCGCATAATAATTTTTACAAAAAATTAGCGAACGTTCGCTAATTGTGAAAATATTTTTTTTATATTTGTCAAACCAAATCACAAAATATTTTAATATGGAAACGATGAGCCAGCTTAATATTATCCCGGAAACTCAATTTCAGGACGTTTTTACGGACGAATTGATGACGTTTTTAGCAAAACTTCATAAAAATTTTAACCACAGCAGGATTGCCCTTTTAGAAGAGAGAAAAAAAACGCAGTTAAGATTTGATGCCGGTGAGCTTCCTGCCTTTCCTCATGAGTCGATCCATATCAGGAATGGGGATTGGGTTTGCTCAAAAATCCCGGTTGACCTGTTGGATAGGCGCGTAGAGATTACCGGCCCGGTTGACAGGAAAATGATTATTAATGCGCTTAATTCCGGTGCCAATACTTTTATGGCGGATTTTGAGGACAGCAATTCACCAACCTGGAAAAACTGTATCGATGGGCAAATTAACCTGACCGATGCTATCAATAGGACAATTGATTTTACCAATGAACAGGGCAAATCTTACAAGCTGAATGAGAAAACAGCAACTCTGATTGTACGCCCAAGAGGTTTGCATCTGCCGGAAAAAAATATTGAGATAGAGGGTGAAAAAGCCTCCGGTTCATTAATAGATTTTGGGATTTATTTTTTCAGGAACGCTAAAACGCTTATCGAAAAAGGCAGCGGCCCGTACTTTTATCTTCCGAAATTAGAACATTATAAAGAAGCCAGATGGTGGAATGATGTATTTGTCTTTGCTCAGGATTATCTTGATATTCCGCAGGGGACGATCAAAGCTACGGTGCTGATTGAAACCATCACCGCATCGTTCCAGCTGGATGAGATTCTTTTTGAACTCAAAAATCATAGTGCCGGGCTTAATTGCGGCCGTTGGGATTATATTTTTTCTTACATCAAAAAATTTAGGAATCAGGCTCAGTTTTTAGTCCCGGATAGGGATCAGGTGACCATGACTTCGCCTTTTATGAGTGCCTATTCCAAAAGGGTAATTGAGGTTTGCCACAAGAGAAATGTACATGCAATAGGTGGTATGGCTGCTCAGATACCGGTGAAAAATGACAATGAGGCTAATGAGGCTGCTTTTGACAAAGTCCGTAATGATAAAGAACGGGAAGTCAGAAACGGTCATGACGGAACATGGGTGGCGCATCCGGCGCTGGTTCAGATAGCTAAAGATATTTTTGATCATTACATGCCAGAGAAAAATCAAATCGATAAAAAATTTGATTACAACATAAAAGAATCAGAATTGCTGGAGGTTCCTGCCGGGACAATTACAGAAAGCGGCGTTCGCAAAAACATCAACGTCGGAATCCTCTACATCGAATCGTGGTTAATGGGCGTTGGAGCCGCTGCGCTTTATAACCTGATGGAAGATGCAGCGACAGCAGAGATCTCCAGGACCCAGATCTGGCAATGGCTGAAACATGAAGTGGAATTGGAAGATGAAGTCATATTGACACGGGAGCTGGTATTGCAGTGGGAAAAAGATGAATTAATCAAAATCAAAAAATATGTTGGAGAGGAGCGTTATAATAAAGGTAAGTTCAATCTGGCAAAAGAACTCTTCAATGAATTGATTTTTTGCGAAAAGTTTGAAGAATTCCTCACTTTGAAAGCGTATCCATTTATTTAAAGAAACAAGAATAAAGAATAAGGATGAACGACTTTAGACTCAGTAATGAAATCTTAAAATAAAATCAAAACCAAATCACAAAATATTATGCAAACAAAACAAGAACAAATCCAGAATCTTGAAAAAGACTGGCTGACAAATCCAAGATGGATCGGCGTTACAAGGCCTTACACAGCAGAAGATGTGCTGAAGCTGAGAGGCTCTTACAGATTAGACTATACTATTGCGACAGAGATGTCCAAAAAACTTTGGCATAAACTAAATAACCAGGATTGGGTAGCAGGCCTTGGTGCTTTAACAGGCAATCAGGCTGTGCAGGAAGTGGATGCGGGATTAGAGGCTATTTACCTTTCCGGCTGGCAGGTGGCGGCAGATGCTAATCTTTCCGGAGAAATGTATCCTGATCAGTCGCTATACCCGGCTAATTCGGTGCCGTCTGTGGTTAAAAAAATCAATAATGCTTTGTTGAGAGCAGACCAGATCCAATCAGTCAACGGAGGTGGGGAAAAAGAATATCTGGTACCGATTGTTGCTGATGCAGAAGCTGGTTTCGGAGGTAACCTGAATGCTTTTGAATTGATGAAGCAAATGATTGAAGCCGGAGCGGCCGGAGTGCATTTCGAAGATCAATTATCTTCTGCAAAAAAATGTGGGCACTTAGGTGGCAAAGTCCTGGTTCCAACGCAGGAAGCGATCAATAAACTGATTGCTGCAAGGCTGGCAGCAGATGTGTGCGGTGTGCCGTCTCTGATCGTAGCAAGAACGGATGCTGATGCGGCAGATTTGCTAACCTCCGACGTGGATGACCGTGATAAGAAATTTGTAACTGGCGAAAGAACAGCCGAAGGTTTTTATGTTGTGAAAAACGGCGTAGAGCAGGGGATTGACAGGGGCTTGTCTTATGCACCTTACGCAGATCTGATCTGGATGGAGACTTCTAACCCGGATCTTGAGTATGCAAGGCAATTTGCAGAAGGTATCCATGCTCAGTTTCCTGGTAAAATGCTGGCTTATAACTGCTCGCCATCGTTTAACTGGGCTGCTAAATTATCGGTAGAAGAGATGGAAAACTTCCGGGAAGAACTGGCAAAAATGGGCTATAAATTTCAGTTTATTACATTGGCAGGTTTCCATGCGCTTAATACAGCTATGTTTGAGTTGGCACTGGCTTACAAAGAACGCGGAATGGCCGGCTACTCAGAATTGCAGGAGCGTGAGTTTGCGTTACAGGCCAAGGGCTTCCGTGCGGTGAAGCATCAGTCATTTGTAGGAACCGGTTACTTTGATCAGATACAGACCATTGTTACCAATGGTACTTCGGCAACAGTCGCTATGAAAGATTCTACGGAAACGGCGCAGTTTCATTAAAGCTCATTATCTATATTATAATTGTTGAATTTTCGAAATATGTCAACAAAAAACCCTGATTTCTTTTGAATCAGGGTTTTGAATTTAGTTTGATAAAAAACCCCTTCAGAAGTCAGAACTCTGCAGGGGTTTGGTTTTTAAAAGTTAAAATTTGTTTGGCAAAAGCAATTTAATACAATAATTTGTAATATTCATCCGCCATTCTGTCGCTTCCGAACTGGATTTTCACATCATCCATTGCTGTCTGTACGATTGTTCTCCATTGGTTGGGGTTATCATAATAGCTTGGAATAATTTGGTTTTCCAGAACGTCGTAGAGATTATTAAGGTCAAACTGGTCCTGTTCTATCTGTGGCCAGTTCTTGTAATCTGCCTGTGGCACAACAAAAGAATTAATGCCATTTTTTGCAAATTCAGGAATCCAGCCATCATCGGTAGAAAGATTGACAGAACCGTTCATGGCCGCAGTCATACCGCTGGTGCCGGATGCTTCTCTTGGGACTCTTGGGTTATTGAGCCAGATATCTGATCCCTGTTTCAGAGCTTTGCTGAGTGCCAGTTCGTAGCCGGTAAGCACTGCCATGTTTTTATGATTTTTACTCTCCTCAACCAGATTGTTGAAGGTAGAGATTGCGCCATAATCCATCGGATAGGGTTTTCCTGCCCAGATGATCTGTACCGGATGCTTGCTGTTCTCCAGCATTTTGCGGAAACGCTCTTTGTCTGCCAGAAGAAGGTCTGCTCTTTTGTAACCTGCAAAACGTCTTGCCCATACAATGGTTAAAACATTCGGGTCAAACAGTTTTCCGGTTTGGTCTGCAACAATTTTGAAGGTTCTTTTCTTGAGGTGCTTTTTGCGGTAATCAAATAAGGTGTCGTCACTCTCGTCTTTGGCGTCATAAAGCGGTTTGTCTGCCCAATATTTGAATTCCTGGGCATTGGTAATCGATTTGATTTCACAGATACCGGGATATTTATTCCACATCTCCCGGGATACAACACCGTGCAGTTGTGACACGCCATTGGCGATTCTTGCCATTCTCAGCGCACAAAGCGAATGGTTGAAACGGTCATCATTCACACCTTCTATTTTTTTTACTTCGTCTATGCTTAGCCCGCAAAAATAGGACATGTCGTGACAAAGGTATAGGTTGTGCTTTTCGTTGCCAGCCTCTTCTGGCGTATGTGTGGTGAAGACGAGTTTCTCTCTGACTTTGGAAAGATCACCGCCATATTTTCTTAATAGATAAAAGGCTGCAGGTAAGCCGTGCGCTTCATTCAAATGATAGATGTCGCGTTCAAAATTCATCTCATCCAGCAGCTTGGCACCACCTTTCCCTAGTAAGATGTACTGCGCCAGCTTTGTAGATTCGTTGGCATCGTAGAGCTTGTGACAGATGGTTTTGGAAATATGGTCATTTTCCGGAACATCGGTGCTTAGGAAAAACATAGGGCAGGTCTTGAAGGTCTCCGGGTTCAGGTACCATACTTTGACCCAAACCGGCGCGTTGTGAATCTCAATCTGAAATTTGATGCCGGTATCTTCCAAAAAGCTGTACATTTTTTTGGTCCATATCGGGTTGAGGGTCTGATCTGCGTTTCTGCTCTGGTCATAATAACCATACTTCCACAAGATCCCAATGCCTACAAAATCCTGTTTTAGATTGTAAGCGCTTCTCATGTGTGATCCTGCCAAAAAGCCTAAACCGCCGCTGTATATTTTAAGGGCCTGATCTATGGCAAACTCCATAGAGAAATAAGCTGTTCTTTTAGAATATTCAGGATTGATGCTGTAAGGCATCGTGTAGTTTTTAAAATCCATAGTTTTTTGTTAATAAGGTCTAAATTATTAAGTTGCAAATATAATAAATTGATGTCAGATGATATTTTTTTGACAATCTATTAGTTATAGAGGTCATAATTTAATTATGCATTAAGAAATATAATGTACTCACTAATGAGGTGGATTTTACAGATTTTAATTTCGGTATCGGCGTCATAGGCAAAAGAATATGTGGTAATATGAAAATATCTTATGACCTCTATTCTTTAATTTTATTTTTTACCAAAAAAGTCACAAAAGAAAGAAGTTTATTTTAAATAATTAATTAAAGATGAAAAAGGTTGAGCTCAAGAATTTTGTGTACTTCTCGCAGCAATACATACAACAAAAAACTTTTGTGACTTTGTGGTTGAATGATTTTATTACTGATTCTTTTTAGTAGAGGCCATCATGTAATTAGATATTGAGAAGTATAATGAACTAGCTAATGAGGCAGATTTTATAGATTTTAATTTCAGCATCTGCGCCATCGGGAAAATCTGCGAGAATTTAGAAACAAAATCCTTTTAACAAAGTATATGTGGTAATATGAGAATATCTTATGACCTCTTTTCTTTAATTTTATTTTTTACCAAAAAAGTCACAAAAGAAAGAAGTTTATTTTAAATAATTAATTAAAGATGAAAAAAGTTGAACTCGAAAATTTTGTGTACTTCTTACAGCGATACTTACAACAAAAAGACTTTTGTGACTTTGTGGTTAAATGATTTTATTACTGTTTCTTATTAATAAAGAATATGTGGTAATATGAAATATCTTATGATCTCTGAATACTTACATTAAATTTAATTAATATAATTATTTTATAATCAATTAATTACTAACTTTAGAAAGCGCTAATCCTCAAACCTAATGTTATGATTGTTTGCGAAGATCTCCAAAAAAACCTGGCACTGTGTATGGCTTCTAAAAACGGAAGATCAGATAACCTGATGAGATGGTATGACTCTATAAGCGAAGCAAAACTGCATGAGCGTGAGGAATATCAGAAAAAAACAGAGTTACTGCTTCTGGCGACTCTTTTTAAACATTACCCCGAAATAGAAATTGAAAACCTGACTGGTGAAAGCCCTGATTTTATTATCAGTTATAAAGGCAGGCGGATTGGGCTGGAGGTTTCTGAGATTATCAATCACTTTGAGCTGAAGCGCAAAGAGAGTTATATCAATGGTATTTTTCGCAGGGTAGAGCAGCAGTTGTCTGATTATAAAAGTTTGTGTGGCATCTATTATCTTGATATAGACTATTTCCAGGAAGAGTTTTATACCCAGCCGGAATTGATGATTAAAGAAATATTGTCTGCCATTACCAACCAGAAAAGAACAAAATTTGTAAAACATATCAGAAGAACGCCTCATCAAAAGGGCGTTCTTTTGTTTTTGGAATATCAATTTTCTTTGTTTGACGAGCTGCATTCTGAAAAAATCCTGCAGGTGATTGAAAAGAAAAATTCTAAATACCCGCTTTATAATTATAATTGCAAAACGGAAGAGTGCTGGCTGGTACTGGTTTCTAATATGCATAATATCGCCTCTCGCTATACTTATATCCACCATAAAGAAGAATTGGAAAACGTCAAAAGTCCCTTTTCCAAGATTTTGCATCTGGAAAACCTCTATAGCCAGATGATGGTGATCAAATAATAAGTAGCTCAAGCATCTCAGCAGCGGTACAAAACAGCTGCTGCGGTTATCTGCTAGCCAATAATATGACCAATGTTACGGCAGGCACATTACTTATCCCGAAAACTGATGATGCAGTAGCGGCAAATGTCCTTTATGCGCGCAAAGGGATCGCTACAACAGGTGGCAGCTTGATTTTAGAAAATAATGCCCAGCTTTTACAGGATGACGATGCGGATAGTACCAATGCGCAAATCCAATCTCAAAGATATATTGCAGAGATGGATGATATTTTCACACGTCTGGATTCTGTGTATTGGAGCTCGCCTGTCACAGGTCAAAAAATTAAAAGCTTCTCGCCGGCAACAGCTGCCAATTGCTTTTTACAGTACAGGGAGTCTGAAGATAAATTTACAATAACCTCTGATCCAGATTTCCATGCGGGCAAAATAGTTATGTGGTAAAATCATCCCATAAGCTGGGGAATATTGATGTTTATGACGCGGGAGGAAAACTTATCATGAGGACTTTTGTAGCTCAGAAGGAGTTCTTACTGGATGCTTTAGTTTTACCGGCTGGGGTCTACATTATCCGTGCAGAAAACTCGGGTAATGTAAGATCACGAAAAATAATCAGGTAGCTGAATGAGAAATGAGTGATTAATGATAATTAATATTGAACTATTCAACTTATTTATTAAAAATTTATATCTTTACCAATTGAAAAATGACTTTATTTTTTAACACTTTGCAATGAGAAAATATTTAATATTCATATATATATATGCATCGGTACAGTGGCTTCCGCCCAGTTTCGTGATAACGTCTTTGATAATGAGAAAACTTCAGAATCACAGCAGGAAAGGTCTGTAGGTAACGACAAGCTTTCCAAGGATTATGGTGATTTGTCTGCTGAACAGGAAGAATCAGCCAGCGGTAACGGTTATACTGGTAAGCCTGGTAAACCTTCTCCCGCACCCATAGATGACTATATTCCCGTGTTATTGCTGACAGGTGTGGCACTGATCGTTTTATAAACGAAAAAGAAGTATTAATCTTTAAAATATACGCAATCCGAAGTTTTTAAATTTCGGATTTATTTTACCCCCATGTACAGAGATTTTATAAAACCTGTTTTTGACTTTAGCTGCTCACTGGTAATGTTGGTAATTTTGTCTCCGGTATTTTTGTTGATTATGCTGTTGCTCTACTTCTTTAATCAAAAGAATGTTTTCTTTTTCCAGGAAAGACCAGGTAAAGATGAAAAAGTCTTCCGCATCATCAAGTTCAAGACCATGACAGATCAGAAGGATAGCAATGGCCGCCTTCTTCCTGATGCACAGCGTTTGACTCCCATGGGTAAATTTATAAGGAAAACCTCTCTGGATGAGCTGCCCCAGCTGATTAACGTACTAAAAGGTGATATGAGTTTTATCGGGCCAAGGCCATTATTGGTAAGCTACCTGGCGTTGTACAATGAGGAGCAAAAAAAAAGGCATCTCATAAAACCAGGCATAACAGGATGGGCACAGGTCAACGGGCGTAACGCGTTGGACTGGCCGGAGAAGTTCGTGCTCGATGTCTATTATGTGGATCACATCAGCTTTTGGCTGGATATCAAAATATTGCTGCTTACCATCAAAAAAGTGATAAAAAGTGAAGGCATCAACAGTGCAGGGCAGGCCACAACAGAAAGTTTTAAAGGTAATTAAATAATGAATACAAATGTTCTGATCACTTCTGCCGGGCAAAGAGTGTCGCTGGTAAAAGCTTTTCAAAAAGAATTAAAAAAGAAGTTTCCGGATTCAATAGTTATTTCGGTAGATTTTAATCCTGATTTGTCACCCGCTTGTAGGATTTCAGATGCTTATTATAAGATTTGCAGAGTTAATGATAGTCAGTATGTTTCAGAATTATTGAGCATTTGCCGCGAAAATAATATCGGGATGATTGTTCCTACGATTGATACAGAACTTAAAATTTTAGCAGAAAATAAGGCTGTTTTCCAAAAAGAGGATATTCATCTTATTGTTTCGGATAAAGGATTTGTCAATAGTTGTAGAGACAAGCGGCTTCTTAACGATTTTTTCAGCGCTTATAATATCAGATTTCCCCAACCTGTGGATAAATATAATCCGATATTTCCACTTTTTATAAAACCCTACGATGGCAGTTTGAGTAAAGATATTTACTTAATTAAAACTGAAGCTGAATTGACGGATTATCATAAAGAGAATCCAAAGTTTATGTTTATGGAATATATAGATCCTGCCTTGTATAAAGAATATACGGTGGACTGTTATTACAACAAAGATCATCAGCTTTGCTGTGCTGTTCCAAGGCAGAGGATTGCTGTACGGAGCGGTGAGATACAAAAGGGCGTTACCGATAAAAATAATATCATAGACTATCTAAATCAAAAAGTAGCTACAATCCCTGGAGCAGTAGGATGTATTACCACTCAGCTTTTCTTTAATAAGGCTAGCAATGATATTGTTGCTATAGAGATCAACCCCAGATTCGGTGGCGGTTACCCTTTATCTTACGAGGCTGGTGCCAATTATCCCAAAATGTTGATTGAAGAGTATTTTGAAAATAAAATAATCACTTACACAGATGATTGGGAAGATCAATTATTGATGTTGAGGTATGATGCAGAAGTATTGGTAAGAAATTATGAATAAGCCTTATATCGTTTTTGATCTGGATGACACCCTGTTTTATGAACAGGATTTTTTGACTTCTGCCTATCGTGAAATTGCTGATTTTGTTTCTGAAAACAATGTGGAATCTGTGCATCAAAAAATGTTGGAGCTTTACCGCCAGAAGCAGGATACTTTTGCGTACGTCGCAGCGCAATACAATGTTTCGAAAGATGATCTTATAACGATGTACAGGTCTCATTTTCCATCGGTGTCCCTTAGAGCAGGTGTTCTTGGTATTCTGGAAAATCTGGCAGGAAAAGATATAAAAATGGGGCTTCTGACAGATGGTAGAACCTTGACTCAGAATCATAAAATTGATGCACTCAACATAAGGCATTTCTTTGATAAAATTATAATTTCAGAAGAATTCGGATCAGAAAAACCCAATCTGGCAAACTACAAAATTTTTGAGAAGCCCGGTTACGACTATTATTATGTGGCTGATAATCCCAAAAAAGATTTTGTAGCACCCAATACATTGGGTTGGAAAACACTCATGATTACAGATGAAGAGGTCAAAAAAATCCACCAAATCCCAGATTTTTTAGACGATTCTTACCTGCCACAACATACCCTAAGATGGGAAAATTTTTCAGAATTTATTTGAGGATATTAGTTCGTTTGATGTTCATCAAAAGACGCTTTCCATTTTGTCACCATCTCGGTAAAACGGTTGTTGGCAAATGTTTTATTCCTGATCTTAGAAACCGAATGTACGCCCTTTTCATCAGATATTCTAAGGATTTCCTCAGCTTTTTGAGATTCAAAAGCAATGATTTCTGCCTCCTCTATGTCCGCCAGTTTATTTTTGTGGACAAAGGTCACAAAGTTTTCCATCAGTGGCGAGATGTATGCGCCTTCTGTCTGTTTTGGGATTTTAATCACATTATCTTGTAGAAATAGAAGATTCCCAAAAATACTTCTTGCAATTTTCTTATTCGGGTTCAGCAAGATCACATCGTCCAGGTCATTCTCTTTAGCGTAGATGGTGGCATAGATATTCTCCGCCGAATGCACCCGGATGTTGCTGAGGAGATTGGCATTCACATTAATCTCTTTAATCAGATCCAGCTCTATATCGCCTTGGATACCCAGGATGTCCTCAGATTCCTCTACTTCAAAATAGAAAGCCGTTGCAGACTTGGGAAGTGGTTTCTCTTCCTGTTTTCTGTAAGCCATCATCTGGATAATACCGTTCCTGATGCCTTTTTCCAGAACTTCTCTTTCAAAAAGTGCCTGAAAAAATTCTAAGGTATAACTCAGTGGGATATTCATCCGCATTTTCCGCATAGAGGCCATCAGGAAAAAGTAAGATTCCTCGGCCATAATCAATTGCCCGTTTCTTACAAAAAACGAAACCCAAACGGCATCGCCATAAAGAAAAGCACGGTTGATAAGTTGTAAATGATCTTCGGTATAAACCAACTTCTGTAATTGCATGATAGTATAGAAAAAAATAATGAACGATAAAATCGTTCATCCATTTATTTTAAGCGGCACCTAATTTTATCTGTAGATTTTCTATCAGGTTTTCCCAATAGAGTCTGTTTTCGTCCTCATCGCCTGGTTCACAAAAATCGGTAATGTTCAGCGAAAGGTCATCGGTAATTTCGTCAATGATAATAGAAAGCTCAAAGTAATACTTAGTACCTTCATCCTCTTCCCAGCGGAAGCGCACAAAACTCTCCGGCTTATAACGGATCAGCGTAGCCCTCTCAGCAGGACCACCGCCCCAGCTGAAAAAAAAGTCATCACCACGCTCCACTACATCATCTGCAAACCATTCTGATAATCCCTCTGCACTTGCCAGATACTCATACAAAATCTCGGAGAGACAATGCATATTGTATTCATAATGCACTTTCGTTTTCGCCATACTCTATTTCTAATTGTGGCGCAATATATAAATTAATTTCTTATTTCCAAATCAAAATGTCTATTGGTATTCAATTTTTTTATAGAAAATAAGTATGATTTTTATTAGCTGTTTTTAGGCAGATGTAAAATATTAATTAAGAGATCGTAAGATATTTGTATGTCTACAATCATTCTTTGAATGGATTTCTAATTATTTCTGATTCTAGCAGATATTTCCGATTACGCAGATGCTGAAATTAAAATTCTGTAAAATTAGCCTCATCAGCGGGCAGATGAAATTTTTTAGTCTGTAATTACGTTATCACCTAAAAAAAAAATTATATACAACTTTACTCCACTTCATCCAAAGCTTCCAGAATAATTTGGCAGCCTTTTCTGATTTCATCTTCAGAGATGGTGAGTGGTGGCGATATCCTCATATACTCATTTCTGTAGAGTTGCCAGAACACAATCAGGCCTTTTTCCATGCATCGGGAGGCTACTTTCAGTGTATATTCCGGGTTGCCAAGATTCACGGCCAGCATCAGTCCTTTCCCATTCACATTCTTGATTTTCGGATGAATAAGCAATTCGCGGAACAGTTTTTCTTTTTCATCCGTTTCAGTCATCAGTCCGCTTTCCAAAACTTCTTCCAGCGTCGCATAGCAGGCGGCCGCAATCAGCGGGTTGCCTCCAAAGGTCGTGATATGACCAAGCTTTGGTGAGTGGGAAAGACTTGTCATTATTTCGCGAGAACTCATAAAAGCACCCACCGGAACACCGCCACCCATGCCTTTCCCCATTACCAGGATATCCGGCACAATGCCATAATGCTCAAAGGCAAATAGTTTGCCCGTTCTGCCAAATCCCGGTTGGATCTCGTCCAGGATCAGCAATGCGCCAACTTCTTCGCAGCGTTTCTTTAGTTTGATAAAGTAGTTCTCTTTCGGGGTGATAAATCCTGCGGCTCCCTGAATGGTTTCTACAATAACGCAGGCCGTCTTCTCGGTAATCCGGTCAAAATCATTCTCGTTATTGAACTCAATAAAATCCACCAAAGGCAATAGGGGACGGAATTCCCTTTTATGCGTCTCGTTACCTGCTACGGACAAAGCACCGTGGGTGTTCCCGTGGTAAGCATCCTTGAAGGCGATGATCTCCTCTCGCCCGGTATATCGTTTGGCTAATTTCAATGCACCATCAATAGCTTCTGCACCGGAGTTAACAAGATAAGTAACTTCCAGAGGTTCCGGCGTCGCTTCTGCCAGTAGGCGGCAAAGTGCTACCGGCTTGTCCTGGGCATACTCGCCATACACCATTACATGAAGGTATTTGTCGGCTTGTTCCTTAATAGCGTTAACGACTTTGGGGTGAGAATGCCCCAATGTATTGGCAGAAACGCCGGCAACAAAATCCAGGTAGGCCTTCCCGTTTTTCCCATAGATATAACTTCCTGCTGCTTTTTCCACTTCAAAACCAGCGGCGTAAGGCGTGGTCTGCGCCTGATATTGAAAGAAATTTTCCTTTAAATCCATTGCTAAATAAAATCAAGACAAAGTTCGGAAATATTAAACAATATCAGCGCTTGCATGTTTGTTTTTTATCCTAGATGTAGCATATTTAAAATGGAAATAATCTTCTGAAAGATGGCGGGGTGGTTCTAATGCAAAAAGCATGTTTTCGAATTGATTAAAGACAAAATTGTCACTGAACCTTAAAATTATAATTTTAGTTTGTTAAGAAACTATGCTGAATTGGATAACGTATTGGATATTGAAGTTGTGATTATGGGCTGGGATAATCAGATGGTTTAATTATAATTGTGGACACCAAGCCTTAGCTTTTAAAGTTATTTGGACATTGATTATGCTTACTTATCTTTTAATATATTCTCCAAATATTCAATCTTAGATTTTTCGGCTTCCAGTAATCGTTCGTAAAGTTCAATAATTTTATCCAGAGGATTAATAGTACAAAAATAATTATTGTTATTAGAACTGCTGTCCTGAAAAGTATTGTTAATAATATTAAATACAGCTTCCTCGCTAAAGTTCTCAATGGCTTCAGGAGTAACTCCCAAAATGTTGGCTACTTTAGCCAACAGATCATCCTCGATAACTGAACTTTTCTCCATATTAGATACGGTCTGTTGGCTTACTCCTAATTCAAAGGCCAAGGCTTCTTGCTTCATTCCCCGTAACTCACGGATGCGGGTGATTTTTCTTCCTATAGGATTGCTAGTATTAATTGTGCTCATGCTTCAAAGTTAAGGAAATTTAAGGGCGTAATATAGCAAAATATTGTCTATTGTAATATAACAAATTATGGTATAATACAATGAAATCTTGTCTTATACAAGACGTTATGGTTTCTTACATAACATTCAATGAGTTCATTTGTAAAGAAAAAATGAGATTATAAATATTGAGTAGGATATACCTTCTAATGAATTTTGTACTTAATCAATCAATTATGAAAAACGTAGAGACTTTACCAGAAATTGAGGAGATTGTTCTTCTTTTGACTGCTGAATACTGTATTGAGCGGATCTACATTAATACTTACGGAAGATTAAAATTTCCTTATGAGCTAGTTATACTGATTTCTGAAAACGATATTGGTAAACTAAACGATTTGGTTCCGAAAATCGAAAATACGCTTTTGAATTATCAAAAGTATAAGGCTTTGTGTTTCCTCACACATCATGCAATGCACAAAATAGTAAATGGATGTTTATTTCTTTTTACATCTTGTCAGGCTAAGAAGCTTATTTATAAAAAGAAGAAGTCTAAATTAGTTTTAATACCGGATAATTTTGATTTCGAACAATGCAAGAAACTTATGATTTCTTTTAAGGATAGGGAACAGATTAAGATCAATGAATTTATAGAGACTTATTATCATTTGATTGAAAAGACAAACTATTCCTTAGCAGCATTTATGTTACATCAAGCGTTTGAATTCACCTACCGATACTTGGAAATTGTAATCCTTGCCAAAGAGCGTATCACACATTCTATCCGTTATCATCACCGTCATTTGAAACGTATTAGTGAGTTTTATACTGGAGTTTTTACCGAAAATAATAAAAATGACATGGCGTTGCTGAAGGTTTTGGAAAATATGTATCGCGGTACACGCTATGAAGATTTTTTTTCAATTGATACTAGTACGTTACAACAATTGGAAGATAAAATGAAGATTCTGGTTGATATCGCAGAAAAAGTTTTTGAGGAAACTATCCACTTTTTTCAAAAAATAGATACAGATAATAATCTTCAAAATGATCAAATTCCTGATGTATTAACAATGATGCCCATAAGAAATATAGATTCTAATCTGCAATTGAAAGATGCAGTGGATTATGTGGTATCTAATATTTCGCAGCCGTTGACAATTTATTTATTTGGTTACCGGCATCGTTCTTTTTTTATCAGTGGAATTAATACAGGTGATACGGGAGAAGATGTCGATTCCTACTTTGATTTTTTAGTTATAACCGAAATAGATTTACGAGAGTCTTTAAGTAATGTTCAGGTGTTGTTTAATAAACGGCAGAAAGCTTCGTTGTTGATATTGTCTTTTACTTAGTCCCTCCTTAAACCACCTATAATTTACTGATTATTAGTATTTTGGGTTTAAAATAGCTTGTTTTTTATTGCAAGAATTTGTATCTTAGAGCTTTAAAACTTTGCAAATATGTTGGGGAAAAATCCAGAAAAGAAGCCAGAATTATTCCGCCCAATGTTGGTGGATTTTATTGACCACGAGCATGAACTTGTTCTACTTTCAGAAAAAATAGATTGGAATTATTTTGAGAAAGAATTTTCGCCCTTGTATTCCAAAGTGGGCAATCCGAGCCAT
>NZ_FTPU01000016.1 GCF_900108115.1 Epilithonimonas bovis DSM 19482
AATCGATTGATAATCAAAGCATTGTTTTCACGGATAAAAGCACATCATACGTTGATATTTCAGATTTTGTTGAACTTCATATCACCGAAAAATCTGATAAAGAAACTACCAACGAAACCTTAAAATGGGTTCACATCACCATCAGCAATGCTAAAAGAAATCTATTGGGAAATTATCATAAAATCAAAAGAAAATATCTTCAATTGTATCTCAACGAATTTATTTACAAACTAAATCGAAGATATTTCGGAGACAAACTATTCGAAAGGCTCATTATTGCTAATATTACAGCAGTATGATTAAAAACGGATATACATAAAGGATTTTTAAACGAAATACAGCATCCTTTATTTTTGAATCTAGTAAAAAACGTTAAACTTTGTTAAAAAGAAAAAATTTTAGTTAAATTTAGTTAAAAATTGAATTTCGCTGAAAAGACTAATCTGGATTAATTTAGATTAATCTGGATTGCAAAAAAATTATTCTGGACTAATTTGGATTAATTTAGACTGTTCTGGACGAATCATAACTATTTGATTTTCAATAATTAAGTTGATATTATTGCATTTGAATTTAAAATAATTAAAATACAATCAAATGTCAGTAAAACTTTACTCCCACTCCAAATCCGATTTGGAAAAAGCGGTTGAAATCATTCTAAAGAAAGCAACCGAATTTACATTGCCGACTAACAAAGCAGAAGAACAACCCGAAGATTTAATTTCTCAAATCGAAGCCACAAAATTTTTGCACATTTCTGTTCCAACAATTATTGAATGGCGGAAAAACAAGAATCTGCCCCATTACAATTTTAATGGGCGATACTATTATTCTAAAAAGGAACTTTTGGAATACGGAAAAAACCAAAGAAAGTAAACGGTCAGTTTGCACTGTATAATTTCTATTGTATAACAATTCGTATTAAAAACCTTTTTAAAATGAGCAAAATACCTTACATCCGAGTCGGAACCACCTATTACAAAATCATAGAAAAACCATTAATTTCGGGGGACACAACCTCGGTTTTGGTGCGTTGGAATCGCGAAACAATCATTAGCGATCACGGCAAATCTTTCCTTTCGTCGATTTCAAAATATGATGGTCTTTGCTGTATCCCGGAGCATATAGATTATCAACAAATTGTTCGAGGTTTTTATAATATTTACAACGAAATTCCATTCTCTCCTTCATCTGAAAACGAAAACTTCAAAAATGAAATTCCTTTTTCTCTGAATTTTGTGAAGCATATTTTCGGGGAACAATTGGAATTAGGTTTAGATTATTTGAAAATCCTTCTTCAATATCCCACGCAAATTTTACCGATTCTTTGTTTGGTTTCCAAAGAAAGAGCTACTGGAAAATCAACTTTCATCAAATGGTTGAAAGAAATTTTCGGATTGAATATGACTTACATTAAAGGTGACTCCTTCGGAAGTCAATTTAATTCGGATTGGGCGGCAATGCTTGTTGTAGCGATTGATGAAGTATTTTTTGATAAAAAAGAAATTACGGAAAGATTAAAATATTTATCGACCACAAATAAAGATAAGTTGGAAGCGAAGGGAAAAGACCGAGAGGAAATTGATTTTTTCGCCAAGTTTATTTTGTGTTCCAATAACGAAGAAAATTTTATTCAAATCGATGAAAACGAAATCAGGTTTTGGATTCTCAAAATTAATCCAATAAAGATTGAAAACACAGAGTTTCTCGACAATCTTATCTCCGAAATACCCCATTTTCTTCGGTTTTTAATTGAGAGACCATTTTCAACTGAGAAGAAAACAAGAATGTGGTTTTCAGCTGATGAAATAAGAACAAAAGCACTTCAAAAACTGCTTTTCAAGAATAACAATAAGCTAGAATCTAAAATGATTGAGCTGTTGTACGAATTTTTTGAAAGCAACAACGATGAAGAAATTAATGTCGTTCCGCAAGATATTCTCAATATGATGAACCGAATGTTTCGACCAATGTATTGGACAAGAAACGACATTCGAACAATTTTAAAAGAAACTTGGAAGCTGAATCCACAAAACAACGGCTTAACCTACATCAGATACGACATTGATTTTGCAGGAATTTTCTATCAAAACAATTCCGTTGGGCGATTTTTTACCGTTAAAAAAGATTTCGTTCTTCAAAAATATGTTGAATTGTTGAATTGATTCATAAAAAAAAGAAAATCAAACAATTAGTTCTCTACAAAATCCTCAACAAACTTTTAAACCCACTTTTTTGTTGAATGTTTGTTGAGCATAAAAATTCAAGCTTGTTGAGTTGTTGAGCTTTTGTTGAATGACTAACTATTCTAAAATCAATCATTTATTGTGTTTTCTCAACAATTCTACAGAAAATCACAATAATTAATACCCGAAAAATCTACAAGATGAATTGCAAACAATTTAATACAATTCCGTTGGAAGAAGTCCTCCAAATTCTCGGACACTTTCCCACCAAACAAACGGCAAAAGAAGCGTGGTTTCTCAATCCTTTTGCTACCGAAAACCACGCCTCTTTTAAACTGGATAAAAGAAACAACATTTGGTATCTCCATTCGGAAGGAATCGGTGGAAACAATACCGATTTTATGCAAAAATATTTGAAAGCTTCCGTAAAAGAGGTTTTAGAATGGGCAGAAAAGCAAAATTTTTCTTCTTTTCAACCGCAAAATAGTATTCAAAAACAAAATAGCTTAAAACAAAACTATCAAATCACAGAAATTAAAGAACTCCAAAACGAAAATCTGAAAGACTATCTTCATCAAAGAGGTCTTTCGACAAAGGTTCATCCGTTAGTCAAAGAAATTCATTTTAGGATTGACCAGAAAAACCTTTATGCTATTGGTTTTGAAAACCTTTCAGGAGGTTGGGAGCTTAGAAATCTATTTTACAAAGGGTCATTACTAAAGAAAGACATTTCAATTCTAAATTTCAATAATGAAAGCCAAAATCAAAATAAAATAGGAAAAAGAATAGCCGTTTTTGAAGGTTTTATGGATGCTTTGTCTTTTGTTGAAATGAAACCATTTTACAAAGGCGATGTATTGGTGATGAATTCCATTTCATTATTGAATAGAACCAAAGAATATTTAAAAAACTATTCCGAAATCCATTTGTTTTTAGACAATGACAAAGCTGGAGAAACTTGTAAAAATTCAATTCTGAAATCATTTCCCGAAGCCAAAAATCATTCTGAAATTTATGCTCTTCATAAAGATTTAAGTGAATACTTCGTTTTCAGAAACAATACAAAAATCGAAAAACAACAGCAGGTAGAACTAAACCCAAAACAAGAACAGGAGGAAAGCGAAATCAATCAAGCTCATCAAACTTACAGAAGAAAACGCTGATACTGCGTGCGTTTATTTTTCACCAACTATCGGCAAAAGTTAGGAGCTCATTCGCAACTTTGAAGGTCGATACTCTCCCAACAAAGTTTCTTCTTCGCTCTGCGAGGCTTTACCTGTATAAAATAGCACAAGGTTCAACTTTCTTAACCTATAAAAAATAATGCAAGGTCATTGTACAACCTGTATAAAATAGATACAGGTTGTTAGGTAACCTGAGTAAAAAAGATACAGATTACATCATCATCAAATTTAACAAAAATGAAGACATCAATCAATTTCAAAGTGGCAAAATCTGATTCCGAAATTCATAATTTCAGAAAGAAATCCTTTGATTATATCCGCAAAGATTTAACTCATAAAAATGAATATTGGATGGAGCAAAAAATTGCAGATCGAGTCCAAAAAATTGAATCGTACTGCAAAGAAAATTCAGGTAGAAAATTACAGAAAAATGCAATGCCAGTTCGGGAAGCTGTTGTGGTTATTAAAGAAAATACCACGATGCAGGATTTGCATAACCTATCAAAAAGATTGGAAGAAGAATTGAAAATCCGAATTTTTCAAATTGCCATCCATAAAGATGAAGGACATTATGACAAAGATACCAAAGAATGGAAGCCTAATTATCACGCTCATTTGGTGGCAGATTGGCAGGATTTGGAAACGGGAAAAACATTGAAACATCAATCTTTTCATTACTCAAAAATGCAGGATTTGGCAGCAGAATGTTTGGAAATGGAAAGAGGTGTTTCTGGTTCTTTGGCAAGATTAGAAGCGGTAGAATTTAAAATCAAGAAAAGAGAAGAGGATTTGAAAATTTTGGAAGAACGATACCGCCAAATGCAACAAGAGATGGAATCTAAAAATTCAGAGGAGTTTATCGTAAAAGAATCAGACTTTCTAGGTTTTCAGAAAATAAAAACAGATAAAACCATTGAAAACTACGAAAAGGCATTCAAAACGAATAACATTCAACTTCTCAAAAACAAAACAGAACTGGAATCTAAAGAGAAGCATATTGCAGAACTGAAAACAAAAATTGAAAGTCTAAAAAAAGAAGTTTTATTTTTCAAAAGCAAAAACTCCGCTCTCTTAACCAATGAAACCGTTTTTGCTGTTGAAAAGAAAAAATATATGGATTCGGTAGAAAATACACTTAAAAAAGCCATTTTGCAAGAAAGTATAAAAATTCCGAATCTGCAAAATCTAAATGATACTGAACTAAAAGATAAAATGATTGAGATAATTGAAAAAACTTCAAAAGAAAATAACATTCCAGTTTCGGCTTTTGAGGAGGTTTTTAGAATTTCAGAAAAACAAATTAATTTGTTTTCGTTATTGCGGTTTGATCATCGGGAAAACAAGGCTAGTGAACAAAATAAAGTTAATTCGACGAAAGATAATTCGCTAAATATAGAGAGTCAAATTATGAAAGAGCCTGAAGAAAGAAAAGGATTCAAGAGATAATCTTGTAATGAATATTTATCAATATGTATTTTTTATTGGTAAACAAATTAACTAAGTTTTAATATGAATTGAAATGTTTTTTATATATTTGGACAATAAATGTCCTAAAAATATTTTCAAGAAATAAATTTTCAGAAAAATGAAAAAATCATTTGGAGAACTAATACGTGAATATCGAGAAATAGCTGGACTTCCTTTAAGAAAGGTTGCCGCACATATAGATATTGATCCATCTACATTAAGTAAAATTGAACGAGGAGAACGATCCGCACACAAAGAAATGATTCCCTTATTAGCAGAAATATTAAAAGTTTCAGAACAAGATTTAACACTAAGTTTATTAAGTGATACGGTTGCAGAATCTCTAATTTATGAGGAGAATACAACTGAAATCCTAAAGGTGGCAGAAGAAAAAATAAGATATTTCAGAAGTAAAAATTATCAACAAGGAAAGCTAAATTTTGAGTAATGGAAATAAGAGACTTGATACGAAGATTTGAAACTGAACACGACAGATTCACAAAGGTTTCTTATAATGAGACACAATTGCGAACGGATTTTCTTGACCCTTTCTTCACGATGCTGGGTTGGGATATAACAAATATGCAAGGAAAACCTACAAATGAAAGAGAAGTTTTGGTTGAGGAAGGTTTGCGTTCAGAAGCAAATGAAAACACAAAGAAGCCTGATTATACTTTTAGACTTTTTGCCGAAAGAAAATTTTTTGTAGAAGCAAAGAAACCTTTCGTTAAAGTTGAAACTGATCCACAGCCTGCAAAACAGGTTAGACGATATGGATTTACAGCAAAACTAAAGATTTCAGTCCTTACAAATTTTGAATATTTGGCAATTTATGATTGTTCAGAACCTGTTCAAAATACAGATAATGCTTCAAAACGAAGAGTGAAACTATATCATTTTTCAGAATATGAAGAAAAGTTCGATGAAATAAAGTCTCTTATTGGTCAGGAAGATGTTTACTCAGGAAGATTTGATGAAGTATGGAGTGATATTGAACATCAAATCCAAAGATTTAATGTTGATGATTTGTTCTTGAAGCAAATTAATGAGTGGCGCATCCTTTTAGGAAATGAAATCCTCACTAAAAATCCTGAAATTGATGAATTTCAATTAAACGACCTTGTTCAGAGTTATATTAACAGTGTTGTTTTTTTAAGGGTCTGTGAAGACAGGAATTTAGAGATTTACAAAACACTTTTAATATTGGCTGAAAATGAGGATTTCAGTGCTTTAATAGAAAAATTTAGGTCTGCCGATACAAAATATAATGCTGGGCTATTTTCTCAACCATTAAGTGACGAAATTATTTCAAATGAAAGTACAGCATTTTGGCAAATCATCAAACAACTTTATTTTCCTGAAAGTTCTTACTCCTTTGCTGTTTTTTCATCAGATATTTTAGGGCATATTTATGAGATTTTTCTCAGCGAACAATTAAAAGTAGAAAATGGCAATATTGTTCTTAGAAAAAAACCTGAAATTGAAGATCGAGATGTAGTAACCACTCCGACTTTCATTGTCAGAGACATATTGAACGAAACAGTAAAGAAATACTGCGAGGGTAAATCAGCAGGCGAGATACTGAATTCAAAATTTGCTGATATAGCTTGTGGCTCTGGAGCATTTTTACTTGAGGCATATCAACTTTTACAGGATATTTTAGTCGATTATTTTATAGTAAACGACCAATCACAACTTGTACAAACTGGAGTTAACAGTTACAAACTGAAATTTGAATATAAGAAACGGATTCTATTGCAATGTATTTTTGGAATTGATAAAGATTTCAACGCTGTTGAAGCTTGTAAGTTTGGACTTCTTCTAAAATTGTTAGAAGATGAAAACAATGATAGTATAACGCATCCTGCTCTTCCAAATTTAGATGAAAATATTCATTATGGAAATAGTTTAGTTGATTCTACGAAAACGAATCAAAGCGATATAGAATATATTAATCCATTTGATTTTGGAGAAGAAAAATTTGATGTTATTGTAGGGAATCCTCCTTATATGGCTACCGAACACATTAAGCGTTTTACTCCAGTAGAACTTCCTATTTATAAAGAATTTTTTGACTCTTCATATATGCAATTTGATAAATATTTTCTATTTATTGAAAGAGGTTTTAACTTACTTAATTCTAATGGAGTTCTTGGGTATATTATTCCGAGTAAGTTTGCAAAAGTTGGTGCAGGAAAAAAATTGAGAGGATTGCTTTCCGATAAAAAGGCAGTTGAAAAAATTATTTCATTTGGAGCAAATCAAATTTTTAAGGATAAGACCACCTATACCTGTATTCTAATTTTGAAAAAGACTGACCAAAACTCTCTACTTTACCACGAAGTAGAAAAATTAGAAAATTGGAAAGCTAAAAACTATACAGTAAATTATGATGGTGTTGAATTTTCAAGTCTAAATGAAGAAACTTGGATTCTAATGCCCAATCAGTTAAAATCACTGTTTTACGATATTTCATCTCAAAGTATAGAATTGGGAAGTTTAATTGGAAGCGAAAATATTTTTAATGGAATACAAACCAGTAAAAATGATATATACATTCACACACTAACAAGAGAAGATGATAATTACCTGTTTTTCAATCTTGATGAATCAGAGTGGAAAATTGAGAAAGAATTAACAAGACCATATTTCCAAACATCAAGAGGTGTTGACAATCTCAATACTTACAGAAAGTTGAAACCAAATTCATTTGTTATCTATCCCTATAAAAACGAAAATGGAAATATAAATTTTGTCGACATTCAGGCTTTACAAAGAGATTATCCTGAAACATTTAGCTTTTTAGATACATATAAATCTAGATTGGAAGGTAGGGATATTAAACCCGTGCCAGAAACAGAAAATGAATGGTATCGATTTGGACGTCATCAAAGTTTGGATAAATGCGATGTTCCTGCGAAAATAGTTGTTGGCGTATTATCTCAAGGAGATAAATATGCAATAGACACCAATCATACTTTTATCTCATCAGGTGGAACAGCTGGATATTGTATGATTACTATGCCAGAACGTACGCCTTATTCTATATACTATATACAGGCACTATTGAATTCAAAATATTCAGAATGGTTCGCTTCACTTTATGGAGAAGTATTTAGAGGTGGATTTATTGCAAGAGGAACAAAAGTTCTTAAGAAACTACCAATACGGAAGATTGATTTTGAAAACATTGATGAGAAAACGTTGCACGATGATATTGCATTATTGCAACAAGAATTAATTCAATTACAGGAAAGTATTGATAATACTCAAAATAATAATAGACGACTTATTCCTCTACAAAGGCAGTTTTCAATGAAGAAAAGAGAAATGGATTTATTATTGAAAAGATTGTATAACCTTGGAGAAGAAGATAGTCTTATCCCAAAAATAAATGAAAGTTATGGTGCTGATTAATGAAGCCAGTAAAGAAAAGTTGCGAGGAGGATTTTATACTCCAAAAGATATTGCTGATTTTATCTTGAAATGGGCAATAAATGGCAATAAGGAAATGGATATATTAGAACCCAGCTGTGGTGATGGTGTTTTTCTCCAAATAATGAAAGAAAAGAACATTCCTTATAATTCTATTTCAGCAGTAGAATTTGACGAAACCGAATATCAGAAAGCTTTGTCGATAGATTTGGAAAATTCTTTCATTGTTAATGATGATTTTCATAACTATTGCTTGACAACAAGAGATAAATTTGATTTAATCATTGGGAATCCTCCGTATATCAGATATCAATATTTCAGCAAGGATCAACAAACTCTTGCTGAACAAATTTTTAGAAAATCAGGTCTTAAGTATACAAAACTAACAAATGCTTGGGTTTCATTTGTAGTGGGTTCAAGTCAGTTATTAAAAGAAAAAGGTAAAATAGCATTTGTTCTTCCAGCTGAACTTCTACAGGTTTCTTATGCTCAACAATTAAGGGAATTTTTAGCTCATTTTTACAATAAAATAAATATTGTCTCTTTTGAAAAACTAGTTTTTCCTGAAATTCAACAAGAAGTTGTTTTACTACTTTGCGAAAAAGACGGAACAAGCTCTCATAAAATTGAACATTTAGAATTGCGAAATGCTGAAAGTTTGAAAAATTTAGATATTTTAAAGCTTAAAAATCCTCAGAAAAAAATAGATTTTAAAACCAATAAGTGGACATTTTATTTTCTAGAGCAAGATGAAATAGATTTTTTAGAAAAATTGCAGGAAAGTAAAAGAGTTCCAAAATTGGGCAAGTATGCAGATGTTGAAGTAGGAATAACAACAGGCTCTAATCCGTTTTTTACAGTTCCATTGGCAACTGTTCAATTTTATGATTTAGAAAAATATGCAAAGCCGCTAGTGGGCAGAAGTGTACAAGTGCCAAGCTTAATTTTCACAGAAGAAGATTGGAAGAAAAACAGAGATATTCAGGCTCGTACGCATCTACTTACTTTTCCTAAAATGAACGATTTAAATGGTTCATTAGGTGCAAGAGATTATTTAGAATATGGCATTGAAGAAGGAATAAATAAAGGATATAAGTGTGGAATAAGGGATGAATGGCAGATTATACCCTCTCTTAAAATTTCTGATGCTCTTTTTATAAGGAGAAATCACCTTTATCCAAAACTTATCATTAATGATGCAAAAGCATATACAACCGATACAATGCATCGGGTAAGTATCAAAAAAGAGGTTAATCTATACGCTTTTACAGCAAGCTATTACAATTCATTATCCTTTGCATTTGCCGAAATTTCAGGAAGAAGTCACGGAGGAGGTGTTTTGGAACTTATGCCGAGTGAAGTAGAAAATATATTTCTCCCATATCATAAGTCAAACGAAACCCTTGTTGAAACTATTGACAATATGATTCGTACAAAAGAAAGCATAGATAGAATTCTTGAAATTACTAATAAAGAAATTTTGATGAATAACTATGGTTTTTCAAAAGAAGAAGTTGATATGGCTGACAGAATTTGGAAGAAATTGTCGAAACGTAGGTTAAATAGAGGAAAAAATTTATAACAAATGGCAAACATCAGATTAAATATATTGCCTGTTTCTGAAACCAACTTTTCCTTTAAAGTATTCAGAAAACTAAAGCAAGAAGATGACACAAAAGAAGATAAAATATATCAGTATCAGCTTCCAATTGCCGAAGATTTAAAAGACCGAAAGCCTTTTCTGGTTTCTTTTGAACCTAAAGAGAATTTTGTGGAGTATGTTGCTTACGCAAACTATGCAATAGGATTAACTAAACGTTTTTTGCTGAATCAATTATTTGATACTTTAACAACTAATGGTTGTACTCTTCCTTTTGAAACTAAAAGACGATTTGCGGAAGAACAAATTGAATTTACACTTCACGAATTCCAACAAGGGAAACAGATAATCTCATTATCACCTTTTTATTTAGAAGAACTGAAACAATTTGGGTTTATTATTGATTTCAGATTTTCAAAAAATAAGGACTTGCCATTCAATAAAGAGGTTCAGGTGTTTAGCTTGAGCCTTGACAGACAAGGGCGAAGTAATAAAAATTACTATTCCGATAAATTCAAATTGATTAATAGTTTTCTGGATAAAGTTTATAACGAAATTCAAGCTATCAATCAAAATAATGGCAATACAATTCACATTGAAAGAGGTTTAATAGAAACACCAATATTCCAATTAAACAAGAAAGAGTATATTTTTAGTAATAAAAGCACTGCAAATTCTCAATTTCAAGGCATTAGAAATTATGGTCCGCTTCAAAAAATTGACAAGGAAGTTATTTTTGCATTCATTTTTGAAGAACGATTTAAATCATTTGCTAATGAATTGTTTTTAAGTCTAACAGGCAAATCAAACCCAGGAACTTTCCCTGGATTTGAGCAAATGTTTGGAGTGAAAATAAGTACAAATAATGTAAAAAAGATTTCGATTGAAGGTTTCTCTAACGAAGAATTACTCAAAATAGTTGACACCGTAAAAACTTTACAAGATTCCGAACCGAATAAAAAAATAATAGGTATTTACATTGAAGACTATGCAATAGATGTTGAAGATAATGCAGCCTCGAATCATTACTATTATTTAAAATACAACTTCATAAAAAACAATCTTGCTTTGCAAGTTGTGAATTACCGAAAATTAGGCGAACGTAATTCTTTAAAGTGGTCAACTTCCAATGTTGCATTAGCAATGTTTGCTAAAATGGGAGGTATTCCTTGGGTAGTTAAACCAAGTAATAACAATTGCTTAATTCTTGGAGTTGGTAGCTCTCACAAAAGAGATTTTGAAACAGGTTTAATAACCAAATACTTCGCTTACACGGTATGTTTGGATTCAAGCGGTTTATATAAAACTCTTGAAGTCTTAGCAGATGAAACAACTGAAGCAAATTATTTAGAAAACCTTAAAAATAATTTAGTAAAAATACTTAATGATGGAAGAATGGAGAATTATAAAACTTGTGTTTTACATCTGCCATTTAAGATTAAACATAAAGAAATTTCAGCTATATCTGAAGCCATACAACAAATAAATAACATAGATTTTGTAGCGATAAAAGTAAATCTTGACAATAAATATTTTGGTTACAGCTTCCATAATACACTTGTGCCCTACGAAAGTAGCTTTGTAAAGTTATCCAGAAGCGAATATTTGGTTTGGTTTGAAGGATTGCTTTATGGAAAAGAAGTTGTTGATAAGAGGCTTTCCAATCCTGTTCATATACAGTTTTTAAATTTAGACAATTCAAAAGGTTTTGATGAAAGGAAATATTTGCAAGATGTATTAAACCTGTCGGGAGCAAATTGGAGAGGTTTTAATGCCAAGTCTATTCCTATTTCCATATATTATTCTCAAATAATTGCGAAATATACCGAAGCATTTGAAATGATTGACGGGTATGAAGAAAACTCTATTTCAAATGACAAACCTTGGTTTTTATAAAAAATTAGTATAATGGAAATAAAGGGCGAACATCTATTATTTTTACTTGGAGCAGGAGCAAGCGTTGACGCAGGTATTCCTATTTCAAATCAAATGGTAAATAATATAGAAGACTTAATAGTTAAACACGATGATTGGAAGCCTTATAAGGATTTATATTTTTATCTAAAAAGTAGTATCAATTATTCTGACGGAATTTTGGGGAAGTTCAATGAACTTTTTAATGTAGAAAGATTACTTATTGTAATTACAGAAATCGAAAAACGAGAAAGCAATATTATGTATCCTTTCATTGGGACGTGGAACATTCGTTTGCTTGATTTGGCAGGAAACAACTTCGAAAACATAAAGAAGTTCCACAAACTAATCAGAAAACAACTAAATGAGTGGGTTGGATTAAGAAGCTATGATGATGCTAATTATTTTCAATCATTTTCTTCTCTCTCAACCGATGTCGGAAACCTAATGAAAGTTTTTACGCTTAATTACGATATGTGTTTTGAAAATATTGTAGGCAAGGATAAAACTATAGAATTAGGATTTACAAAAGAAACAAACGAATGGCATCAATCAAACTTTGAAAACATCGAAGGAAAACATTACAATCTTTATAAACTTCACGGTTCAATTGATTGGTATTTATCAGAAGAAAAGCTGCATAAAAGTCAAAAGATAGAATCAGAACCTGAATTAATATTTGGTATTCAACACAAAATGACTTCTGTTGACCCGTATTTTTACTATTCGTCTGTTTTAAGAAATTCTTGTTTCAACGAAGCCAAAATAATTGTTGTCATCGGATATTCTTATGCTGACGACTATGTTAATGTTATTTTATCGCAAGCTTTAAATTCACGAACTGAACTTAGGATAATAAATGTTGCACCACTATTTGGGAGAAATGAAAAAACAGAAAGAGATTTTATTATGAAACGACTGAATTTGAAAAGCGAAAATCAACTTATAAATATTGACAATAAAGCCAAGGACTTTATGACAAATATTATGAACAAAGAATTTTTTGAAAATAACATTGGTGAACCTGAAGGAGTTCCGTTTGAATAGAATATCTTGTTAATCTGTCAATTAAAGTGAATAAAAAAGAATTGATGAATGAGATTGCGTCTAATAAAATTAATGTTTTCATTTTCCTATTCAGAGGACGAGAGGATGTATTTGCTGTTCGTTGGGAGAAAACGGGAAAGTCTGGATATATGCCCGCTTATCATTATGATCCATATCAATATCGCATTCATAAAATGAATGGCGGAACATTTGCAAATTATCCACACAAAAATTATTTACCACTTACTGATAACGAAATTCAAAAACACTTAAACGGTGTTCAACAAATTGGAGTTTATCCATTGTTGCAGGATAATACATCTTGGTTTTTGGTGGCTGATTTTGATAAGCAAAATTGGACAGTAGAAGCCATCAATTTCTTAAACGCTTGCAAAGAGAAAAGCATTCCTGCCTATTTGGAGCGTTCCCGTTCTGGAAACGGAGGACACGTTTGGGTCTTTTTTGATAGGGCTTACCCTGCAATCCGAAGCAGAAAAATTTTCATTTCGATTTTAGAACAATCGGGAGCGTTTTCAATGTTTGATAAAAGTTCCAGTTTCGATAGATTGTTTCCAAATCAGGATTTTCTTTCGGGAAAAGGTTTGGGAAATTTGATTGCTTTGCCATTTTTCAAACCTGCAATGGAAGAGGGGAATAGTTGTTTTATCAATCCCGAAAATTTTGAACCTTATCCAAATCAATGGCAATTTTTAAATGAAATAGGGCGAGTTTCGATAGAAATTTTAGACAAATTATATCAAGAAATTTCCACCTATCAAAGTCTCCCGATTCCCAAAAACAACAACGGAAAATTGACGATTTTGCTTCAACAAAATATAAGTGTTCAGAGAGATGGATTGACAACTCCGCTTATCAATTTTCTCAAAGAAGAATTGAATTTTACTAACTCGGAATATTTCATCAAGAAGAAATCAGGAAAAAATACGTTCGGAACGGAAAAGTATTTTAAACTCGCGGAAGAAACGGAAAATCAAATTATTATTCCAAGAGGTTTTATAGGAAAATTGCTTCGGTTTTGCAAAGAGCAAAATTTGGAATTTGATTTTCAGGACAATCGAAAATTGAAAGACGAAATCTCGTATTCATTCAATGCAACATTGAGAAATCATCAGGAAAAAATTGTAGAAACCGTCTCAAAAAAAGATTTTGGTGTTATCGTTGCTCCGCCCAGTTCTGGCAAAACGGTAATGGGTTTAAAGATAATTTCAGAGAAAAAACAACCTGCATTAATAGTTGTTCATCGAAAACAATTATTGGAACAATGGCAGGAACGTGTTCAGGCTTTTATTGGAATTCCTAAACAAGAAATTGGGATTATTGGGCAAGGCAAAACAAAAATTGGAAAACAAATTACCATTGCAACCATTCAAAGTTTACCGAAACAAATTGAGCAAATCCACAACCAGTTCGGAACTATTTTGGTAGATGAATGCCATCATATTCCTGCTGAAACTTTCCGCAATACCATTGATAAATTAAACACGTTTTATCTTTACGGATTGACGGCAACTCCATTCCGAAAATACAATGATGATAAACTGATTTTTGCATTTCTTGGGGAAATCATTTCAGAAATTACATCTAACGAAATAGAAAACTTCCAGCACGCTCAAATTATCGTAAGAAACACCAATTTGGACGTTCCTTTTAATTCTAAAACTGACAATTTTGAAACACTTTCAAAGATTTTAGTTCACGATTCGGAACGGAATAAACTTATTTTGAATGACATTAATAAGGAAATTCAAAAAGGAAAACGGATTGTCATTATAACTGAAAGAAAAGAACATATTGATACACTTTATATTTTCCTGAAGCAATCTTATGAAGTTGTTACTTTGAGTGGAGATGATTCCGAAAGTAACAGAAAGTCCAAAAGGCAAACTTTACTACAAGGCAATTTTCAAGTGTTAATTACAACAGGACAATATTTTGGAGAAGGTTCGGATTTGCCAAACATTAATTCTTTGTTTCTAGTATATCCTTTTTCTTTCAAAGGCAAGTTGATTCAATACATTGGTCGTGTACAGCGCTCGGAAATCAATCCAACAATTTATGATTATCGGGACATCAAAATTGACTATTTAAACAAACTTTTTTTAAAACGAAACACCTATTATCGTAAAATAGCCAAACAAGCAAGTTTGTTTGACGAGCCAACCGAATTTATCCCCGAAAAACAAAATTTAATCATTGAAAGACAAATCAAAATCGCCATTGAAGATTTAGACTTCGGATACGGCAATGTTGGCTTTGAATATGTTGATAAAGAAAGCAACCAGCGATTTAATTTTGAAATTGAAAACGAAGAATTCCGACCAGAATTTGAAGTTTTGAAACCTTATTTAAGCAAAGTTTTAAAGTCAAAATCAGTAATGATTGATATTTATGCCGAGTTAGAGAATGGAGTGATTTTATCGCAATTAGCCACTTCTTCCGATATTGAAAACATCAATAAAGAGCTCTTGGAAAGTGTGAAATTTAAATTTCTGAACAAAAATTTTATTGGTCAGATTTCGACATCAAAACAAAATATCCTGACAACTAATGAACTTCCAAAAAATCAAAATATTTATTCCGATGCTGAAAGTATTTTGGAAGATTTGCTAAAAGTAAAACAATATAAACATTCCAAACACATTCAATTTTTAGCTGACAAACACGAACGAAACGTGATGAAACTACGATTTGCTTTACAGCCATTTTCATTCGTCTTTTTGATTGCAGGAGAACAAAATTATCACATAATTTTAGAGACATTAGATACCGAAGAAGCAACTTACATTTGGCATTTAGAAAAAAGCAAATCTGTACTAATAGACACCATAAAACAAATAGACAAAGAACTGAATATCATAAAAGAAAAAGGGCGACAGGTTTATTTGGAAACTAATCCACAGAACTTTTCAAGAATTGTTCACGATTATTCTGATAGCAATAAAGGTTTCACGATTTGGAAAGGGCAATTGGAAGAACGACTGTATTAATCAATTTCAGTTATTGACAATTTTTTTAATCCCCCTTTTGTTCCCCCTTAAAAAACAAAAACGCTGAAAATCAAATGATTAACAGCGTTTAGAGTACCCCAGACGGGACTTGAACCCGTACGTCCTTGCGGACACAGGATTTTAAGTCCTGCGTGTCTACCAATTCCACCACCAGGGCGAGGTAAAAAAAAAGAAGTTTAAATAAACTTCTTTTTTTTGAGCGAAAAACGGGGCTCGAACCCGCGACCTCAACCTTGGCAAGGTTGCGCTCTACCAGCTGAGCTATTTTCGCAAAAAAAATTTCTAATTGCTTAGAAATTTTATAATAGTGCGGATGAAGGGACTCGAACCCCCACGCCTCACGGCACCAGATCCTAAGTCTGGCGTGGCTACCAATTACACCACATCCGCATTGTTTAAGAACTCCTATTCGTTTGTTTTGGTGAGTGCAAATATAGAGACTTTTTGTATTGCTCCAAAATATTTTGTAACTTTTTTTTAATTTTTTTTGAACTGTCTATATTTGATTATCATCAATAGTTTTTATTACCTTTACAGCCTAAAATATTTTTGAGCTATGGAATTAACAGGAACAATTAAGAAAATTTCTGATTTACAAACTTTTAACAGCGGATTTCAAAAAAAAGAAATGGTTCTTTTAACCGAAGAACAGTATCCTCAACCCATCAATATAGAATTTTTATCAGAAAAAGTTGACCTGCTTAATCAATATAAAGTAGGAGACAAAGTAAGGGTTTTTATCAACATTAGAGGAAGAGAGTGGACTAGCCCACAGGGAGACGTTAAGTATTTTAACTCTATCACAGCATGGAGAATGGAAAAAGATGCGGGAAGTGATTTTAATGAGCCTACACAAGCTGCACCTGCTCAAAATGCACCTGCTACAGACAACAAAAATGTTTTTGCAGAAGATGAAGACGATGATTTACCATTCTAAATAAAAACGGAAATACTATCATACCAATCCCTGCTTTGTAAATGGCGGGGATTTTTTTTAAACACAAGTTATGGTTCAGCTGGACATTAATGACATATCTTTCCCAGATCCCACACTTTATGATCCCGAAGACGGGTTGATGGCTTTTGGTGGCGATTTGAAACCCGAAAGGCTTTGGTTTGCTTATCAATTGGGGCTTTTCCCCTGGTATAACGAGGGCGAGGAAATCCTGTGGTGGTGCCCTGATCCCAGATTTGTACTTTACCCTTCGGAAATAAAGGTTTCTAAGTCTATGAAAAAGATCTTGCGCGACGATATCTTTGACTTTACAGAAAACCAATGTTTCGAAAAGGTGATGCGTAATTGCAAAACCATTGAGCGTGAAGGACAGGATGGCACATGGATTAATGAAGACTTGGTACAGTCATTTGTGATGCTGCACAAACATGGCAAAGCCAAAAGTTTTGAAGTCTGGCAAAACGGCGAACTGGCAGGTGGATTCTACGGTATACTTGTAGGAAATGTGTTTTGTGGGGAAAGTATGTTTTCCAAAGTGCCTAACGCATCCAAAGCTGCATTGATACACTTTACACAGCTTTATCAAAACGATTGGGAGATTATAGATTGCCAGATCTACTCTGCCCATCTGGAAAGCCTTGGCGCAAAAATGATCCCAAAAATTGATTACCTTAATATCCTAAATAAACAAAACCCGTGAATACCGAAAGACAAAAGTGGCTTCTACTGATTACGTTATCCTTGATTTGGGGATCCTCATTTATACTTATAAAAAAATCTCTTGAACATTTCAGTCCTTATGAGGTCGGGGCATTGCGGGTTCTTATATCTGGGATTGTACTCATGCCTTATGCACTTGCCAAAATCAGGCAGTTCCCCAAAAAGCACATAGCCTGGCTTATTATCGCGGGTTTATCGGGCAGTTTTATACCTATGTTCCTGTTCCCTTTGGCGGAAACCGAAATCAGCAGCAGCATTGCTGGTATTATTAACTCTATGATGCCAATTTTTGTCATTATCGTAGGTTCTCTTGTTTGGAAATTTTCTACCTCAAAGCGGCAACTGACTGGTGTCTTTATCAGCTTTGCAGGCGCCTGTGTCTTAACATTAGGCAGTGGCGACAGTGGCGAAATCAAAATCTACCCTATTTTACTCCTCGTACTAGCTGTTCTCCTTTATGCCGTAAGCACCACTACTGTAAAATCAAAGCTGCAACATGTACCCGCAACCATGCTATCTGCTTATCTGTTTTCCTTTGTGCTATTTTTACCTGCACTCGTAACTTTGGTATTGTCTGGATTTTTCAGAAACTTCAATGCAGATGCCGGCACATTTCAAGGTTTGGGATTTGTTGCGATGTTAGCTGTTTTTGGGACCGGACTCGCAATGATGATGAACTACAAACTTCTAAGTATCTCAACCCCTTTATTTGCCTCAACCGTCACACTTATTATGCCAATTGTGGCAATCATGTGGGGTTTGCTGGATGGTGAATCACTTACCATCCTGCAATGTGTAGGGACAATAATTATTTTGGCAGGACTTATATTCTTAAGAAGCCAGCCAAAGAAAGCTTTGGATCTTAAATAAAGGCCTACGTTCTCATCCATCAAAACTTACAGCAAATATTTTTGATTAAATCCAATCAAAATACGGAAAACCGTAAAAAACATTCTGCCAGATCAACTACTTTTGGAAAAGCAATATAAGATTAGCTAAAGTTTACAACGCTTCTTTGCCAAAAATTGTTTTTTAAGTTTAGGAAAGTTCTTGTAGCAGAAGATTACGAAAGCTCCAATATCTCTGTACAAAAAGTAATTGATGACCTTAATATTTCAGAATCAAAGTTTGTAAGTTACTGCGATGATGCAGTAGCCTGGGCAAAAGTTGCGATGGAAAACGGCCACGCTTTTGAACTGTTGATTACAGATTTGTCTTTCGATGAAGACCACAGGAAGCAGGAGATCAACAGCGGCCAGCAGCTCATCCAGGCCATACGTGCTATGCAGCCGGACATAAAAGTTCTTGTGTTTTCTGTAGAAAAAAAAGAGCTTATCATAGAAAAACTATTTACTGAGCAACATATTAATGCTTATGTAAAAAAAGGACGAGATGATGTTAAGGATCTCAAAAAAGCGATAAGAAAAGTTTTTAATAATGGGAAACATATCTCTGCCGGCATCACAGAAAACAAATCGGAGCGCAATGCTTTCGAATTTACAGAATACGATACATTATTGGTTAGTCTGCTGGCGAACGGTATACTTGTTAAAAATATCCCAGATTATCTAAAAGAAAATGATATCAAGCCAGGCAGCATCAGTGCGGTTGAGAAGAGGCTAAAAGATATCAAACTATCGCTCGCTCTCAACAGTAACGAGCAACTGATAGCTTTTTGCAAAGATTTTGGTATATTATAAACGAAAAACCCCGCCAGTGCGGGATTTTTTATTTCTTTTTGGTTTTTATTTTCTTCACCTGTTCTTTGATGAATGGATACTTTTGCTGCATATCCTTGCTAAGCGAAGGGTCCAACGCTAGCGCTTTTTCCAGCATCAGAACACCGTCAGCATCATTTTTCAGGTTAAAATAACAGTTGCTGAGCTGGTAGTATAATTCAGCACGCTGATGTGCCAGCAGCGCTTTTTCCAGGATACTTATAGCTTCTTCATATTCCCCAATCAACATCAAAACTTCTGAGTAAGCGTACCAGTTGTAAAATCTGCCCGGTTCGGATTCTGTCAGTTTTCTGAGACAGTTAAGGCTTTCCTCATATTCTCCGCCACTGATGTATAAAAACGCCAGCCGTTTTTGGTACTCAAGGTTTCCCTCATTGAGTGCTACCGCTTCCTGCGCAAAATAGAGAGCCTCCTTGGTGTTGCCCATTTCTTCATAGATCTGAGACTGTTCCATCATCGCAAGATAAAACTGAGGGTCTTCACGAAGAGATTTTTGGAACGAAGTGAGTGCAGGAACAAGTTTGCCAGCCTCCTTATAGCAAAGCCCAATTTTATAAAATGTAAAAGCCTTGGTATATTCCAGCTCCAGCATCTCTTCGTAGACGCTAATGGCCTTTTCCCATTGGTTCATAGCTTCGTAGCAGGCTGCTTTGTTAGCGTAAACGCCTACTGCACCAGAGTTGATGGCTAACAAATAGTCAAAACCTCTGATGGCTTCTTCATGATTTTTTTTATTAAAAAAGAATTGTCCATACTCGTACCACGCCGTTTCCGAAAACGGAAAACGGTCCAGATACTGATTGAGAAAATCTAATGCTTCCTGTGGCCGGTTGAGTTTATGATAGCACAACATCACATTTTCAAGAGAATAATCATCATAAGGATCATGCTCCAAGGCAGCGGTGTAATGTTTGAGCGCATTGAATGGGTCATCAAGGTTCACATACTCATCAGCGATGAAGTTATGCAGGAAGTTTTCTTCTTCTTCCAGCTTGAGAGCCTGCTGACAATATTCGATGGATTTTTTAGGATTACCCAGATTGGAGTAATACTTAGCGCAGCACACCAAAAAGTCGGTATCTTCCAAAGAGGCAAGATGCAGCTCATCAATAAGATCTTTGGCTTTTGTGTAACGCTCCAGCTCCAGAAAAACCTCCAGCTGTTTTGTTTTAATTTCCAGAGAATTGGGATGGATATTGAGAGCATGGTTTACCGCCAGCTCTGCAAAACTAAAGTCTCCCAACTCCAGGTAATAGATGATAATGTCTATATATTCTTCTGTATCAAAATATAGCTCGTCATTATTTTCTATCATTTCTTCGAACTTTCTTGCAAGTTCGTTTTCAAAAAATTCTTCCAATAGGTATAATTTAGATTTGAGATTTAGCTCCGCTCAGTTAGACCAACTGGCCTGAGTGAGGTCTGTAAATCAATTACAGTTAGCCGGTTCTTAAATCTTATGTATAAAGTTAATTAAAAATAATGTGATAATAAATCATCTACGACAGAGAATTTATTAACATTAATCCTTTTTCTGCTCTGCATAAATAGTAGTCAAAAACATACCAAAGGATTTTTCTAGCCCTGTAATATCGCCCGACTTAAGATTGATACCGCCGTAGATACTGTCGTTACTGCGAATCCTGAAATCTGTTAAAGAAAAATAAAGTGCAGGCTGATTGTCCTTTGCTGACAATTTTACCGATGAACCTAACAGTTTCCTTGTAGAGACTGTCAAAACTTCCTGAGCCTTCAACTCTAAGCGCAGAAAGCTTCTTGGCTGTACATCAGTTGTTTTATTATTAATATTGATTTTCTGATTCCTATCAGATCCAGAAACGAGATAAACTATATTTTGCTCATTAACAATATCATCAGGCTTTGTATAATAAATATTAAGAATATAGTAAGCCGGGTTAAATGGCTGAAAGGTACCGTCCACATTCTCTATGGGCTTAAGAGCAAAGGTATTGGCGCCCGTCTGTTTTGCTTTTTTGTAAATCTCACCAAAGACTTTTACATCATCCGCAGAAAAGCCATTGACCAAAATCTCTCCCAAAAACTCAGATTTGGATGGTTCTGCAATGCTATAAAAAAATTTATCCTGATTATCATTGACTTTATCAACTTTGTTAAGGACAATACTCTGCAAATAAAACCACTGTGAGCAAAAAGCAAAAAGTAAAAAAAATAATTTACGCATCTTCAGTTTTTAATATTTCTATACAGTCCCTCAGGCTGTTTTCCCAATATTTGGGCTCTATATGATAATCCCTTTCTATCTTATCAAGGGACATTGTACTTCTTTTCGGGCGTTTGGCAGGTGTAGGAAACTCCTCTGTCGTAATTGCTTTTAGCTTCACATCCGACGCTGAAAATTCTTTAATCTTACTGGCAAAATCAAACCATGTTGTTTCCGGATAATTGGAAAAATGATAGATCCCAAAAGTCTTTTTCGAAGAACTGATGATTTCCATAATAGCTTCCGCAAGATCATTGGCATTGGTAGGCTGCCCAAACTGATCTCCCACAATACCTAACTCATCTTTAATTTTAAATAAATGAAGCATGGTTTTCACAAAATTCTTATTGAACTCCGAGTATAACCACGATGTCCTGAGAATCACTGTTTCCGTATTGTTTTCCAGAGCCAGCTCTTCACCCTTTCTTTTAGATGCTCCATACACACCAACCGGATTGGTAAAATCATCTTCGGAATAGCTGAGATTGGTATCACCATCAAAAACATAATCCGTAGACACATGGATCAACACAGCATTGTTCTGTGCAGCAACTTTAGCCAGATTACCTACGCCGTCGGCATTGACAGCAAATGCTTTTTCAACTTCTTTCTCTGCCAAATCTACGGCCGTATAAGCCGATGCATTGATGACAAAATCGGGCTGATATTCTGCAAAAACAGTCTCTACCTGCTCATAGTTTGTGATATCAAGCGCTGCAGATCCCGTAAAATTATAATCGAATATATCGTGATAGTGTGGTGCTAATTTCTGAAGGCAATGCCCCAGCTGCCCGTTACCTCCGATTACCAAAATCCTTTTCATAAGTTATTGTTTTTTGTTCTGTTGTCTAAAAAAAGTCACGCGGTCTTTAAATGCTTTTTGATCGATCTCTACCAAAAAATGGTTGAATTTATCCAGAGTCTCCTGCGGCATTTTTTCTGCCCTTCTGGTTTTCATATTAAAATAAATCACCGTTAACCAAAATACAGCATGTACCTGTCCATTCTCATCCTTCATCAGCAATTCTACAACCGCCGTAAGGTCATCTACAAAGATGGTCTTGCTGGTAATCTCAACGCTTGAGTTGTATCTGACTTCTTTGAGATAGGCAATCTCATTCTGTATGGTTACCCAGGTGCAGCCTGTTTCTCTGGTATATTGCTCATAGGTAAAGCCATAATTCTGCTCTACATGGTCTTCTCTGGCATTCAGCATGTATTCCAGATATTTTACGTTGTTCAGGTGCCCAATCGGGTCACAATCTGCAACGCGTATTTTAACGGTGGATGAAAATTCTTTTACCATATTGCAAAAATAAAAAAACCGCTCCGATAAAGAGCGGTTTTGTGATTTATTAAGATAAAATACTTATTTCAATCCTAGTTCTTTTTTCACAGCTGGTGTAGCATCTGTACCTGCTTTGTAAACCAATGCCGGGCTTGATGCGTCAAACACAAATTCATAACCTGCCGCTTTAGACACTTTTGTGATAGCATCATTGATTTTTTTCTCAATTGGTGCCAATCCAGCATCTCTTTTCTCTGCAAGATCTTTTTGAGCAGCTGAATATAATTGCTGTAGATTATCCTGAAGTTTCTGAACTTCCTGGCTTCTTTGCTCGTTGATAGCCTGAGTTTGTTTAGGCGCTTCATCCTGATATTTTTTCATCAGGTCCTGAAGAGATTTCCCTTGTTTTTCTAATTCTGCTGTTTTTGAAGTTTGCAAAGTTTGCAATTGCTGATCCAAAGCTTTCATTTCTGGCATGGATGTAAAGATAGAATTTATGTCAACAGAAGCCAACTTCTGTGCGTTTGCAAATCCTGTGGTAAAAACCATTACAACAGCTACTAATAATACATTTAATTTGTTCATCTTAAAAAGTTATGTTTATATATTTATAATTAATTCTATTTTGTACGCATTTCTTTAGCCGAGTCAAAGGATGCAGCTCGTTTTTGCATCCTGTCTTTGGATGATCGGTTATCATTATTCTTGACGCCAGGACGGGCATTGTCTTTGCTTTCCTCAACTTTCGGTGTGCTTTTACCAAGAAGGTTGAGAACTGCCTCTGTGTAATCGTATCTTTTATCCAGGAAAATAACACTGATGTTGTTGCTTTTATCAAGAACTATGCCCAGGTTATTCTTGGTAGAAACCGTCTTTATAGCATTCCAGATTTGATCCTGATATGGCTTTGTAAGATTGGATCTCAACTGATTGACTTCGCCATTGGTTCCAAATCTTGCACCAATGGTGTTCTGGATGTTAGCCTCCATGTCTACGATCTCTTTTTCTCTCAGTTTTAGCTGATCGCCTACCAAAAGTACTTTTTCATTCTCAAAGGCTTCTTTTTTTCTTTCATAATCGGCCTGTAGTTTCTGCAAATCAGACTGCCATTGTGAGATCTGTGTATTGAGCCTGTTTTCCGCATCTTTATACTGCGGCAACTTACTTAATACATAATTGGTATCCACAACGCCAATCTTTTGAGCACTTATCTGTGCAAGAGAAAAAAGAAAGGTTGCTACTAAAACTATTTTTTTCATCTGTCAAAAATAAAAATTTTATTTTACAATGGCTGATTCATCAGGAAGTGCGTTTGCCATCCTGAAGGATCTGTGCTGCCAAGCGTTTTATCAAATCCGTATGCGAAGTCAAATCCTATTAATCCAAATGCTGACATCGATACCCTGATACCAATTCCTGCAGATCTTTTTAACCTGAATGGATTGTATGTCCCGAAACTGTTCCAGGCATTCCCTGCTTCTACAAAGGTTAAGGCAAATATCTTAGCCGTTTGGTTCATAGAGATTGGATATCTTAACTCTGCTGCAAATCTGTTATAAATGGTAGCTCCACCGTAAGGCGTAATATCATAAGTGGATGAAGAACTAAATCCTGTAGAGGAAGCATTCTCATAACCTCTTAAAGGCACCAACTCTCTACCATCAAACCTACCGTTGAACAAGCCTACACCACCCACATAATATCTCTCAAATGGTGGCGGACCTAATTCTTTGCTGTAGCCATTGAGGAAGCCCATCTCACCCGTTGTTCTCAATACAAGTTTACCAATAACTTCATTATAGAAATCAGCCTTTAACTTAACTTTATAAAACTCCATCCATTTGTACTTATCCAGCGTACTCATGGTAGAATAATCCTTGTTGCTGAACCAAGAATACGGAGGTGTAAACTTAAGAGAGGCTTCTATATTAGAACCATAGGTCGGGAAAACCGGATCCAAACCTGCAGAGTTCCTGCTCAACCCAATGTTAAAACTGAATGATTTGGTATTACCATAATATTCCAGATTATCACCAAAGTAGAACGGATAGTTACTGAAGTTATAACTCTGGAACTGAATTCCTGTATAAAGCGAGAAATAATCATCCGGCCATCTCAGCAATCTTGTAAGACCTGCATTGGCGGAGAAAATATTCATTCTCTGGTCACCTGTTGTATATGAATAATTAACTCTGGAATAATTGACACCAACACTTAAAGAAGTTTGCCTGGTTCCAAAAACCCAAGGTTCTGTAAATGAAATACCATAATTAGTAAAATATTGCCCGGCCTGCGCCTGTAGTGACAATGTCTGCCCATCACCTTGTGGCACCGGTTTGAAGTCTTTGAACTTCAAAAGGTTTCTCAATGAGAAGTTGTTGAAGGTTAATCCTAATGTCCCGATGAAAGAGCCACCACCGTAACCAGCCTGAAGCTGTACCTGAGAAGAACCTTTCTCTACTAAAGTCCAGTGCATGTTGACTGTATTATCCTGAGGATTCGGTTTTACATCAGTACCAATCTGTTGAGGATCAAAAAACTGCATCCCTGCCAGTTCAAAGTAAGTCCTTTTGATATCAGACTTAGCAAATAATGCCCCTGGCTTGGTTCTGAGAGCTCTCAGGATCACGTGGTCATGCGTGGTAGTGTTACCAGACCATGTTACACGGTTCCAGGTTGCTTTCTCGCCCTCATTAATCCGGATTTCCAGATTAATAGAATCTCCTTTGACTGATTTTTCAATAGGAGTAACGTTGGAGAACAGGAAACCATTGTTCATGTAAACCGACTTAAGGTCAGAGTCATCTTCTTTACCGCCGTCTTCTCCCACTTTTTTATTAAACCCAACAGCATCATAGATGTCACCGGTTTTATATCCTAATATTTTTTGTAAAAACTCTGTGGTAAAGGTGGTGTTACCTACAAAATTGATATCACCAATGTAATACTTTTTACCCTCGTTTAGTTTTACATTAATATTATAACCTTTGTCATTTCTGGTTACAGAATCCGAAACAATCGTTGCATCACGGAAACCTAATGAATTATAGTAATTGATCAGATTCCTCTTATCCTCATCATATTTATCCTGTACAAATTTTGAAGGCTTTAGAATACCTAACAAGAATCTCTTCTGCTTGGTATCTTTGAAACCGTTTTTCCTCAGTTTTCTGCTGGATACATTCTCATTGCCCTCAAAGGTAATTTTATCAATTTTGACTTTTTTGCCCTTTTCTACCTCAATAGTCCAGTCCACCAGATTAGGATCTGTGCCGTTGGCCTTTTCCTGAATGTTAATCTTAGCATCCGCAAAACCCTTAGCAATATACTCCTGAGGAATCTTGTTCTCCAGGCTGGACACCAAATTATTATTAATTTTGGTCCCCGGCTTCAGGTTGTTATCTTTAATCAGTTTTTCGTTTTTGGATTTCCCAATGCCGCGGCCGGTAAACTTGATCTCACCAAGCTCCTTTAGATCCTGTAGCTGGAATTGCAAAATCACGTTTTGGCCTTCTACATCCTGCACGTAAACTTCTACCTTGGAAAACGACTGTGTTTCCCAAAGCTTTTTAACTGCAGAGCTGACTCTTTGCCCGGGAATTTCTAACTTCTCTCCTTTCACAAGACCTGTGAAACGCAAAATCTGAGCTGGTGTATATCTTTTGACACCGTCTACAACGATATCTTTCAGCACGTACTCTTGGTTTTGGTTTCCTAAAAGTTCTGTGTTTTCTGCATTGTTACCCTGTGGAACAACCTGTGCGTGGAAGTACACGGAAGCTGTTAACAAAATAATGGGTATAAATCTTAATTTCATTCTTATTGAAGTTGTTCTCTTTTCTAATATATTTTTACGAAAGCTGCTCGCTTGTCATCCCGTATCTTCTTTCCTTATTCTGATAATCTATAATGCACCGGAAGAAAGTTTCCTTTGTAAAATCCGGCCATAGCACATCCAAAAACTGAAGCTCCGCATAGGCAATCTGCCAAAGAAGAAAATTACTGATGCGTACCTCGCCACTGGTTCTTATCATCAGATCTACCGGCGGGAAATCTTTGGTATACAGATGATTTTCAAAAACTTTCTCATCTATATCCTCTACTTTTATCTCACCGTTTTCTACCTCAACACATAATTCCTTCACGGCTTTCAGGATCTCTTTCTGTGACCCATAATTGAGTGCCAGTATCAGATTACCCTTAGTATTATTTTTTGTCAGCTCGATAACATTCAGCAGCTGATCGCGCACCAGTTCCGGCAGTTCGCTGATATCACCTACCACATGCATCCTGAGACCCTTTGTAAAAATCTCTTCTGCTTCCAAAAGTAAGGTTTCTGATAAAAGGCTCATCAGCGTATCAACCTCATCCTTCGGGCGGTTCCAGTTTTCTGAAGAAAAAGTATAAAGCGTAAGGTAAGGAATATGAATCTCGTTACAGGCATTAATCACATTACGAACTGCATTGATCGCATTTTTGTGACCAAAAGTCCTTTCCTCGCCCCTGGATTTTGCCCAGCGCCCGTTGCCATCCATAATTACAGCAACATGTTTAGGTAGCTTATCCTTGTTTATCAACTTTTTTAATTCTTCCTGCATAGTTCTATTTACAATAACAAGGTGGCCTGCCAAAAGAATAAGATAAAATAACAGTTGCAGAATTGATCCAGTCTTTGGAATTGATATTCCCAACATTACGCTGACTCATAAAGTTCTGCACTATAGCAGCAGTTTCCTGCTCACCCACATTAGACTGTACTCTGATATCTTTTTCTTTTACTTCGCTATAATCCACCTGATCTGAGAATGTTGGCCTGAATGTAAACTCTCCAGACAATGCCCAGTTATAATTAAATTTGTACTTAAGCCCGACACCAAAAGGTGTTGCCATGGTAAACCTTTTTTCTGACCTGTAACTTACCTCTACATCAGTGAGAGACTCAATGTTGAGTTCTGGTGAGACTCCATCCATGTAAAGGCCAGAAAGCCCCGCAAAGATATACGGACTCAACATACTCTTCTGCTCATCATTGACGGGCAAAAAATTGTACTCGAAGAGCAAATCTGCTGACAATACCGAATTGGTCCCGTACAGGCGTCTGTTTCTGCGATAATCCTCATTAGCCAGACGATCATCAAACTGAATATTATTGATACCAAAATTAAATCTCACGGTCTGATATGGATTAAAATTCATACGGTACATAATGCCAGCGTAAACAGGCAATCCAAAATCTGACACGTTGCCAATAGGTTTCTGCAGAATATAATTAGTCCTCCCGATATCGCCTACAAGATTACTCATACCCAGCTGCACTCCTATCTCATGCCGCTGTGCTTTGAAAAAACCCAGAGAACAAAAAACGGCAATAAGTATAAGACTAAGATCTTTCTTCATTTTCAATATGCGGAAATGGCTATTATTCAAAAATTTGGTGCAAATATAAAACATTTTTAGATTAAGGAACTTCTTAAAGTTTAGTTAAATAAAAACAAAAAAGTATAATTTATTGTTATAAAACGGACATATTATTAAAATAGTCTGTAAAAAAATAAAAGCCTTGGCAAGGCTTCTACTTTCTGTTAAAAAATGTTCTGATCCTGTTTCTTAATTGGATAATGGTTGGCTCCTTATAATTTTTATCTTCTTCAAAATAACCGTAGCCATAGCCGTAGCCGTAACCATAGCCATAACCTTGTTTTGCTACATAATCATTATAAACCAATCCCAGATTGGAAACCTCTTTATTAAAATATTTTTCCGTAATCATCCGCAACATATGTTTCTCTGTATACTCGTGGCGTACGACATATATAGTAGTATCGGCTTTTTTCATGAGCTCAAAAGAGTCCGCAACCAATCCTACAGGTGGCGAATCTATAATAATATATTCGTAGGACTCTTTTAATTTTTCTATAAAACGCATGTTGTTATCACTCATGAGCAGCTCCGAAGGGTTGGGAGGTATTGGCCCCGATGTAATCACGTCCAGACCCGGGATGCTTGTTTTGTTGATAATCTCATCCATACCAACCTGGCCTGTAAGATAATTGGAGATCCCGTTTTTGTTATTAATTTTAAAGTCCCCAAATATTTTTGGTTTCCTGAGATCCATCCCCAACAACACCGTTTTTTTTCCACTAAGGCCTAAAACCGACGCAATATTGATGGAGACATAGGTTTTTCCCTCGCCACTGATAGAGGAGGTTACCAGTATCACCTTACTTTTTTCTTCTTCATTAAAAAGGAATCTCAAATTGGCCCTTACCGCACGAAATGCTTCAGCTACAGATGATTTGGGCTCGTTAAGGACTGTGAGATTATTCTCATAATTATTGCGCCCGATAACACCCAGTAAAGGGATTTTTGTCACCGAAAGCAGTTCTTTCAGATTCCTGATTCTGTTATCAAGGAGTTCCCCTATGGCCAAGAAAATGAGCGGAATTAGCAACAAGCCTCCCATAATCTGCATTTTGGTACCATTTACATTAGGCGCGATTGGTGCCTGACCAAGATTTTTAGCCTTATCAATTACCGTAAGATTGCTCTGATTAGTCGCTACCCGCATCTGAGATTTGGCCTGCTCTGTAAGCAAAGTATTATAAGTATTCTCTATAATATTATACCCTCTTTGTGCATCCAAAAATATACGTTGCTTCTCCGGTAATGTTACCAGGGATTTATCCATTGCAGCAATTTGCGCATTAATATCAGCCAGCTTGTTGTTATAACCATCAAAATATTTACGTAAACCAGATTCCGAACTGTTTCTGGCATCGCTCAGCAAGCGGTTGATCTCCCGCATCGGTTCAGAATTAGGAGTATATATCTGCGCCAATTCTCGCCGCTTTTCGTACAAAGCTTTGAGTTCTGACACTGATGCATTGAAGGATCCGTCCTCTATACCAGCGGCATTCAGACTGATCATCTTCTCTATATTATTGGAATAAACCGAATTTTTAATCGAATTAAGGGAATTGATTTTAGTCGTCAGTTCTGCCTTTTGAGCATCCAGATCATTCAGTTTTTGCAGCGTCTTGGAGTCAATATTCTCCATATCAAAAAGCCTGTTATTGATCTTGAGATTATTAAGAACCACAGCACTGGAGTCCAGCTTTTTTCTGATAAGGCTTAGGTTATCATTCAGATATTCCACCGTATTCCTATCCACCATATTTTGATCTGTCAACCTTTTTTTGATAAGGACATCAACAGAATTATTAAGGAAATTGACGGTATTATTAAGATTATAACCACTTTTGGTAATAATCATGATTGAGGCAAGTTCTTTATCAAAGTCGATATTAAGACTGCCAATAATACTGTTAACAGCCTGATTAATCGGCACAAGTGTAACGATAATGTTTTCCAGTCCCAGATGGCCAGCGGTGGGATTATTCACCAGCTTGAATCGTAGGTTGGGCGACTGGTACCACTCGTTGACCCGGATGATTTTATTCTTTGGCCTTTGGTAATGCGGTACCTCCTGAGTACCTTCTGTATTGTAATTGTACAGATAAACGGATTCGCCATCGTCCGGTAAAACAACTTCATACTTGTTCCCACCTTTTGGGATGAGGCTTATAGGATAGTTGACCTGCTGTGGATGGTTTTTATCAATTTCCAAAAACACGGGGCTGTCTTCCTGATCCAGATATGTGGATTTGATAAGCCCTTTTGTGGTATAACTTGTAATAAGGTTAAGTTTTTTTACCAGAAACTCATTATGGCTTCTGGAAAGCAATATTTTTTTCAGATAGACACCATCCTGGTTTCCTCCTTGTCCCCAGATAAAATTGATGGATTGGTTGGGTGTAAAGTAGCTGGCCGTATTGTTGGATATACTTAATGAGAGCGTAGATGCATACACCCGCTGTGCATAGTAGCGGCTGTAAACATAAGATATGCAATAACCAAGAAAACCCAAAATGACAAACCAGTACCAGTTTCGGAGAATCCGCTGTAGAAAATGAACGGGGTCGAACAGGTTGAATGACCCCATTTTCTCAGAGGTATCACCAGGGTTTTTTGCTGTATTTCCGTTTTTATCAGGAATCATTATAATCTCGTAAGAATTAGATAAATAGACATCACTGTGGTAAGGACAGAAACGCCGGTTGTTAAAGTCTGCAGAGGTTCTTTACCAAAACCATTAATGCTTTTCGCATTGGTATTCAGATAGATAATATCGCCATTCTGAAGCCAGTAGTATGGTGAGTTCATTGCATCTTCTCGGGTAAGATCCAGCCGGGCAGTTTTGATACCTTCGGGGAACTTCCTGTGAATCATAATATTTTTTCGGTCCACAGTCCGGTTGAGCCCTCCATTCATTGCAATTGCCTGCATGATATTGAGTTGGGTCATATACGCGACTTTTTCACCTGTAATGGCTACATTTTCCATATCACCGAGCAAATAATATCGTATCCCATCCAGATTAAGCCTTACTTCGGATTTGCCCTGCAAAAAGTTCTCATTAACTTTACCTTGTATCTCTTTGGTCATATCTTCCAAAGTTCTGCCTTCGGCTTTGACGTAGCCTATCCCGAAGATATTAACATCTCCATTAGTATCTACCTTAAGGCCATTAAAATAATAAGTCGCATTTCCTCCGGAACCGCCGCCGCTGCCACCCATTTGTCCGGCGCTGGCGCCCTGCTGCCCAGCACCCGCCGGTGAGGCATTGAGTGATGAATAAAATTGAGCAGCATCACCTTTTGGTGTTGTCACCACATTGAGACTCAGGATATCACCTTTTGTCACTCTGTATTCGGGAACGTTATAAGGAACAAGCCCTTCTTCGTTGATGGTAAGGCTTTCGCTGGGTTGCAGATAGCGGACATCTTTTTGTGAGATACAAGAAGAAACACCCACCAATGAAAACAGTATAATCAAATTAAAGAGATAAGATTTTCTCATCAAAAAATTTTTACAAAAATATAATTATTTTAATCTTTTTTAAATCTAAGCAGGAAAATAGGTAGATAAGCTCCTAAAAAACCAAGTGTAACGATTACCAACAGCAAAACATTAACGTTAATATGCCTTAAGAAATAGGCTACAATTATGATAAAAAGATAATAAGCAATAATGTACGCCGTAGAACGGCGATGGCTCAAACCAAGATTAATCACCTTATGGTGAATGTGGTTCCTATCTGCAGAAAGCACAGACTTACCATGATAAATCCGGGTGACAATAACCGTAAGTGTATCAATGATTGGCAAAATCAGTATAGCTACGGCGATGACCGGTGCACTTTGCAGATGATAAAAAACCTCATGCCGCTTGGCTATAAAAATATCAATAAAAGAAATCCCCGTAAAAGCCAATAAAAAGCCCAGAATCATAGATCCTGTATCACCCATAAAAATCTTTGAGCTCCTCTTATTGGACAGATTATAGATCAAAAAACCAATCGATGCAGCAATGAGAATCCCACATAAGATAACCAAAGGTGCGTTGTTTTCGCCAAGACGATAAAAGCTTACACCAAAAAGTGTACTGGTAACCACCGTATAGCTGCCGGCAAGACCGTCGATACCATCTATAAGGTTAAATGCATTTATTAAAATAATAAACGTCAAAATACTGAATATAACGCTGATATAATAGTTAATCTCATAAACACCAAAGAGCCCAAAAAGGCTTCTTATCCTCACGTCTGAGCCAATAACCATCAGGCCGGAAACCAGGATCTGGGCCAAAAGTTTTTTGTATGCCCTCAGGACCATAATATCATCCATCACGCCAACAAAAAACAGAATGATGAAGGAGGCAAACAAAAACTTATACCGGTCAAACAATTCGTAGGCAAAGACAGGCGCGCAAACTCCCAGAGAAAAAAAGATGGCAATACCTCCCAAATTAGGTATTTTGCGAAGGTGAGAACTTCTGGTGCCGGGCTCATCCATCAGGTTTTTCCTGCGCGATATTTTTATAATTGTAGGAATAGAAATATAAGTAATGATAAATGAAAAGAAAAAGCCTAAAATCAGCTTAAAATAGAAAAAGGATATTCCGGTGCCTTGTAAAAAAGTTTCGAAATGATTCATTTTGTGTTTTTTGGCTTATGATTAACTTACTGTCAAAAGTCTGACAATTCTCCTTAGTTTGAGAAAACTCAAGATGTAATAAATTTTTTTCTTCAGTGGCAAAGATAGGAGATAATTCTTACCAAACCGCCTATATTGCAATATATCTTTAATCCTTAACTCTTTAGATTTGATAAAATAATCCAATTCTCTGGTTAAAATTTGATAATCCTTTTCGTTTTTAACAAAAGCAATATAAGCTAAAAATGTATAGACTCCTTCCAGGATCTGGAAGTTTTTGATTGCTTCTCTATTTTTGGAAAATCGGCTTTTATCGTATACAGATGTAACGGTTTCCACCGCCTTTAAGATATCCAAACCACTCATTGTGTGACTCTTGGAAATCGAATCCTGACGCTCAAGATATTGATAATGAAACCCGGGGTCAAACGCCAGGATATTGCAATACAGCAACAGCTGAGGTATCAGTTCTATATCTTCAAAATGCACACCTTTCTTAAATCTTTTATGAAGGAAAAGTTCCCTCCGGAAAATTTTGTTACAGGCAAAATAAGAAAGATCAGAGAAAACCGAAAGATTATGATCAAGCTCTATTTTTTCCGGAAAGCCGTCTAACTGCGTTAGTTTTTGAGTGACATTGCCTCGTTCATCCACTTTTTGCAGATTACAAACCACCATCTCTGCCAGATGTTTTTCTGCCAGATGATACATCTCTTCGAACATGGTTTCCGAGACATAATCGTCGCTGTCTACAAAACCAAGATATTGACCTTTTGCTCTGTCGATCCCAAAATTTCTGGCATCGCTCAGCCCGCCGTTTTCTTTGGTAAAACCAAAAATTTTATCCGGATACAAATCCTGAAACTGATCAATAACAGCCTGAGAATTATCACGGCTGCCGTCATTAATCACGAGAATTTCGATTTCCTGCAAAGTCTGATTAACCAATGACAGCAGGCATTTTTCCAGGTACAACTCTACATTGTAAACTGGGACAATCACCGAAACTTTAACAACAGAATCCAATGCCATCCTCTTATTTTCTTGTAAATCTTGAGCTTAAAAATCCACGCTTGGCTTCGTCAAAGTCTGAACGAGAGCAAGGGATACAGTTGTCGATATTATCATCATCGCCAAAATACCAAAGATTACTGAAAACATCACGCTTAAAGGCATATTGCTCATCATTAATCAATACATAAAACGTCTCAAACGATTTCTCTTTGGGATGCGACCGTTGGATATTGATCCCTTCGATAAGATACCAGATCATCTGCGCCAAAAGCTGATGGTTGAGCTGATTTTCTGAATAGATATTATAATTAAAAATGCCAACAGACTTAAGTCTTTCGCTAAGGCCAATCTCTTTCATATAGGCACAAACCTCCCGACGGTTAAGCCCATTGACTTGTGGGTTAACAGAAAATGCATCACCAAAACTTTCTATTGCATCACAATTAATCGTTACCAGATCCGCCTTGCGGAAGTAAGGTTCTGTCTTTTCTGTAGAGTTCATCATCTCTGCCAGTCGGATGATATCAAACTGAACTTCTTTGATAAGCCTTACAGAATCCATCTCGTTCAGATGTTTTTGATAACCAAGATGATGATAATTCTTTATAGAGAAGTTTTTGGACCCAAGAATCTTGCTCAGGAAATTAGACTCATGGATTTCCTCATCCTGTTTCAGGGAAACGACATTGCTGATCTGTGTATAATTAACATCCTGCTGATGAAAGTTGAGGGCAGAAAATAATGAAAAAGCAAGATCATTACTTCCACCTACAACCACAGGTATTGCATTTTTCTGATGGCATGCTGACAACACCTCCTGCAAAATATAGTGCGAATCCTGCGGCGTTCTCCCGGAAACCAAATCACCCAAATCTACCACCGGAACATCAAAATCCAGCTGTGATAATTTGTAAAACTCCCGCCGAACATCTGTAAAATCCTGGCTCTCGGCATCGCCATCTGCTCCGCGGTAATCCGAAACAAAAAGAAGTACAATGCTATCCTCCTTTATTTCGTTGGTAATCTTGTCCCCGATTTGCCATTTCTCTGTCCTGATCCGTCTTGGGGCAATAATAAAATCTTCAAAATTCATAATTCTAATTTACAGCTTTAACAGTGAGTATCATCTTATGTGTTACGGATATATCTTTTTAGCCATTTCTACAAAATCAAGCATCCTGACAAGGTTATTTCCCAATACAACCAGTGTCAATCCGGCTATGATGAAAAGTAAATAGCTTCTGAAATTGATATTTAACGATTGGTAAAGCCATGCTAAAATAATCGGTATCATAAATATAAAGCGTCCGCCATAGATAAAACTTTCTACCAGGCCTACTTTCATAATGACCAGATAAAATAAATCTACAGCAAACATAAGGATTATGATCTGTAGTAATTTTTCTTTGTAATTCTTAATAACGCCGATCAAACACATAATAAGCAAAGATAGTACAACGATGTATTGATAAACAAACCTATACAACTCCGGCACAATAGCAGGCGTTTTTATGCTCCAATATCCAATTCCGATTTTTAGCGAAGGAATAAGTACATTGCCACCGAAAAAATAAGAAATAAATGAATCCCACAAAGAAATATCTGTACTGGAATATTTACTTGCCCTCTCCAGATTAGCATAAAAAAACTCAACAAATCAAATTTATAGCGCATTAAAATCATTGCCGAGATACAAAAAACAACAATAATGAATTTAACAATCTTTTGCCTGAAACTACTTTTCTCGTAAAGCAGCGGAATAGCCACCTTTGGCGCATTAGTCACCGTTTGCCCGCCAATCAAAGTACCAAAAACGATATAATACCAAATACTGGGTTTTTGATTAACAATCAGTATGAATGAAACAACATAAACACTTAAACTCAATAAAAAAAGGCTGAAAGTGAAAGTCTCCGGTGTAAAAGAGAGAATGATACAGCCTCCAAAAACCGAGTAAAAAACACTGATCAGCAAAGCAGGCCAAATATCGATTTTAACTATATTCTGCACATATTTGAAACAAAAAAACACGGATGCCGCCACAAAAAAACTGCAGAAAAGCAATACAATTAATGAAAAATATTTTTCATTAATGCCATATTTTACAAACAAATCGTGTAGCAGGCTGAAAGGCAAATAGAAAAATTTTGTCAGTGGATGTGTCGGTTTTTCTACAGAACCAAAATATAATGTTGTAGAGTTATCAAAACTCAGGTACATATCATTGGTTTCCTTCGTGTCAATGATAGAGGTAGACAAGGCGATATAGCTCCCCAAAACAAAATATACAAACCAACTACAGAACAGCAGGCAACGCTCAGCCAGATGACTTGGGACCAGCGAGTAAAACACCTGAAAAGCAGAAGCTCTATTGATAGAAAAAATACTTTTCACATTACTAGAATCAACATTATACACAGGTTAGAGCTTTTATTTGAAAAAAAACAATAATGATTGGTGATGCTAATCTATAATTTTCACAGCAACATCCTTAATAAAAATCGCTAAAATAATTAAAACCATACTCCATATCAAAAATCCCACAGAACATTGTGATATGTATCTGGTGTGAAACGGCCCTTGGCGCCCTGAAAATTTGCAAATACAAAATAATAGAAAACCATGAAAGCAACAAAGAAAAGATGCCAAAACCGTTTCTTATTCCCCTCAAGAGAGGCCACAACATTGGCAATCACAATGGGCGAAAAACTGATGTAAACACCTACCAGCCTGGTAGAGAACACAGGATTATCCCGGAATATGAAGTACAGGCACACGCCAACTACAATGATATTGCGCATATATTCGTAATACCATATCTTACTGCTGGCCTGCTTGTTATAAGCTATCAGAACAAAGGAATTAAGAATCATCACCCCATCCATAAAGCTGGAAGCCTTGTCCTCGCTATCAATATATCCATTGTAACCATTAGACACATCCTGTAAATTGAGACTGCCAAGAAACCCACCAAACAGGTCATATACATGGAAGGGGGAAAGAATAATACTGGTAACAATCAAATAAAAAATCTGCGCAGAAGTCAGTGGAACCAATACAAGCCAATAGGCCGGGAGAAAGATAATGGCCGATTTATGAAAACCATAGGCTATATAAATCGTGAGCAGATACCAGATCAGTTTCCTTTCTTTTATAAACTGATAAGACAAAATACACATAGTCATGCCCAACGCCTGCCGCATGTGGCCATTGTCTGCAATAAAAAAGCTTGGAAAAAAAAACAATACAGCGGAAAATGCCGGATAGGCAGAATCTTTCTGGTAAGTCCACAGTTTTATCCCTATGCTGATGCACACGCTGACCAAGGTAAACGTCTGGAATGGTCCTCCAAACATAAAAACAAACTTGTTAAGCATCACGTACATCCACTCAATATCCAAATTTGATTGCCGAAAGAGCATCTTGTCTACCAATTGGGAAAAGTCCAACGAGGGAAAGTAAATGGCATACATAGACTTGTAAACCGGATAATCTGCTCCCACATAATCCCTGAAACCCGTGAGTGCAATCATTATTACAGCAATAATCCAAATGGGCAATGCAGACTTTTTGGGCTGATCTCTGTAAACCTCGTTAAAGCTGAACATAATCATGATCGCAAAAAGAATGGTAAAAGCGGGATGAAGGATCGTCATTGATGTAGCTAAGGAATTATGGTCAAATGTATTAAAAAAGCACGGCTTTTTGTTTCAGAACTATTTGGAAATTATGATTACCATTAATTTTACGTTTAAAAACTTCTTATTACCAATAAAAATTACCAATCATCTGCATACCAAATGTCTGAAAAAGGCAGAGATAAAAAAGAGCCTTAAAATTGTCAGTATTAATATCCTTCAGCAAAATCAAAAAATAAGGCACCATAAAAAGACAAGCCCTCGCGGTTTCGCCAGTCCCGTAAGCACCGGTTAAAAGCATCGCCGACAAAGCTGTGACTGATGAAAAAAACAGGATATTGACATTTCGGTTTCCAAAAACTTCAGTCCCCTCTTTTTTAGAAAAGAAAACGGCCAAAAATCCAAAAGATAAGAAAAGAAAAATCTCACCAACATCTTCCAATCTTGTCATCAGGTAAACAAATGGCTGATGAAAGAGACGGAATCCATCAGGATTTTCGGACTGTGAAGCCAGAAAAAAAGTTTCTAACTGATCGTATCCTGTCGTTGCATACATCACCACAAAACAAACAACAAAAACAACAGCGCTCATCAGACTCAGCCAGACAAAATTCCATTTTCCTTTCAATAGAAAATAAAAGCTAAAACACCCCAAAAATGCGAACAGAAACAATCCGGAAAATGTCAGGAGATTAGTCAGTATCAACCCGGAAGTAATCAATAAAAATGAAATGGAATCAATTTTATTCTGATGAAAAATCCTTGCAAAGCCTAATAGAAAAACCAATGTTGAAGTTAAAACTAATGCATCTATCGAAACCAAAAGATAAATATTAACAGAAGGAACAACCGCAAACAAAAGCAACAGCCACTTCCTCCTCGTTTCATTAAAACCTAAATAATACAGAATCTTATAAAACAGCGGAAAAGATAAACATCCGACAGTAAAAAACACAATCGCAAGCGTCTCGATATTAGAAACTTGCAGGATCCAATAATGTAAAAGTGTTACAAACGGCGGATGCGTTTTTGTATGCAGCTGAAAGTATTCCAGATTTTTAGAAAAGTCGCGCAACCAGATTGTCCCGTCGGTAATCGCAACAGCATCGGTATAATATTGCCGCCCTTTCAGGTAAAACGGCTGCAGGAAAGCAATATCAAAATTTCCCTGACTCAGATTCCCCAACAAAACCAAAAGAACGGCGACCAGAAAAAGAAGAAAAACATTCAGTTTTTCAGCATATTTAAACGCCAAAATCCCCGAGATCAAAAACAGGAAAGCAAACACAAATCCGCTCCAAAGAAACTGGTTGGGATAGATCACGGAAATCGGGAAAAGGATGCCTGTCCCGGTATAACCACCCTGGCTCTGATAGTAAAAATTAGCGCCTGCCAGCAAAATCCAAATGGCTATCGCTACAAAAAAAACCAGCCAGGGAAAGCTTTTAAGATTTGCCCATTGTAATTTTTCTCCCATTAAGATTGTGTTTTGTTATTTAAGAATTGTCAAAAATATTAAAATTAAATGGCAATCGGTCAAATAAAAAACCCTTTCAAAGCGATGAACTTAGAAAGGGTATGTTTTATAATGTGCTGTTACTTTTTCTTGGCTGCAGGTTTTTTAGCCGGAGCTTTCTTTTTAGCGGCAGGTTTTTTCTTTTCGGCAAAAGCTTTTGGATCCTGTGCAGTGATCCATTTTTTAACCTCATCCAGAGAAACATCTTTTAGCTCATCAGATTCGTATTTGCTATCATCTGCTTTTTTAGGGATTTTGAACATGGCTTTCCCAAATTTGACAAATGGCCCCCAACGCCCGTTTTCAATCGATATTTTTTCTTTTTCCCACTGCTGGATGTAGCGGTTGGCTTCTTTCTCAAGTTTGGCATCGATGAGTTCATTAATGTCACTTTGCGAAAGATTGTCAAAGTCATAACGTTTCGGAACGTTAACAAAAATACTTTTGTATTTGATAAATGGCCCAAATCGTCCGCTTCCTTTGGTAACAGGTTCGCCTTTGTAATTGGCAATCGGCGCATCAGCGATTTTCTTTTCATTAATGATCTCCTCTGCTCTGTTTTGATCAACGGATAACGGATCTTCGCCTTTTGGGATACTGATATACGTATCGCCCCATTTTACATAAGGCCCGAATCTTCCTACGCCTACAGAAACCGGATGCCCATCCACTTCTTTGAGCTCAAATGGAAGCTTGAACAATTCCAAAGCTTCTTCCAGCGTGATGGTTGCGATATTCTGGTTCGCCATCAATGAAGCAAAAGTTGGTTTTTCCTCATCATCCTGCTCGCCAATCTGTATCATTGGCCCAAAGCGGCCGATTCTGGCGTGGACATTTTTGCCGGATTTGGGATCTGTCCCCAACAGCCTGTCTCCGGTCGCACGGTCGGCATGTTCCTCTACATCTTCAATCCTTGGATGGAATTTGGAATAGAAATCCGTCATCATCTCCTTCCACTTTTGGTCACCATTGGCAATATGGTCAAAACCTTCCTCCACTCTTGCGGTAAAGCCGTAATCCAGGATTTCCGCAAAGTTATTGGTTAAGAAATCATTCACAACTTCGCCAATATCTGTCGGGACAAATTTATTTTTATCACCACCAAATTTCTCTTCAAGAACTTCTTTTTTAACACCGGTTTTGCCCAATGTCATTTTTACGATCTCTCTCGTTTGTGGTTCTATCTCTCTCTTGTCAACATACTCACGGTTTTGGATGGTCTGGATGGTTGGCGCGTAAGTTGACGGACGTCCGATACCCAGCTCCTCCAGCTTTTTTACCAAACCGGCTTCTGTAAATCTCGCAGAAGGCCTTGTAAATTTTTCTGTTGCAGTGATTTTTTTATAGTCTAACGTTTCACCCACATTGACTTTTGGTAACAATTTCTCGTTGTTTTCGTCATCATCTTCATCCGTTTTTACAATGCCATAAGCTCTTAGAAAACCATCAAAAACAATCACTTCGCCCTGTGCTTCAAAATGTTGTGGCAATTTTGCATTACCAATTTCGATGACTGTTTTTTCGATTTTGGCATTTTCCATTTGTGATGCCAGCGTTCTTCTGTAGATCAACTGATAAAGTTTGTTCAGCTGAACATCGCTGATGGATTTTACAGAAAAATCTGTCGGGCGGATCGCCTCGTGCGCTTCCTGAGCTGACGACGATTTTGTTGTATAGTTTCTTGGCTTAGAATAATTCTCACCATATTCTGAGAGGATTTGGGCTTTGGCACCGGTAATTGCTTCCTGGGAAAGGTTCACAGAGTCGGTTCTCATATACGTGATGAATCCTTCCTCATAAAGCCTTTGTGCGAGGCGCATGGTTGTAGTTACATTATATCCTAATCTGGACGATGCCTCCTGCTGCAAAGTTGACGTTGTAAAAGGTGCCGAAGCGGTTCTTGTCCCAGGTTTGGTTTCTACATTCAGAACTTTGAATTCTGTGGCTTTGGACTGTTCCAAAAATTGTTCAGCATCAGATTCTTTATCAAAATCTTTTTTAAGTTTTGCCGCGATCTCCTGTTTCCCTTGATTGAGAAAAGTTCCTTCTACTTTAAAACTTGGCTTTGGAACAAACTCGCGGATCTCTTTTTCCCGTTCTACAACCAGGCGCACTGCTACGGACTGAACACGGCCGGCGGACAATCCGGTTTTCACTTTTTTCCAAAGAACCGGCGACATCTCAAAACCAACAATCCTGTCCAAAACCCGTCTTGCCTGTTGTGCGTTAACCAAATTCTGATCGATGTCTCTCGGATTATCAATCGCTTTCAGGATGGCGTTTTTGGTAATCTCGTGGAAGACGATCCGTTTTCTGTTTTCAGGTTTCAGTTTCAGCTCGTCTGCCAAATGCCATGCAATCGCCTCTCCCTCGCGGTCCTCATCGGAAGCCAGCCAAACCATTTCGGCTTTTTTGACGGCAGCTTTCAGCTCGGTTACCAATTTCTTTTTGTCTGCAGAAACTTCGTAGTCAGGCGTAAAATTGGAAAGGTCTATTCCCATCCCTTTTTTGGGAAGATCGCGGATGTGCCCAAAGCTGGACTTCACCTCGAAATCTGAACCTAAATACTTCTGAATTGTTTTTGCTTTTGCCGGAGACTCGACAATGACTAAATTTTTTGGCATCCTGAAAATTTTTGCAAAAGTATGGATTTTTGATTAGACAGAGCTAATTGATAATTTGAGACATCTGTTTAACGTCCATCTATCTTCTGCAATAACAATATTTTTTATGGTTTTATATTGATGAATTATGATCTTTTTGTTCTCGTTTTGTTTTCAAATCATCTTCAAAATCCTCAATCCGGTAATCGGTTAGGGCATTAGCTTTTGTAATTTTTTCTCTGGAGTAAAGTCTGAACTCGTTTTCCGTTTTTTCCAGAAGGTAATCGTAAGGGCCAACATGGGAAATCAGCTTGATCAGCACCGGAGAAATCTCCAGACAGATAAACAGGCCCATAATAAAACTGGCTGCTAAAGCCATGATGGGGGAATTTTTCCCCAACTCATCCAATGCCTGCAACCTTGCTGCAAAGCCATTGAATTTATCTTCAAAAGTTTCTGTTGATTTTCGCTCGGTTTCCAGGTTGGTGTAGACTTTTGAGATTTCCCCATCCAGGTATTGCAACCGGGGCTGCATCTGTTTTTGGTAATTTTCCAGATCCAGCCGCTTTTGCTCTTTCAGCTCAGCTTTCCGTTTGGCATTGCTTCCGAAACCAACTTTACCACTCGTTAACCCGGATTGTTTTCCCAGGATCTCCTTCTCCAGTTCTACCGATGCAGAATCGTAAGCCAGCTGATAATTTTTGATCTGATTCTGGATGCCTGTTTTCTCTTTCTCGAATGGCCCTGACTGTTGCATGATTCGCCCATTCATCTCGGTCTGAAGTTGCTTTTTATTTCTCTGGATAATGGTATTCAACTGTTTGTTCACTTCTTTCTCAAAAATCTTTAACTCCAAAGGTTTTGAAATGATAATCCCGAGAAATACTGCTAAAATCAACCTTGGGATAGTCATCAGAATCTGATTCCACCAGGATCCGGTTTTTTTGATCGAGGAAACGATGTACCGATCCAGATTAAAGATCATTAGTCCCCACAAAATCCCAAATCCAATGGCTGTCCAGAGATTATCAAAAACGGTAAACATGGCGTAACCCGCAGACAGTGTGGCAAAAATGGCAGTGAACAGAACAATGCCGCCTATACCGGCAAATTTGTTCCATTCTGTAGGGGATTTTTTGAGTAAATGGATATTGGCACCCGAACAAAGCATCAGAAAATGCTGAAATCCATTCATTTTATAGGTATTGGTATTTTTCATTTTTTGTAGAATTAAAATTCAATATGTTATCCAAAACGTTATTTTGTTACAAATAGTATTAGGCAAAACCAAATAGCTAAATTTGTACCAATTCTGCTCGGCTCACTATTAATTTTTAACCGTTCTTTGATATGTTCGCCGCAACTGTTTCTTCACATCAATCTCCTACAGTAACGGTGACACCTGTTTTCCCGGATTTTGAATCTGCTGCAAGATCCACTTTTTCTGGTTTTGACCTAAAGTCATGGGTATTATTTTTAGAATTTCTGTCAATCAGTTTAGCATAAGGATCTATACCCGCCTGTTGTGGTTCTTCATTCACCCAAAAAGTGAATGTTTTCTCCGGCTTATCCATTTTAATTTTCTGTAAAACCAACTCTTTGCCTTCCGGATATTTGGCTGATTTAGGCCCAAAAACACCCACATCAATATAATCCGCGACAGGAACCCGCTTAGATTTCCCCTGCGCATCAGACCTGTATTTGGCGCTGCCAACAGTCAGTTTTACCTCGTATCTGCTTCCGGTTTTTTTATAAGACAAGTCTTTAACATAGTTCTCATAAAGCGTAATGGTCTCAAACATATCTTTTATCACATACTGTAAGCTGTCAGGCGTCTCCTTCTTCAGCAGATTTACAAATTCTACAGAGTTGGTATACGGTGGTTCCTGATATTTAGTTTGATTAAGATATTTCTTCATCACCGAATTCAGTTTTGCTTCTCCCAGATAATCTTTTAGTGCATACATTACCACGCTGCCTTTGTTATAATGAATATAATTCTGATTCTCCACCAGCATTAGCGGCATTTCGGCTTTGGCTTCGTTGGTTCTGCCACGCAAATATTTATCCATCTCGTAGGCCAAAAACTTCTTCATAGCAGGCCTGCCATACTGGTGCTCCATCACCATCAGTGCAGAATACTGCGAAAAGGTTTCTGCCATCATCACACTTCCCTGCACATTACCGCCAATCACCTGATGCGCCCACCACTGGTGCGCCACCTCATGAGAAGTAACATAAAAAGGCACATCAATTTTTGAAGGATTATTAGGATCCACTTTTGTCAGGAAACCAATTTCTTCGGAGTAAGGTATTGTGTTGGGGAAAGACTGGGCAAACGATGCATATCTTGGAAACTCGATGATCCTAACCTGCCTGTGCTGGTAAGGTCCAAAGTTTTTGGTGAAATAATCCAAAGATTTTTGAATGGATGCAATCATCCTGTCTAGGTTATATTCGTGGCCTTTCTGATAATAGATCTCAATATTTACATTGTTCCATTTTGATTTTTTAACCTGATAATCGGCAGATAAAAACGCATAGAAATTAAGAATGGGCGCATCCATTTTGTAGGTAAAATAGCGCCTTCCTTTTGTGGTCCATTCTTTCTGCAAATAGCCCGGTGCAATAGCTGTCTGATCGCTGTCTGTAGAAATCTGGGTTTGAAACCTGATCCAGTCTGCATCATTGGAAATATAATTGTTCATCCTGGCCTTCTGATCATTCACATTAGCCATTCTTGGTTTAGGTTTTAGCCCATATTTTTTCCGCGCGGTATTTTCAGAAAGTTCGGCTTCTTCGCTGTAACCCAATCCCGGAAGATTACCGGAATTGAAAAATGATCCGTTTGCCACCACATCGGTTTCTACATCAGAATTTTCAAAACCTCTTGGCTGATAAGTGTACTGAAAATCCATGCGGACAGAATCGCCCGGCTGTAATGGCTGGCTAAGTTTTACCAGTTTTAGCCCGACCTTCTCGTCATTCCAAAGCGTTTTCTCTGCTGTTGCCAATTGCATTTTTGTAAACGAATAATTGCCGCTCAGGTTATTCGGATATTTGAGGACAATGCTGTCTATTGGCTTCTGATGTTTATTTTTTATCCAGTAGGTTCCGGCAACGTCCCAACTCAGTTTTTTGGGATATAAATTAATTTTAAGATCAGACGAAACAATTCTTGGCTGCTCCAATTTCTCCAGATATTTATACTTTTTCTCATAATCCACACGCATTTTTTCCATCTCAACCTGCGTATAGAATTTATTGAGAACCTGTGTATTATAATAGATAAATCCGCCGGTCCCGATAGTTGCCAGAAGAAGCACGACCAACAACACTTTGTGTTTTACCTTAAACGAGCTTTTTGAAAGCAGGTATTTTTTAGAAAAACTTTTCTCCTTACCTCGCGGGAAAACCATCAATGCAACAAACAGCAAAAACAGCATCATCAGAATCCAGTAAGACTTCACGGTAAGATAACTCCAGAGTGTCTGCCCAAATCCGTTTAAATCAGAATAAGGCAGTTGTGGCCCTGATGAATTGAATTTGTACAGGATCCCGTCCCACTCCAGATAGTTGTAGATAATCGGCAGGAAAATAATGGGAAACAAAATAAGGAAAAAGCCAAAATACTTATTATTAACAATGAGTTGTATGAAAAGGCTAAAGCCAATCAAAACGATATAATAAGGCAGATGGTAGAGATCAAACTTGAGGTAAACCAAAGGATCAATTTGGTAAAATCCTTTATAGAGCTGGATCCCGACACATAATACATTGGATAACAGCTGCATGATGATAACCATCCAAACCAATCCCAAAAATTTGGAAAATATCAGGTTAAAATTAGAAACAGTGCTTACACCTATCAGTTCATCAATCTTGTTTTCCCGCTCGCGGTAGACGAGGTTGCCGGCAAAAAAAACAATGAGCAACAGCATAAAAAACTGCAATCCTTCCTCGGCCAGCTCGGCCATCAGGAACGTTACGGGAATAGATTCTGCATCGTACATCGATTTCATATAGTTGGAAATCACCACCAACATCACCGAAAATATAAAGGCAATAATCCCGAAAAAAGGCGTATACACAATCCTTTTCAGCTCAAAGAAGGACAGGTAGAAAAGTTCCTGCAATTTTGCTTTATAAGAAAAATCCTTTCTTACCGCTAGCACCTCTTCCAGCGTTTTATCCGACTGATATAATGGCTCATCTCCATAGCCTTTCTTCTTTTTGAATAATGAAAACGGCTGTAAAAACTGATTGAATTCAAATTTATAATACGTAATCCCTACCATTAGCATTGCAATACTTATCCATAGCAGACGATTGTACAAAAGGATTCCGGAAAGCGGAACCAGCTTATCGTTCTGCTCAAAAGGTGTCCAGTACTGCGTCAGCTGCCGCAGCGCATAATTCCCAAATGGATCGATGAGCGAAGCCAGATCCTTATTTTCTATATCAGACAGGATGCTGTCACTCAAAACAGACAACAGAAGCAAAATGATACAGAACAGGTATGAGGCCAGCGTACTTCTGGTAAAAGTGGTTAACGCAAAGAAAATTGAGCCAAGGATAAACGTATTGGCAACGGTAAAAATGAGGAACGGCCAAAGATAATTCACCAGGCTGATGCTACCCAAAAGAGGTGTGCCAAGTCCGTACAAAGTCCCCAAAAAATAACCCAGGAGAAGGCCTGAGAAAATATAAATGGAAATCAGGAAATTACCGAAAAACCGCCCGAAAAAGTATCCGGTCTTGGTAATAGGCGTGGTATAAAGCAGCCCATGAAAATTATAGGCATAATCTTTCTGAATTGCAGTTGACATAATAGAAATCAACATCACACCATTGAGAAGCACCATAATATTCCCACTCATCCCAACAATAATCCTGGCAATGGCCAGTGAAGAATTTTTGGTAAGGACAGAGTCTGTGGTAGATGTATCAAAAGCGCCTGTAGTAGCAAGCCCTATCAAAACACCCAAAGCCAGAAAAACAAAAAAGTAAATTTGTGTACTCCATTTTTTGAAGCCACTTTTGAGTTCGAAAGAGAATAATTCCTTAAACATGCGCAGGTGATTTTTCGGTGATGCTTGAGAAATAAACGTCTTCCAGATTAGACTCTACCGGGATGTAGCCCGTATCCGGCTGGTTTTCAGAAAAAACACGAACTTCCACTTTGCCATCAGTAACATGGGTGGAGATAACATGAAAATGCGCTTTTGCAGACTCCACATCAGGCTTATCCAATTGCTTTTTCCATATTTTGCCCTGGAAATCTTCGATAACACCATTGGGTGTTCCGTCGAGAATAATTTGCCCGCTGTTGAGAATTACGAGGCGGTTGCAAAGATTTTTAACATCGTCTACAATATGCGTAGATAATATAACAATGGTATTTTCACCAATCTCACTCAGCAGGTTGTGGAAACGGTTTCTTTCCATCGGGTCCAGGCCGGCCGTTGGCTCATCCACAATAATCAGCTTGGGATTTCCCAAAAGAGCCTGGGCAATACCAAAACGTTGCCTCATCCCACCGGAATATTCGCTCACATTTCTTTTTCTGGCTTCGTAGAGATTGGTTTGATGCAGTAATCCGTCAACAATCTCTTTGCGGTCTTTTCTATTGCTGATCCCTTTGAGAATGGCAAAATGGTTCAGCAATTCTACGGCATTAACTTTTGGATAGAAACCAAAATCCTGAGGAAGATAACCGAGGATTTTCCTAAGTTCTTCCTTCTGTGTCAATGCATTGAGATCTCCCAGGAATATTTCTCCTGCATCAGGCGCCTGCAAACCGGCAATAGTTCTCATTAATGATGATTTTCCTGCGCCGTTTGGTCCCAGCAGCCCAAACATGCCTTTCCCTATTGTTAAGTTTATATGGTCTAATGCTTTTAAGCCATTAGCATAGGTTTTGGTGATGTTTCTAATTTCAAGTTCCATAGTTATTTTTTTTAAAGACTTAATAAATTAGATGACAACAGTAGCTGTTTGTTACAGAAAAACCTTGTTTATCTTAAGAAAACATAATTTTCCACAAAAAAAACACCGCCTTAGCAGACAGTGTTTATATGATTTAATTCAAAATTTTTAAGCTAAGTTCTGAAAACTAAACTTTTTTGACTTCAGCAGATTCTGGCTTGCCAGCAATCGGGCTACTTTCAGACTCTTCCAAAAGGTGGTTTTTACTCCATTTGGCATGTTTGGATGGTATAATTTTATGTCCCATTTTATAAGCATAAGCCTTGGTAAATTCAGCTCCAAAGAACACCAACTGGCAAGAATAGTTGATCCACATCATCAATAAAATAACGGTTCCCGCCGCGCCAAAAACCGAAGTTGGCTTAGAAAAATCGAAATAAAAACTCATCAGCATCTTCCCGATATTGAAAAGCAAAGCCGTAACAATTGCGCCAATCCAAACCGATTTCCACTGGATCTCAACATCCGGTAAAACCTTGAACATAAAGGCAAACAGGACAATGATCACAACAAAGCCCAACAAAAAGTTACTGAGTTGCACCAAAACATAAGTTTCTAGTCCAAAATAAGTGGTGATCCAGTTATTAGCCAAGCCTATAAATGATGAGAGCAGCATACTTGCCAATAACAGAAACGCAATAATGAGAATCATCCCCAGCGAATTGGCTCTGTCCAAAATAAATTTTCGCCAGGCTTTTTTAGGCGCCGCCTCCACATCCCAAAGCGAATTAAGCGACGTCTGCATCTGGAAAAACAAGCTGGTTGCACCAAAAACCAAAGTCCCAACACCCAAAGCTTTCATCCAGAAGTTTTGCTTATCGATCACAGTACTTGCAATCATATCCTGAATACTTTTGGCCACATCGTAACCCATGATACCTTGTATCTGACGTCGGATTTCTCCGTTGACAGCCTCTTCGCCAAAAAAGTGCCCTGCTGTCCAGATAATAATAATCAAAAGCCCGGGCAGAGAAAAGATAGCATTGTAAGCCATGCTCGCGCTATCTTTTGCGGCAGATGATGCCATCCACTCTTTAAAAGTTTCTTTGAAAATTCCCCAAAAAGCATTGAGCTTATTCATTCGTTTTTTATTGGGAAATTCAATCTTTGTACCAATTTACTCAGTCTTGTACCAGCCGGAGTATTTTACGTAATTGTCTGCAATACGATTGATCTCGCCTTCTATAAGGTTTTGGGAAACATCTTTTACCTTACGCGCTGGTACGCCGGCCCAGATCTCGCCTTCTCGGATGTGTGTATTGGCAGTTACCACAGCGCCCGCCGCCACAATAGAATTACTTTCTACCAGGCAGTCATCCATCACAATCGCACCCATCCCAATCAGCACATTGTCTTTTATCGTACAGCCGTGGACTATCGCATTATGCCCAATAGAAACATTATTGCCTATCGTAGTCGGGCTTTTCTGATAAGTGCAGTGGATCATCGCATTGTCCTGAACATTGACTTTGTCACCCATTTTGATAAAGTGCACATCGCCTCTCAAAACCGCATTATACCAGATGCTGCAGTCTTTCCCCATCGTTACATCGCCTATAATTACTGCGGTTTCTGCCACAAAGGTATTTTCGCCCAGTTGAGGCGTTTTTCCTAGAAGTTCTCTTATAATTGCCATTTTTAATAATAATTGTTAATGATTAATATTTTGGGCGCCATTTCCGGCTGTCACTACTCGCTATCCGCCCGAGGCGGATGAGCTCAAACAGGCCGTTCCATCCGGGGCGCGGCGTGGTTATCCGTTCAGCATTTTGTTTGTTGTAGAACTCAAATCAAACCCATAGAAAAAATCGAAAATCCGCAAAGATGCTCATAATCAAAACTTAACATAACATTGGGATCTACCCGCTTTTTTCTTCCACCAATTTACGATAATTTTGTAGTTCAATATACTTAAAATGAGAGAAATCATTATAGAACCTACTCAGAACCCAAAGGTGATGAAGTTCATTGCAGATTACAATCTAATCCCCGGTTCGCTGGAGCTCGACAGAGATTCTGATATTTCAGAAATCCCACTGGCTCAGGAATTATTCAATTATCCCTTTGTGGAAAGGATATTTATCACTGCCAATTTTGTAGCTGTGGCAAAGCAGGATTCTGTAGAATGGGAACACGTTGCCGAAAGCCTGAAGAATATTATCGAGGACGAATTGCTGGCCAATCCAAGAATCTACCTTCAGAAAAGAAAAGAGATGTACCAGATCTATTCTGAGATGACGCCTAACCCTGCGGTGATGAAGTTTATCTCCAGCAAGATGCTGATGGATGGCTTTATAGAAGTGAAATCCAGGGAGGAAGCTGATGACGTACCTTTGGCAAAAGAACTTTTTGAAGCCTTTGATTATGTAAAAGAAGTATACGTGAGCGATAATTTTGTAGCTGTAACCAGAGATGACCAGTTCCAATGGCACGAGGTTATGAATCCTGTTCGCTCTTTTATCGCAGAATTTTTGCAGGCCGGCAAAACAATCTCTAACGAAGAACCACACCAGCACGAGAATCCGGTTCTCAAAATCATCAACAGAGAATATACCAATGACGAGCAGAAAATCAGCGATATCCTGAATGAATACGTCGCGCCGGCTGTGGAAAATGATGGCGGCAAAATCTCCCTGATAGAATACGATCAGGAAAACAAAACGGCAAAAATGCTTTTGCAAGGTGCATGCAGTGGCTGTCCTTCTTCTACAGCCACACTTAAAAACGGAATCCAGAGTATCCTGAAACAATTTGTCCCGGAACTGGTGGAGAATGTGGAAGCTGTAAACGGATAATCAACCATTTAGTTTGTCACTCCGGAGGAACCTAGACATTTAGAACCTTCCGGAGTGACAAATATTGTGTTTAAAAACAAACTATTTTGAGTCAATCAAACAACAAAAAAGGAATCCTTCTGGTTAACCTCGGCTCTCCTAATTCGACAAGCGTTGAAGATGTCAAAAACTATCTGGACGAGTTCCTGATGGATGAGAAAGTGATCGATTATCGCTGGATTTTCCGGGCGTTATTAGTACAGGGGATTATCCTGAAAACCAGGCCAAAAAAATCGGCGGAAGCTTACAAAACAGTTTGGACAGACGAAGGTTCTCCACTGATTGTAATTTCTAAACATTTGCAGAACAAACTTCAGGAGATTGTGGATGTTCCCGTTGGTTTGGGAATGCGCTATGGCGAACCATCAATCCAAACCGGCATTCAGGAATTGGTGGATAAAGGGGTCACAGAGATCACGCTGTTCCCGCTTTATCCGCAATATGCGATGAGTACCACAGAAACAGTCATTGACAAAGCAGAAGAAGTCCGAAAAAAATTCTTCCCCGACATCAAAATTAATTATGTAGAACCTTTCTACAACAGGGATATCTACATCAAAGCTTTGGCAGAAAGTATCAAAGAAAAGCTACCCGCCGATTTCGATCTGTTGCAGTTTTCCTATCACGGTGTTCCGGAACGCCATATTTATAAAACCGACCCTACTAAAACCTGCAGCATAGACAATTGTTGCCTGAAAGATGATTTGCCGTCCCACAAATACTGCTACAGGCATCAGTGTTTTAAAGTAACCGAACTGGTGCGGGAGCAATTGGGCCTACCCAAGGAGAAAGTGATGGTAACCTTCCAGTCCCGATTGGGAAAAGATAAATGGATTGAGCCTTACACCGATGCGACTCTGGAAGGCCTTGGTAAAAAAGGCATCAAAAAACTGGCGATTGTTTGTCCTGCTTTTGTATCAGACTGCCTGGAAACTCTGGAGGAGATCTCTGTGGAAGGGAAAGAGATTTTTCTGCATGGCGGCGGCGAAAGATTTGATTATATCCCTTGTTTGAATGAAGATGCGAATTGGGTGAATGTTGTGAAAGTTTTATCTGAAGAAAAGTTGGCCGAGTTTTAAATTAACTAAAAATAATAAACGCAAAGGCACAAATTTTTAGTCTTCAATTATGTTTTAAGGCACTATGAAATCTTATCTTAGATAAAAATTGTTGCAACTTTCCAAGGCATTAACTTTGTGATTAACCTAAAATGCAAGAATGATTTTCCGATACGCAAGACATACCAAAAATCTGGAAAAGCTGATTGATTTTTATACTAAAGTTCTGGATTTTAAAGTTCTTGGAAATTTCAAAGAACATAATGGTTATGATGTGTTTTTCTCGGGAAGGAAAATGAGAATTGGCATTTGGAATTCACTCATGACAACAATATTCCTGAATCTAAATTTGATGACGATGACATTTTGGTTTTCTATCCAGAATCGTTGAAAGAGTTTCAGAAGATTGTTGCTAATCTTGAAATTTATAACGTTCCTATCCTAGAACCTAAAAACCCGTATTGGAAACTGAACGGAATCTGTTTTGAGGATTGTGACCATTATAAAATTATTGTTTCTGACCTTAGGATTTCATAAAAAAAAGATTAACGGGATATTTATGGTAAAAGCTGTTTGACAATTGTAACCCTAGCCCTGATGGCAGCGGCATCCTTTTGCAAATTATGCGATGGAAAAAGCTTTGGGTTTTTGCAAAAGATACAGCGGACAGCAGGTTCCCGGCTCCTAAAAAAAAACAAAAAACCGCCTCAAAATATTTGAGGCGGTTTTTTAGTATTTTGAAATGACTTATTTCTTGTTGAAGTCTCCTGCAAAGACAGAAGTCATCTTATCTTCGCTGATGTATTTTCTTAACACATCGTTGACCTGGCTGACTTTCAGCGCCGATACTTTTGCTTCCAGCGTATCGTAATCTTCTAATGGAACGCCGTACTGCAACTGAGTATTAACAAGGTTCATCAAGGTATTATCATTACCCAAACCGGTTTTTCTGCCATTGAGCCATGATGTCAAATTAGACTTGAATTCTTCCTCTGTAAAGCCTTCTTTCACAGCTTTGTTGACTTCTTCTTTAAGCGCTTTGTTTACCGCATCTTTTTTGGTTGGGTTAAAGAATGCATACCAACTCCAGGACGCTACATTGTTGTCTACAGGAATGCTTACGAAAGAGCCTGCACCATAACTAATTCCTTCTTTCTCACGAAGTCTGGTTGGTATCCTTGCGGTAAGGAATCCGCCGCTTCCCAGCATTTCGTTGGCGATAATTAGCGCCGGATAGTCCGGAGAGTTTCTGTCCATGGAGAATGCAATCTTGCCAACAGCCGCACCATTTTCCTTATCTGGCGTCAGGTAATCTTTGTCCAGTTTTTTGGTTGCAAATAATTCCGGTTTAATGTATTCGTACTTGGATTTGGAGTTCCATTTTCCGAATGTGTCTTCCAAAAGAGACCCAGCCGTTTTGGTATCTAGATCGCCAACCACAGTTCCCACACCATTATTGGACCCTAAAATTTTATTATAAAAATCTACCAACTGCTCTCTCTTGACTTTTTTGTTGTTGTCTATCTGCTCCTGTGTAGAGGCAGTATAATAGATGCTCTCTTTAGGATAATTTTTGGTAATCTTTTCGATCTCATTAAAGGCAATAGACTGAGGATCGTTGAGAGAACCTTCCAGATATGTGTTATACTCATTGATGGTTTTTACCAATTCAGCCTCAGGGAAGGTGGACTCTGTCAGGATTTCTTTGATTAACCCCATTACTTTTGGTAAGTTTTCTTTGTAAGTGCTTACGTTAACATATAAAGTCTGGCCTCCAAAACCGAAGTTAACATTGGATTTCCATTGATCGAGCATATCCTGAATCTGCTCCTTGGTGTGAGACTTGGTTCCTGTCTTAAGAACCTGAGCCATAAGTGATCCGACATCGGATTTGCCACTGAGATCTTTGGCATTACTCACCGGAAAACGGAAACTGGCCAGGACTTTCCCACCCTTGATTTCTTTTTTGATAACGCCATACTTCATGCCATTGCTTAGTGTACCCTCGGTAAGGTTTGCCTTCAGGTTTTTGATGCTGGCTTCAAATGGAGCGGCTTCTTTTTCCAGGGCTTTGCCTTTGTAATCCTTTGTTAATGCGGCAAGCTGGTCATTGCTGTACTCTACATTTTTTACCCGGACTTCATCTTTCGTAGGAATGAAAATACCAATGGTTCTATTGTTGGTTCTGAAGTATTTCTCAGCTGCTTTTTGAACGTCCGCTAGCGTGAGTTTTTCTACATTATCACGGTACAGAAATCCCAGTTTGTAACCGCCGGCACCAACAATCTCGGTTAAACCAATCGCATAATTGATTGTATTATTTTTAATATTCTCAATCTGTTTTAACAGTTTTGCCTTAGCTCTTGCCAAATCCTGTTCTGTATATTTGGTAGTCCCAATTTTGTCCAACTCTGCACGGAAGTCATTTTCTGTTGCTTTTACATCTTTATCGGCCGGTATCTCCAAACCAAAGTACATAAAACCAGCATCTCTCAGCTGTTGCTGATAAGCATAAACTGAAGCTGCTTTGTGAGAATCAATCATAGATTTGTAAAGATATCCTGACGGATCGGCCGTCAAAATCTCTGACAATGCATCCAGTGCCGCATAGTCTTTATCTGCAAAAGGTACTGTGTGGTAAAGAGCGCCCACAACTTTGCTGTCGCCTGCACGTTTGAGCTCTACAAAACGTTCTCCGTCCTGTGCCGGCTCTACAGTATAACTCTCATCCAACACCCGTGATGGCCTCGGAAGTACAGAAAAATACTGGGAAATATAATTAAGAGCCTGTTTTTCATCAAATTTACCAGCAATAATCAGTGTCGCATTGTCTGGCTGGTAATACTTTTCATAGAACTTTCTAAGTGTAGGTGCTTTTACACGTTCTATATCTTCTTTGCTGCCTATTGTACTGTTACCGTAGTTATGCCACAGGTAAGCTGTGGAAGCAATACGCTCCATCAACACACTACCTGGATTATTTTCTCCGATTTCAAATTCGTTTCGTACAACAGAGAATTCCTTATCCAGATCCGATTGCAGGATGGTTGCATTCAGCATTCTGTCAGCTTCCATTTGCAAAGACCATTTTAGGTTTTCGTCGCTGGATGGGAACACTTCATAATAATTGGTTCTGTCATACCAGGTTGTACCATTAGCCCGACCACCTTTGTCTGAAAGCTGTTTCTTGATATCACCCAAATTTTTGGTACTTTTGAAAAGCATGTGCTCTAATAGGTGAGCCATACCTTTTTCGCCATAACCCTCGTTCTTTGATCCAACGTTGTAAACAATGTTCACCACCATATTACTTTGGGAACCGTCAGGGATCAGGAGAACCTTCATGCCATTGCTAAGGGAGTACTCTTTGATCCCTTCCACATTACTGATAAATTTTGGAGTTTCAGCCTTTTGTGAAAATACAGGCGTTGCATATCCTGCATAAAACACCACCGCTGCAGTGAGTAGAAAATTTTTCATGTGTTATCTATTAATTTTAAGATTTTAAAATTAGAAATTTTTGATTAAAATAAAATTAAGCCTGACAACTTTATGAAAATCTTAACGTATTTTTGCCATTATGTTAGTTGAAAAGATAATTTTGGGCATCGATCCGGGTACAAGTGTTATGGGATTTGGAATTATTTCTGTCAAAGGAAATAAGATGGAGTTGGTAGCCATCCACGAGTTAATCCTGAAAAAATATGACAACCACGAGACAAAACTTAAAATTATTTTTGATAAAACCCTCGCACTGATTGATGAGTACCACCCCGACATGACCGCACTGGAAGCACCCTTTTTTGGGAAAAATGTACAAAGTATGCTCAAATTGGGGCGCGCGCAGGGCGTGGCGATGGCGGCAAGCCTTCACAGAGATGTACCCATTACCGAATATTCTCCAAAAAAAGTAAAAATGGCAATCACCGGAAACGGAAATGCCAGCAAAGAACAAGTGGCTGGAATGCTCCAGAATCTTCTTAAGTTAAAAGAATTTCCTACAAAATATCTTGACGCATCTGATGGATTGGCTGTGGCTGTTTGTCATCATTTTAACTCCGGGAATTTATCGCAAGAAAAATCATACTCCGGATGGGACAGCTTCCTGAAAAAAAATCCGGATAGAATTAAGTAATTAAAACAAAAAACCTCAGAGTAAATCCGAGGCTAAAATTTCTTTTTTTATAGTGCAGCACTAAAGCATAAAATGAATAGTGGGACACTTTTGTTTTGCAAAGTTAAAAAAAATTATATAAATAAGAAAAAATAATTTATTTAGAGCCAACAAATCTAATTTTATTATCTATAATATCTTTTATAACTGCATTTTTATCAGCATACTTAAGAAATAATTGCTCTAATGATTTCATCATTTCTTGAGAACGATTTTCTGATATTTGATACAAAATAAAATTTATAATTTTCATACAGGAATCTAAGCAATGCCTGTCGTTATTATTAAATTCATAGAATGGCAATTTAGGAATACCATAAGTATTTCGTAAGTCAAACATTACGCCACTGTGAGCACAATAATTTCTCACGAAAACAATTGTTTCCATTAGTTTAATAAATTTTGAAGTATCCTTTACATTATAAATTTCTGAGATTCTTTCCTTAATATCAGAATCTAAAAATGATTTATAAATTTTCAGATTAGTTCCAAATGTAAAATACTCTAATGTTTTCCAAGCTGGCGCATATTTATCATTAATATTTTTCTTATGATGTTTAGCTATAACTTTTGTTTTTTTGAAATCATCATTATAATATTTATCAAAATCATCGATGAAATTTTTTGTAATAACTTTTGGGTCAACAAACCAAGTTGGACTATTTTTATACTTGTTAGAAGCATAATAGATTAATTTTGTCCGATAATTAACTTCAATTCTATTGATGAACTTTATTAATAAATGTCTTAAATCAACATCTAAATAATACAAATCTAGTATTGTAGAAAATTTTGTCTCCGGTTGAAATCTATGGATTCTGTCATCGGACTCATTATCGATTTCAAAAGGATGCCAATAAAACCCTAACCTATAATATCCGATATCTAAAAGGACTTCTTTAATTTTATCTAAAGGCATATCTAAAACCATCCCTCGTTCCTCTAATTTTTCGATTTGTTGAGTTATAGATGTTGCTATTCTTCCCATTTGCTTTTTTATTTTTACAAAAATATGATAAATTATTTTCTGTTATTTCCGTATTTTTGACCTGATGAACGACTCTCTTTTTGATATTGTAGAACATACCAACAGAAATATTTTTCTTACCGGAAAAGCCGGTACAGGAAAGACTACATTTCTAAATGATTTTGTCAAAAAAACAAAGAAAAAACACATTGTGGTTGCACCAACAGGTATTGCGGCCATCAATGCCGGCGGTGTCACCATCCACTCGATGTTTGGCCTGCCTCTCAGGACTTTTCTCCCTACCACAGAACGGATTGATCAGAATCTTGCCAACAATATTGCGGATCTGATGCCCCATTTTAAATATAGGAAAGATAAGCTAAAACTACTGCGGGAGATCGAGATCATCATTATTGATGAAGCATCCATGCTTCGTGCTGATGTTTTGGATATGATGGATTTTGCATTGCGCCACGTCCGCAGAAACCAGCAGCGCTTTGGTGGTGTGCAGATGTTGTTTATAGGTGATCTTTACCAGTTGCCACCGGTCGTGAGGGACGAGTATATCCTATCGATGTGTTATTCATCCCCTTTTTTCTTTCATGCCAAAGCTCTGGAAGACAGCAACTTCATAACTCTGGAACTTACCAAAGTTTACCGCCAGACTGACGAAAGTTTCCTCGAGATCCTTAATGCTATACGGGACGGTGTTGTAGAAGATGTTGATTTTGAAACCCTTAACGCACGATACCAGCCTAATTTTGACCCTAAGGATGAGGCCTACGTTTACCTGTGTTCACATAACAAAATGGCGGACGACATCAATCAGAAAAAAATAAAGGAATTAGGTGGGAAACCTCATTTTTACAATGCTGAAGTAGTGGGCGATTTCCGCGAGACACAATACCCTAATGATGAGGTCCTTGAGCTGAAAGTTGGTGCGCAGATTATGTTTATCCGCAATGATACATCGGCTGACAAAAAATATTACAACGGAAAACTGGGCCAAATTTCTTATCTGGATGAAGATGAGATTTCCGTACTTCTGGATGGCAGCGAGGAAGAGATTAAACTAAAGGCCGAAACATGGGAACAGAAAAAATATTCCCTGGATGCAGAAAAAAACATTCAGGAAGAGGTTTTGGGCAGCTTCAAACAGTTCCCTATCCGGCTGGCATGGGCTGTAACCATCCATAAGAGCCAAGGGTTGACGTTTGACCGTCTCATTATCGATGCAGGTAAAAGTTTTGCTTCCGGCCAGGTTTACGTGGCACTTTCACGATGCAGAACCTTGGAAGGGATTATCCTAAAATCCAAGATTACGCCTGATGTGATTTTTAGCGATAAAAGAGTAGCCAAATTTCAGGATGAAACACATGCTAATGCGAAAATTGAGGAAATCATCAATTCGGAAAAATACGATTACAGCATCCAAAAAGTAATCAGAAGAATCGACTGCAACTGGTATGCCTCGGCACTGGAAAATTGGATGGTTATGGGCCGAAGCAGTAAATTTATTGATAAGAATAAATCGCATCAGCTCTATATCAGCTTAAAATCTGAGATTGATAACCTGGTCACAATTTTCCTGAAATTTGAGCGAATCTTGCTTCAAAAAACGCACAAATTCCTTCTGGGTGAGGAAGAATGGCCGGAGATCGAAAACAAGGCAAAAGGTGCTGTCAATTTCTTTTTCACCAATGTTAATGAGAAAGTTTTCTCGCCGCTCAAAGATTTTTATTCTGAGACAAAAGGTGTAAAAGGCTTAAAAGCTTTTAATGAAGATTTTCGGGTTTGGCTGGATGATATTGAAGATTACCTGAAGGATCTGAAGGATGTCCATCTTCTGGATACGCCGCTATATGATAAAGAAAAAGATGTGGAGGTTTCTCTGAAAATCAAAAAGGTCCCGACCCATGTTTTGACTTATCAGCTTTTCCAGGAAGGAAAGACGGTTTCTGAGATCGCGAAAGAAAGAGGCCTTGTGGCATCTACCATCTTTGGGCATCTGGCAAAATTTGCAGAACAAAATGTATTGGACAAAAATGATCTGCTGAGAATCTATCCGAAAGAGAAAATCAAAATCTTTGAGATCACCTTTAAGGAAAATCCGCAGGACAATGTCAATGACTGGAAGGCTGTTTTGCCCCCGGAATTTGATTATTCAGAAATCCGCCTGATCTGGACTTATTATTTGAATTTGAAATAGTTTAAAAACAAAGTCACATTTTTTTTCAATATTGAAAAATTTTTAAAGTTCGCAAAGTCATTTGATCACCTATTTGACATATAAGTTTGTCATTCCGTAGGAATCTAGACTGTTAAGATTCCTATGGAATGACAAAAAAGATATAAAGGTCATAACTTAAATACCTACTGGAAAATATGATATTCTCGCTAATCAGGCAGATTTTACAGATTCGGATTTTCAGCATCTGCATAATTGGAAAAATCTGCGAGCGTTAGAAATAATGAGAAATCCTTTTAATAAAGAATATTGATGATATGTAAATATCTTATGACCTCTAAAATTATATTTAAATTATTAGAATAAAAAAAATCGCAAAGTAAAATTTGCGATTTTTTTATTTTTATTAGAATTTGAATTAATTAATTAATTCAAATCTTGCATATTCTGCAACTTTTTTCGGAAGCCTAATACCTTCTTCTGTCTGGTTGTTCTCCAAAAGGGCTGCCATTATTCTTGGCAAAGCCATTGCAGAACCATTCAGTGTATGAACCAATTGGGACTTACCTTCGGTACCTTTGTAACGGCACTTTAACCGGTTGGCCTGGAAGGTTTCAAAATTGGAAACTGAACTTACTTCTAACCATTTTTCCTGTGCTGCGCTCCATACTTCGAAATCGTAAGTCATTGCAGATGCAAAACCAGTGTCTCCTCCGCAAAGTCTCAGGATTCTGTAAGGCAGTTCCAGATCTTCCAAAATAGATTGGATGTGCGCTACCATCTCTTCCAAAACGGCATAAGAATTTTCCGGTTTCTCGATTCTTACAATCTCCACTTTCTCGAATTGGTGAAGTCTGTTGAGGCCTCTCACGTGTGCTCCGTAACTTCCAGCTTCTCTCCTGTAACATTGTGAAAAAGCCGTATTCTTAATTGGCAAATCCTTCTCATCCAGCAAAACATCACGGTAAATATTAGTCACCGGAACTTCGGCTGTTGGAATCAGATAAAGATCATCTGCACCTATATAATACATCTGCCCTTCTTTGTCCGGTAATTGCCCTGTTCCGTAACCGGAAGCTTCGTTTACCACGTGTGGCGGATTCACTTCCAGATAACCGGCATCTGTGTTTTTATCGAGGAAATACTGAACCAAAGCTCTTTGCAAACGCGCTCCTTTCCCAAGATAAACCGGGAAACCCGCTCCGGCTATTTTCACACCCAGTTCAAAATCGATCAAATTGTATTTTTTTGCCAATTCCCAGTGCGGGATCGCGCCCTGTCCCAAGCCGTGGACTTCCACAGATTGGTAAATGGTTTCGTTGTCATCAGCTGAAACACCTGCCACAACTTTCTCATTGGGGATATTGGGGATCTGATAAAGGATGTTGAGCAAGCTTTTCTCAGTATCATTCAGTTGAGATTGTAATTCTTTGCTGGATTCTTTGAACTGCGATGTTTTGGATTTTGCAGCCTCTGCCTCCTCTTTTTTCCCTTCTTTCATCAGAATTCCGATTTCTTTGGAGATCCTGTTCATTTCAGAAAGTTGTGAGTCCAGCTCAAACTGTAATTTTTTTCTCTCGTCGTCAGCATCAATTGCTGCCTGGACCAAATCGAGTTCCTTGAAGTTTCTTTTCTTCAAGCCTTCCAAAACGCGCTCTTTGTTCTCGCGCAAAAAATTAACCTGTAACATAGTTTGGTTGTTGGTTGATAGTTGTTGGTTGTCAGAAATTTAATTTAAAATAATATTTCTGAGCGTATGCAAATTTAAGGATTTTATTTGACGATTTTTACAACGTTGGGCTGGCCAGATACTTTTGTAAATTTCAGTTGATTATTATATTTAAGCGACGATAGTTCAAACAATGACGGCGTCCATTTGTAATCAATCTCAATCGTATCATCATCGGTCACTGTTTGGGAATTAACCGTTTTTGAATATCGTATAATAAATTTTGAGTAATAAGTCTTCAGCTCCGGGCCAATGGAATCTCGCTTCAGTCGCACCGCACCTGCGGCATAATCCAAATAAGTAACCGTATCGGAATCCTTTATAAGGCTGAAGCCGGACACAGGCACCAATGCCGTTTCTCCCAAAAGATCCAAGAGGGATACCGATGAATAAGAATCCTTGATTCTGTTGTTCAGCAAATCCTGGCCGGCAGAATTGTGGACGTACATTTTCAGAACCTGATCAATCATCTGGATATCTTCTTCGTCCCTCTGGCAGGCACATAGTAACACCAGCGCTGTAACAATTATGGATAATCTGAGTTTCATCCCTGCAAAGATAAAAACTTAAGCTTTATGAGCTGTAGTATGAACAAATTTTGCCGAAAAAATGTTATCAAATTACACAATAGATGATGCCCAGCTACGGTTAAACGGTTGCAAAAAATGGCTCAGGAAATCAAGGTAGGTGTTTTTTGAGAAATCAAAAACTTCAATATCTTTAGATAACTCACCATTCCTGATTTTATTCTTGAAATCTGATAATTTCAACGTTTTTACTTCACCATTTTCCAAAAAGCTGGCCTTCATACGGTCAAAAAGGCCAAGTTCAAATTCAGCATCCAGCTCGCGCATAATCTTGCCCAATGCGTCGATACTGCAACCGGAAGCTGCTTCCTTCTCTTCATCCACACAGATGATTATGAACTGGTTTTTCTCAATTTTGAAAGACGATGACAAGGGCTTGCCATGAGCCGCCCATCCACCCAGGAAATCATACAGTTTTTCGGCAATTGTTTTACTTTCTTTGGCCGTAAAAGGGCGCGAGGCAGGATATATAATCACTCTGTAATCGTTGGTCTCAACAATATTAGATTCTTCAATTTTCATTTCAATAATTTTTGAGATATAAAATTACGCATTTTTTATCTAAACCACTCAACGGAAAAACCCCGGCATTCCGGGGTTCTGTTTTTATTTTACTGCGATTGGCTTACAAATCTTCTGCTTCTGCCAGAAGTTCTACAATATCTTTAACTTCTACTTCTGTATTTTTGTTAAAATGCTTGACACCATCTGTCATCATCGTATTACAGAACGGGCAGCCGGTCGCAATGACTTTGGGTTCGAAAGAAAGCGCTTCTTCTGTTCTCTCGATATTGATGTCTTTGTTACCTTTTTCCGGCTCCTTGAACATCTGTGCACCGCCAGCGCCACAACATAATCCATTGGTTTTGCAACGCTTCATCTCTACCAACTCAGCATCCAGTTTTTCAAGAAGCATTCTTGGCGCTTCGTACTCATCATTGCCACGGCCAAGGTAGCAAGGATCATGGAAGGTAATTTTTTTCCCTTTGAAACTGCCGCCTTCTATCTTCAGTCTTCCTTCCTCCATTAGCTGCTTTAGGAATTGCGTATGGTGCATGACCTCATAATTACCGCCAAGGCTTGGATATTCATTCTTCAGGGTATTGAAGCAGTGCGGACAGGCCGTTACGATTTTTTTAACGTCATAAGCATTGAGAACTTCTATATTGGTTAAAGCCATCATCTGGAAAATAAACTCGTTCCCGGCACGCTTTGCAGGATCACCTGTGCAGGATTCTTCTTGTCCCAGCACTGCAAATTCTACATTGATTTTATTAAGGATTTTGCAGAATGCCCGTGTAATTTTTTTTGCACGGTCATCAAAACTTCCGGCACAACCTACCCAGAAGAGAACTTCTGGAGATTTACCTTCCATTGCATATTCTGCCATTGTTTTTATCGTGAAATCCATTTTTATAATTTGCTAATTAACCAATGTAACAGTTTACCAATTGATTGTTACACTGCTAAGATTATTACATTGTTACATTAATTTTCATTTGCCCAGTTAAGGCGGTCGGCCTGGTTATATTGCCAAGGTGCTGCATTGTTTTCCACATTGGTCATCATCAGGTTGAGCTCCTGCGGCGCGGAAGATTGTTCCATTACCAGGAATCTTCTCATTTCAAAAATAATAGACAGAGGATCTATCAGGACAGGGCAGGCTTCTACACACGCATTGCAGGTAGTACAGGCCCAAAGTTCTTCTTTGGTAATGTAATCGTTAAGCAATTTTTTGCCATCATCTACAAACTTACCACCGTTTTTATTGATGTTTCTACCCACTTCTTCCAGACGATCTCTGGTTTTCATCATAATCAATCTTGGAGACAACTTCTTACCTGTGATATTGGCAGGACATTCTGCCGTGCAGCGTCCGCACTCTGTGCAGGAATAGGCATTAAGCAACTGAACTTGATTGAGGTCAAAAATATCTTCTGCACCAAATTTTGAAGGCGCTTCTTCTGTCTCACCTTCTGGCGGAGCAGCATAAGGATCTGCGTTGGGATCCATCATCAACTTAATTTCTTTGGTAACAGATGCCAGATTATTGAATTTCCCTTTTTTCTCAAGGTTAGCAAACCATGTATTAGGGAATGCAAAAATAATATGTAAATGTTTGGAGTAATACAGATAGTTCATAAAGAACAAAATGCCCACAAAGTGAAACCACCATGCACCTCTCTCAGTAAATAATAATGCTGAATCACCGAAATTCTCAAAAATTGGCCCCAAAATATTGGAACTCACCGGGAAATACCCATGGTGATGGAAAATATCTCTCTGCTGCAGAACCCAATCTGAACCATTCATTGTGAAAAAGGCGACCATTAGCGCAAATTCTATAATCAGAATCCAGTTGGCATCGTGTTTTGGCCAGCCAGAGAGTTCCTTCATCGTGAGCCTCTTGACGCCATAAAAATTTCTTCTTATAAAAAATACAACTACGGCAAATATAACCAAGGCAGCAAGAACTTCTAATGTCGCTGTAAAGAATGAATAAAATGACTCACCAAAAACGCTTGCAAGGAAACGGTGTGTGCCAAATATACCGTCTACGACAATTTCCAGCAGCTCTATATTAATAATAACAAAACCAACGTAAACAAAAATGTGCAGGATCCCGGCAATTGGCTTCTTCACCATGTTGCTTTGTCCCAATGCGACTCTTGCCATTGTTTTCCATCGCTCTGCCTTTTTATCAGTACGGTCTATTGCTCTGCCTAACTTTATGTTACGGTACAGCTCTCTGAGGCTTTTTGCAAACAAGCCAAACCCTACGACGAGAAGAATCAGAAAAATGACATTGTCAATGTATTGCATATCTATTTTTTATCAGCATTTTTACCAAAAACAGAGAAGTTAACATATCTTTTCGGATTGGCTTTTACATCTTCTACCAATTGATTAAGATTACTTGACGTTTTTGTTAGATTATTGTAAAGTTCTTCATCTTTCATCAATTTACCAAGAGAACCATTACCGTTTTGTATGCCGGAAATAACGTTATTCAGTTTGTTAGCCGTTTGGTTAAACTGATCGATTGTACCATTCAGTTTATTGATGTCAACGTTATCAGCTACGGAGCCATATTTATCAAGTGTCCTGTTAGCGGTCAGCAAAGTTTTGTTGGCGTTTTCTACTACATTATGTAATCCCGTTTCGTTACCAGCGAGTATTGCATTGGTTTTGTCGGCAGTGGACTTAAATGTTTCAATAGTTTTGTTAAGGTTAGATAACAGCAGCTTGATTTCTCTGCGGTTTTGCTCATCAACAATTTTATTGGTACTTGCCAGTGTAGAATCCAGCCTTAGCAAAACATTAGAAAGTTGATCTTTTACCGGTTTCACTTGCGACGACAGAGAGTTAAACATAGATAGTTGATAATTACCTTTGAGCGTATCGCCGTCTTTTGCCATCTCACCACCATAAAAAAGGTTAATTTTCATCTCTTTTCCGGACATCAGCCCCGGTTCAAAAATCTCGACAGTAGACCTGTTGGAAAACTCGAATGTATCATCGATGGTAACCTTTACCACAAAATGCAGTTTACCGTCTTTGGTAGTCATTGGCTTGATCTCATCGACCTGCCCCACCTTCAAACCGTTGATGGATACTGGATTTGAAACTTCCAGCCCTTCTACATTATCGTATTTGGCATAAAACACATTATCTGTTGTAAATAGATTTTTACCCTTCATGAACTGATAAAGGATCACGAAACTTATAATAGCAAAAACTGCGATCAATCCTGCTTTTAATTCTTTACTTAACTTCACGTTTTTGTTTTTTACTAATCAGCAAATATAAGAATATTGCTTTTATAATTGTTATAAATAAAAAAACAACAAAAGCGACAATTATGCCGCTTTTATTGTTTTTATGAACAGATTAGAAAATTATTTTTGAGCTTTGTCCCAAACTTCGATTCTGTAATCCTTGATTGTTGCATTGTCCTGAAGGCTCTTAAGAAGCGCTCCGGTAAACTGCTGAGAGTTTTGCTGCGTAATAGCTTGTACAATCTGCTTGATATCACCAGGCAACTTATTGGTCGTTACTGATTTTTTCACCAATAGATAAACACCTGTCATCCCCTCTATTGGCTGAGATAACTTATTAGCAGCTACACCGAAGGCAGCACCCGCAACTTTTGGCTCCATAGCACCATTCACTCCCGGATTGAACAGGTTAACTGTTGCGCTGGCTTTGCTTGTACCAAAGGCTTTTGCTGCCTGATCAAGCGAAGTATATTTTCCGGCATTGATTTTTTCTACGATTTTCTTGGCCAACAATTTATTTTTAACAATTGGTTCTATTTGATCTCTTACGGTTTCCGGATCTGCAAGGCCTTCATCCTGCTTTCCTACAACGTAAGCAACAATCCTGTCTCCCGACCCTTCTACTGTAAAGATATCCGTATCACCAATTTCTCTTTTCTTATCAAAAGCCCAGGTAATCACGTCTGCATCCTTATCGGTGTTAAGCCCCGGAAGTGTTCCCTGGAATCGGCCAACAGCTTTTGCATTATTGAAAATGTATTTGTTTTTCTCAGCCAGGTTTTTAAACTGGTTGAAACTTTTACCTTCGGTTTGCTGGATAAATCTTGTAGCCTGAGTTAATACTTTGTTTTCAGTTTTATCAGATGCTTTGATGTTTTTTGCAAGGTGCGCAATTTTATAAGCCATGGAGCCTGATTTCTTGTCTTCCACATTAATAATATGGTAACCGAATGATGTCTCGGCAAGACCCGTGGTGCCTTTAGCATTATCGGCTAAAAACTTGAGGTAACCCGGCGCGAAAGGTGAGGAAGGCGTTGTCCAGCCAACACTACCATTTCTTTCTACCGCGTTAGGCTCATCAGACAATTTTAAACCTTGTGCAAACTTTGCAGGATCAGCTTTGATAACTGCCAAAAGGCTATCCGCTGTTTTCTTAGCCGCCTCTTTTGTCCTGGTAGCAGTAGAACGCTCAGCACCTTTGTAAGCAATCAAAATATGTTTTGACAATGTAGAATCGGATGCTTTTTTATCCAATAACTTAGATACTACATATAAGTTCTGTTCTTTATACGGACCAAAAGTCTGCCCTATTGCGGCAGTAGCAATTTTGCCTTTAAGCTCCTGAGGAATCTGGTTAAGGCTTACGTATTGCGGAATAAAAGGAACATCAGAATTAAGCTCCACAAACATAGAGTCATTCTTGGTGTTCTGGAAATTTTCTGCTCCGTTGGAAGCGTCGGTGCCTTTTAGGTATAATTTATTAATCTCGTTAAGTGTTGCCGCATCATCCTGAGCACTTGGTGTTGCAGGGAAATAAGCGTAAGCAATATTTCTGCTGGCCGTAGCTTTGAATCTTGTCGGATGCTGCTTGATGTAATCAGCCAGATCCTGCGTGGTCACTTTTACGTTATTTTTTTTAGAAAACTCAAGGTAATCAACTTTTACAAAATCGATATTAGCCATCTCATCCCGGAACTTCATCATCAGCTCAGCCTCTTTTTTGCTGGTTGTGATACCCGCGGTAACATTACTAAAAAGCATCCTGGCCATCATTCTATACTCTATGGCCTTTCTGTTTTTTAACCAAAAACCATAGTTTTCAGGGTTTGAAGTCTGCGCTTTTTCTATTTCGCTTTTGATTTCCTGAAGCTTAAAGTTGCCTTTTTCATCAAAATATTGTTGATTTTGTGCGAATATAGGATCATATTGCAACTGGCTCCAGAATACATCATCTGTCAGTTTAAGCCCCATTTTCTCAAACTGCTGTTTGATTAATTTGGATTGCACCAGCAACTGCCAGGCCTGTTCTTCGAGACCTTTTGCGGGTTGCCCCTGTTGCTGAGCTTGCTGCTGCAAAATAAAAAGCTGGTCGTTAAACTCGTCTCTTGTGATCTCCTCACCATTTACCTTACCCAAAATATTTGGATTTTTACCAAAAACTTTGTCTATTGTATCAGGATTCACCAGGAAAGCAAAAAGCGCCAAAGCAATAACGCCTACTAACAGCCACGATCTTTTTCTAATTTCGCCTAAAATTGCCATTTTATATTATGTGTTTATAATCAGTTTGCGAAAATACATATTTTTGACAGAATAGGAAAAATTATTTAGAAACATTTGTGAATGTGTGATATAAAACTAAAAAAACCTCTTAATTACAGAGGTTCTTTATTTATTTATCGTTTTTTTTATCAAGCATTTTATCGCGCATTTTACCCTCTGTCTGAAAGAGTTTAAGCACTTGCTGAGGCGTAAGGATTTTCAAAAATTTATCCGCATAGGCCTTTCTGTTATTCAATAACTGCTGACCAACATCAAAGCTTTGGTTGAGCCTGGCTGTCGCATCTTCGTCGCTCAACTGATCAAAGTTTTTATCCGGATGGAATTTCTCCTTGATCTGCTTCTGATTGTTCTGATACTCTGCATATAAATTCTTAAAACTATCCTGCTTATCTGCCGGCACACTGATATCGCCAACAACAATATTAGCCTTCATATTCTGCAAAAATGCAGAGCGTTCTCTCACAGACATATTACTCACGGCCTGTCTTTTTTCGTTCATATCCATATTCTGCCAGTCCGCACTGCTTGGGATATTCTGCTGCCTCTGATAAGAATTGGCTGGAGCCAGTGAGGAAGAACTGTTTCTGTAAGCCGACGCCGAAGGAGACACATTGGCCTTTGCATTAGAATTATCTGTTCTTCTAATCTGGGCATTGCTCTTTTGAAAACCAATCAATCCAAAAAACACTGCTGTTAATAACAATTTTCTCATCTCTCTAATATTTTGTTATTAATTATAAAGGTCAAGGTAAACATCCTGTTCGCTGTTTCTATCCAGGTCTTTGATCTGATCCGGCGTAAAAGCAGCGAGAATTTTTTCTACATCATTCTCCGGCTTTTTAACCGAGGATGCATAGTCAAGACGGTCCCTGTTATCAAAAGCTTCGCCTTGTTTACCAATCTTCCGCTCATGTGAGGCAGACGGTTTTATAGGCGTATTTTTGCTAGCAGCCGACATCTCTGTTTTATCAATACTGTTATTTTCAGCAACAGTTTTTGATGTTTCTGTTTCTAGAGGTTGTATCTCATAGACACTGTCAACAACAGATTGCTGCTTAGCCATCTGCATCTCCGGATCATTATTAAATCCAAAAAACGCGGTGATACCGGCAATCAATACAACTGCTGCGGCAGCCATCCATTGGAAATTGAGAGAGAAAACACGGGTTTTCTTATTTATGACAGTGTCTTCGGTTCTCAGATTGCTTTCACCAATCGTTTTGGAAATCACACGATCCTGAAGTCCCTGAAAAAACGAATCCTCAGGTTCCGGATACGGTGTTTTTCTGTTCAGTTTTTCTATATCAATTTGCATAACTTTTATATTCTTTATTCTAAAACTCGTCTGAGTAATTATCCTTTATGTATTGTTCCACTTTGTCTTTAGCGTAATGATAATTGGTCTTAAGGGTGCCTACAGACATATCCAGAATCCTGGAGATCTCCTCGTAAGGCAAATCGTCGTAATACCGCATATTGAACACCAGTTTCTGCTTTTCCGGTAATGTTTGTATCGCCTTTTGCAACAGGACCAGGATTTCCTCAGCATCCTGCCAGGCATTGTCAGCCACCAGATTCTGCAGATAATATTCCGCATCCTCATCCGTCTTCTTCATCCGGTTAATTTTATTAAGTTGTTGCAGTGCCTCGTTGGTAGCAATCCTATAGAGCCAGGTGTAAAGCTTGCTGTCACTCTTAAACTGGTGAATGTTCTGGTACGCCTTAATAAAAGTATCCTGCAACACATCCTGAGCCTGGTCATGGTCTACAATTAGCCGCCTGATGTGCCAGTACAACCGGCTCTGGTAAGCATCCATCATCGCGCGCAGTCCTTTCTCTACAGTTTGAGGTGCCGTTAAGAACTTTACAATGTCCTCATCCTTGAGCTTCATTCAGATGTTTCGGTGTTTTGATTAAAAAATAAGATCAAAGTTAAATTATTTTTTGAATTTGATATTTTTAATTCCATACAAAATCCCTAAAGTTTTTGTAATCATAAGACAATTATCTTTGGCAAAGCAACTTTGCTGAGTTTACTTTTTCTTGCTTAATATTCATACCTTTTTTAAAGTTGAAATCTATAAAACAATACCTGTTGTGCATTTAGCACAAATTAATTTTTAACTTATTCAAACTTCTCTTGAAGACGAAAAAATTTAGATATTGAATCATGGTAAAAGAAGTTATTTTTGATACTATTCTTGTTGCCAAACCTTGAAAGGTTTTTGCGAGGTTAATATTTATTAAGAACTGTCCGCACAGTTGCGAAATATTGGTTTCAATCCTCTTTCTGATTTTTGATTTTGTCTTGCAAAAGTCCACAAAATTATGCTGGTTTTTACGCATTGGAACCGAAAGATTTATCTTGGAATAGTTGAATAAATCCAGTTGGAGTTCTTTGCTGATGTACCCTCTGTCGCCGATTAATAA